>JAGRLL010000421.1 GCA_020441855.1 Nitratireductor sp.
CCTTGGTAGAGCGAGAGGTCTCGATCGGGACCGAGATGGTAGACGGCGGGCGACATTTCGGTGACCAGCATGCGGGTGACATCGCCGGAAGTGACGACCGCGTCGAACGTGCCTTCGGGAACGCCGAGGCCGGCCAATTGTTCGAGGACCGGTCCGTGCGGGCGCGGCGCGTTGGTGATCATGACCACCGATCCGCCTTGCCGGCGAAATCCCGAAAGCGCCTCGATGGCCCCTTTCCACGCGGTCACGCCGTTGTGCAGCACGCCCCAGACATCGCACAATATGCCGTCGTAGCGGCCAGCAAGTTCCGACAGGCCGTCGATGCGGCTCGAATGGAAATCCATGTGCTCAAGCAATCTTGGTTTTCGGCCAACGGTTCGGCCGGTCGGCTCGATCGAGTGGTTCGGCAACCTGCGCGGATCGACTTCCCGCAAGGGTCCCGCCTTTTGGCAAAGGCACCGTTGCGGGTCAAGCTGGTAGCGCGCGGCATAAGCATCCGGGCGGTTACCATTCGACGCGATAATCCTTTCAAGCATGCCGGCCATTGCCTATGATCAAGGCAAATCTCCATCAGCCGCCACCGAAACCGAAGATGATCCGATTTCTCGCCCTGCCGATTCTCGCCGGCCTCGTCGCGGCAATCCTGACGGCAATTGCCATCCGGTACATGCCGGCCGAACTGCAGGTCGCGAGCGGGCCGAACGCGACATTGATCATCGTGACGGCCGGCGCGGTGACGCTGGCAATCGCGAGCTATGCAACCTTCGTGCGCTTCGGCCTCGCCTTCCTGCAGCGCACCGAGGGACTGGCGGCATTCGAGGCCGACATGCGGCGGCGCATCGCCCGGCTGGAAAGCGGCATGGAGCAGGGTGTCGAAACACGCATGGCCGTCAACGCCATCGGCCACGCGCGCGGCCATGCGGCGAACGAAACGCCGGCCGAAAGCAAAGCCGGGTCCGTTGGCGCGCCACAAGCAGGCGAACCCGGCAGCGAGTCGGACAAGGTCATTCAATTCGATCCCGCCGCGCGTGGCCATGGCGCGCACCTGCCGCAAGCCAGGCTGATCGGCGCCAGACTCGCGCAGGCACTCGACAGGAACCAGATCGAGGCCTGGTTCCAGCCGATTGTCAGCCTGCCCGGCCGCAAGACCCGTTTCTTCGAGGCGGTCGCCTATCTGACCGAAGCGCCCGAAGGCAAGGCGAAACACGCGGCGCAGTCCGACGAAGGTTCCGACATCGGACGCGCCATCGAGCCGGCCTATTCCAGCGCACCGGAGATAGACCGGCGCATGCTCCTGCAATCGATGCGATTGTTGCGCGAACTGGATCGCACCGGCAAACACGCCGGCGTCATCTGGCGTCTGCACCAGACGACGCTCGCCGACACGCACGCCTTTGCCGGCATCGAACGCATTCTCGACGCCAACGGGGCGTTGGGCGGACGACTGATCGCGCGTATTGACCACCGCGACTACGCCTCGCTCGACGCGGCACAGACCGACCGGCTTCACCGTCTGCGCGAGATGGGTTTCACGCTCGCCATCGGCAATTGTCCGGATACGCGCAGCGCGCGCGAGGCGGTAAAGTCCAATTTGTTTGCCATCGTCATCATCGACATCGCACGGATCGTGGTCGATGATGGAGAGGAGCGGCCGATCCATCGCGTCGTCGCCAGGGGGCAAGGCCATCCGGAAGTCGAGATCATCGCCAGCGGCGTGAGCGACGAACAGCAGGCGATGGCGCTGATCGACCAGGACATCCTGCTGGCACAGGGCGACTTTTTTTCCGAACCGCGCCCGATGCGCCGAAATGGCGGCTAGGCCGGCGAAGGCAGTGCCCCAGAAACACCTGGCAATCCCGAATTGATTGCGGGCTTGAATGCGCCGACGCATTGACAAGCCGGGACCGAACTCCTATCTCAGCCGCCGTTAGCACTCGCCTTTGGTGAGTGCTAACCGAATTTTAACAGGCTCCGCCGTCATTAACGGCGCCGGGCCGCAAGAACAACGTCAGAAACGGGAAACCTTCCATGGCAAAGATCAAGTTCCGTCCGCTGCACGACCGCGTGCTGGTGCGCCGGGTCGAATCCGAGGAGAAGACCGCCGGCGGGATCATCATCCCCGACACGGCTAAGGAAAAGCC
>JAGRLL010000090.1 GCA_020441855.1 Nitratireductor sp.
CAGGATCGAGCTCGTGCATGTAGCAAGGTGGGGAGGCATAGCTGGCGGGCGCATCATCATCGTCAGGTGTCATGCTGATTCATCCATCCAGAAATCGACTGCTCCCGGCAGGAAGACATCGTCATCCGGCCGCATCAGGCGCTCGCCCTTGTCCAGAAAGAAGCCCGCGCTGCCGGCAACACCCAGTTCGAGGCTTTGGGCGATAACGTTCGCCCGCTCGACGAAGTAGTCCGCCGCAGCCGGAGGGCACAACTCCCCCGCCGTTTGAGCAAACAGCCAGAGCCACCGGTCGAAATGGCGCGCGTCGATCGGCAACGAAAGGTGTTTTGCCATGGGCTGGCCATGGTAACTGCCACTCATCAGAGTGACCGAGGACCAGAAGGCGCACATGCGCTGCAGATGTGGTTCCCAGTCTGCAATCCGGGCCTGAAAAATCGGCCCGAGCAAGCCGTCGGCGCGAACTCTGTCGTAGAAGCCACGCACGAGTGTCTCGATCATCGCCTCAGTGATGCCGGTCCTATCCGATATCTCGGCCATGGCCCGGGCCCTTCTATCCGCAACATCCATGTAATTCCTGCCTGCTCACGTGCTTAATCGGTATTTCAAATGCCAATTTAACATGCGATATCTCGTGCGACCATTGTGAAAACGACGCAGGTATTGGCAATGCGACTTACTTCGTTCACCGACTTCGGACTGAGGGCGCTGATGTGGCTGGCCGGCGAACCGGATCGTGTATTCAGCACCCACGAGATCGCCAGCCAGTTCGGGATATCGCGCAACCATCTGGCCAAGATCGTGCAAGTCCTCGCCAAAGGCGGGATCGTTGCAACGCACAGAGGCAAGGCGGGCGGCATCGAACTGGCGCGGCCCGCCGACCGGATCACCATCGGTGAAATCGTTCGACTCCTCGAAGCCGGTCAGCCGCTCGTCGAATGCTTCAGACCAGACGGAGGCAATTGCACGCTGACTCCGGCCTGCAAGCTCAAGGGGCCGCTGTTCGCGGCAAGGCAAGCGTTTCTACGCGAACTCGACCGGACAACGCTTTTGCAGTGCACCTACCCCTGACACGACGGTTGCCGCGAGCCGCCCGGCCTATCGTATCGCCATTGCGCCAAGGCGAAACAGGAACGCCAGACAGGACAAACCCCACATCATTGCGCTCGCATGCAGCAGTTCGGTGTTCGGGGTGATCGCGTAGAACAGCCGAAGGAACTCGCTGCCGGCAAGAGCGACTTGGATCGCGAGGATAAGCGCATCTGTGCGGCAGGCCAGAAGCCATCCCGCAGCAGCCCCTCAATCCACGACCGCATTGCGCCGTCATGTCGGTCGTTGAGGGAATTGGCGCTGCCCACCCAAAGAGCAGACATTCGACGTCCACGCACCGTCTTCAAGTTCATGCGGCGCTTGCCGCCGCTCTGGCACCGCGAAGTTGGTTTGCGACCAGCTCCATGCCATTCCTCGCATGAGGAATACCTCAACAGGCGCATCCGTCGGTGCGCGCCCGCTATTCTTCGCCCAGAAGAGAATTGATCCTTACCAGAAGTATGTTGCGTTCCTCCGGTTCGAGGATATCGGTCCCAAGCAGCCGCTGCGCCCGCAGCCCTTCCAGAACCATGAACAACACGAGGACCGCGCCGGGATCGGAAGCCTCGTCCAACAGACGGTCAAGCAAATCGCGATGGAAAGCCTTGACTGGTTCCATCATGCACGGATTTTCCGCGAGCACGGCGAGCAGCCCGGAAGAGCGAGGCAATTTTTCGTCCAGGTTGCGCAGGACGATGGACAGATAGGTGGGTGCAAGGCGGCCCGCATGGCCCTCGCCCGCACTCTCTTCGATCTCGCTCCGAAACAATTCTATGAAGCGCTCGACCAGCCCCTGCATCAACGCAGCCTTGTTCGGAAAGTTGTAGAGCAACCCGCCCTTCGAGACGCCGGCCCTGGCGGCCACCGCGTCGAGCGAGAGATGCGCCGCACCCTCGCTTACCGCGAGTTCGGCGGCCGCATTCAAAATCCTGTCATGCGATGTCCCGCCTCGAGCCATCGTCGGCCTCCCATTGACTTTACCGTCCAGACGGTACAGTGAAGTGGCAGGTGCCGCAAGCCTTCCATGCCGGGGGCCCTCTTCCAGAGAAGACAACAGACACAATTGCCATGATCAAGAGATTCATCATCGCCTTCATCCTACTGGCACTCGTATGCGGCGGGCTGGTCGGCTTCAACATGTTCAGGGACAAGGCGATCAAGGACTTCTTCGCCAACCAGCAGCCCCCGGCCGCCGCCGTTTCGACCACCGAGGTCGAAGCGGTGGAATGGCAGCCGACGATACGCGCGATCGGCACGGTCAACGCAGCCAACGGCGTCGACCTGACGATGGAAGTGGCCGGGGTGGTCAAGGAGGTTCTGTTTGCCGCCAACGAAACGGTGAAACAGGGCGACGTGCTGGTCCGCCTGGACGACGAGGTGCAGCAGGCCGACCTCGCGGCGGCGGAATCCGAGCTGGCACTCAACCGAAAGGCGCTCGAACGCGCGAAGGAGCTGCAGACCCGTGGCGTCGGCACGCAGTCGACCCTCGACACCGCCGAGGCGGCCGCGACCGCGTCGGAATCACAGGTGGCAAAGCTGCAGGCCGTACTGAACCAGAAGAAGCTGCGCGCGCCGTTCGGCGGCACGATTGGCATTCCCCAGATTGATCTCGGCCAGTACATCTCGCCGGGCCATGTGGTCGCGACATTGCAAAACCTCGAGACGATGCACGCTAACTTCACCGTGCCCGAACAGGAGTTCGACCAGCTAAAGATCGGTCAGCCGGTGCGGCTCGGCTTGACCGAGGACGACCAACCGTTTTCCGGCAGGATCACCGGCATCGACCCGAAGATTGATCCCTCCACCCGGCTCGTCTCGGTGCGCGCCGAAATCGAGAACCCCGAAGGCCGGCTCAATCCCGGACAGTTCGTGCGGGTGCGCGTCGCTCTGCCGACCGAGGCCGACGTGATCATCATTCCGCAAACAGCCCTGGTGACCAGCCTCTACGGCGACTTCGTCTACCGCGTGGTCTCGAAGCCCGCCGAGGACGACGACGCAAACGCAGCGCCGGTCACCACCGTCGAACAGGTCTTCGTCAAGCCCGGACGGCGCTCCGACGGGACCGTGGAAATGCTCGAAGGCCTTTCGGCCGGCGACCAGGTCGTCAATGCCGGTCAGAACCGGTTGTCGAACGGCGCCCGGGTGACCGTCAACAACGACGTCCAACCGGTCATGAAAAAGAGTTCGGCGCAATGAACATTTCCGCGCTCTTCATCCGCCGGCCGGTCCTTTCGACCGTCTTCGCGCTGCTGATCCTGCTGATCGGCTTCCAGGGCATTTTCAATCTGGCCGTCCGCGAATATCCGGAGGTCGAAGAGACTGTCATCACGGTGACGACGGTCTATCCGGGCGCTTCGCCCGAGTTGATCCAGGGCTTCGTCACCTCGCCCATTGCGGCGGCCGTCGCCACGACCGAGAACATCGACTACGTCACCTCGCAGAGCCGTCCCTCGACCAGCGTCGTCACGGTGCAGATGAAACTCGGTTCCGATCCCGACGTCGCCCTGACCGAGGTGATGTCGAAGGTGCAGCAGGTCCGCGGCCAATTGCCGTCCGACGCCAAGGACCCGACCATCGTCAAGGGCACCGGCATGCAGTTCGCGATCATGTATATCGCGATGCAGAACCCGAACATGACGGCCGAACAGCTCACCGAGTATATCAAGCGCGTCATCCGACCCCGCATGTCGACCATCGAGGGCGTCGCCGAAGTGCAGATCATGGGCGCGGCGAACTATTCGATGCGGGTCTGGATCGACCCGGTGCGCCTCGCCGCACGCGGCGTCACGGCGGCGGAAGTGGTCGCGGCCATCAACCAGGCCAACTTCCTCTCCGCCCCCGGCAAGACCAAGAACGAATACGTCACCTATTCGATCACGACTGAAACGACATTGCGCACGCCCGAGGCGTTCGGGGCGCTGCCGCTCAGGTCGAGCGGCGACGAGGTGATCAGGCTGCGTGACGTGGCCGATGTGGAGCTTGCCGCCGAGAGCACCGACATGGTGGTCAATTTCAACGGCGAGCCGGGGACGTTTATCGGCATCTTCCCGACGCCGGCGGCCAACCCGCTCGATACCGCCGATGCCGTGATCGCCGAGCTTCCCGCCATCCAGTCGACCCTGCCGCAGGGCATGGAGATGAAGCTCGTCTACAACGCGACCGACGCCATCAGCGCCTCCATCGAGGAGGTGTTCAAGACGATCGGCGAGGCGGTGGCGATCGTCGTAGTGGTGATCCTGCTCTTCCTGGGTTCTTTCCGCTCCGTGCTGATGCCGATCGTGACGATCCCGCTGTCCTTGATCGGCGTCTGCGCAATCCTGCTCGGCATGGGCTATTCGATCAACCTCCTGTCGCTGCTCGCCATGGTGCTTGCGATCGGTCTTGTCGTCGATGACGCCATCGTCGTGGTGGAGAACATCCACCGCCATATCGAGGAAGGACTTACGCCGCGTCAGGCGGCCTTCGCCGGCATGCGCGAAATCTCCTCTGCCGTCATCGCCATGACGGTAACGCTGGCTGCCGTTTTCGCGCCGCTTGCCTTCACCGGTGGCCTTACCGGTTCGTTGTTCAAGGAATTCGCCTTCACGCTGGCCGGCGCGGTCGTGATCTCCGGCATCGTGGCGCTGACGATTACCCCGGCGATGAGCGCGCGACTGCTGGCGCACAGCGACAGCCGCTTCCAGTCCTTCGTCGACGGGACGTTCGAACGGCTGGAAAATTTCTACGAGAGGCTTGTCGGCGGATCGCTGAAATACCGACCTGTGACCCTGATGATCGTCGCTTCGCTGGTGGCGCTGACCGGCTTCCTTTTTGTCAAGACGTCGAGCGAGCTGGCGCCGGAGGAAGACCGGGGGGCGCTGTTCTCGCTGATCACGGCGCCTCGCTACGCGACGACGGACTATACCCAGCTCTATGTCGACGAGATGCGCGGCAAGACAAAGGACCTGCCCGAACTGGACGCGAATTTCTCGATCACCGGTTTCGGCGGCCAGACCAATGCGGGCATCGCGGTCTGGGCCTTCAAGGACTGGAGCGAAAGGGACCGGTCGCAAAAGGAGATCCAGAGCGACATCCAGGCGCGCCTCTCCTCGGTGACGGGCGTGCAGGCGCTGGTTTTTGCGCCGCCCTCCCTGCCGGGCGCAGGCGGCGGCCTGCCGATCTCGGTCGTCCTCCAGTCGACCGGCGATCCGAGCCAGGTTTACGAGGTGGCCGAGGAAATCCGCCAGAAGGCGCAAGCCACGGGCCGCTTCATCATCGTGCAGAACTCGCTCGCCTTCGACGCCCCGCAAGTGACGGTGTCAGTCGATCGCGAGCGTGCGGCGGCGCTGAACATTCCTGCGAGCCAGGTCGGCACGACGCTGGGCGTGCTTGTCGGCGGCGGTTCGGTCGCACAGTTCGACCGCGACTCCAACAGCTACGACGTGATCACCCAGGTGCCGCAGGAATACCGCGACAACCCGGAGAGCCTCGGCGGCTTCTTCGTGCGTTCCTCGACCGGAGAGATGGTGCCTTTGTCGGCCGTCACGACGGTCTCGACGGCGGCCTCACCGGCCTCGATCGAGCAGTTCAACCAGCTCAATTCGGCGACGATCTCGGCGCTGCCGCTCCCCGGCGTGACGACAGGCGAAGGCTTGCAGGCCATCGATGACATTGCGCGGGCGGCACTGCCGGACGGCTTCTTCGTCGACTATTCCGGCCAGTCGCGGCTGGAGAAGGATCAGGGCAACACGATCCTGATCGCCTTCGCCATGGCGGTCGTGGTGATCTATCTGGTGCTGGCGGCGCAATTCGAGAGCTTCCGCGATCCGCTGATCATCATGATGGCGGTGCCACTATCGATCTTCGGCGCGATCGTGCCGCTCAATCTCGGTCTCGGGACGCTCAACATCTACACCCAGATCGGCCTGATCACGCTGATCGGGCTGATCACGAAGCACGGCATCCTGCTTGTCGAGTTCGCCAACCAGCAACGCGAACATCACGGTCTGTCGCGCCTGGACGCTATCGTCGCATCGGCGAAGGTCCGGCTGCGGCCGATCCTGATGACCACGGCGGCGATGTCTCTCGGCGTGGTGCCGCTGATCCTGTCGTCAGGCGCCGGCGCAGCAGCGCGCGGGGCGATGGGCCTGGTAATCTTCTCCGGCATCCTGATCGGAACCTTGTTCACGCTCTTCGTGGTGCCGATGTTCTACACCTTCATATCCGCACGCGAACTTCGCCCGGAACCGGAGGACAATGCCGCCACGGCGCAGGTGCACGCTTGACGCGGTTCTGAGGCACATTTCCGAATCCGAATGTGGGTTCATCGCGACCGGTAATCCAAGTTGCCCGGACCGCACCTCTGCGCGCCCCTTGGAACTTCAATTGTCATCCGCCGTCGCGAGCCCGGACAATCGAAGATGCGCGCACCGACCTCGGCGCGACCTGCCCGCAATGTCCTCTTCCAAGTCTTTGATTCCGGAAACGGACAGTCCGGATACGGCCCTTTTTCAGACATCGCCGAACCATGCGCGATGCAGGGAACGCCACCGGCTCATGGTTTCGCGTTTGACCCGTTCTCTTGTCTGCCGGATGGGCTGGACATGTCCGAAGTGGACGCCGGCAGGAGCGAGATCACCGAGGTTCTCACTCTGTCCAGCCACAGGCTCACCTGCCTCGTCGCGCCGGGCTCTTTTCCGGCGTGTCAAACAACAGATTCGATAACCTGAAAAGCATTGGCCCGGCACAAACAGCAATTGTCCGTGCCGGGCCCGGTCCGCCCAGGAGGATACGGCAGACCTGTTAGTTAAACCGCGATATCCAGATTCAGTCCGCCTGCTCCCTATTGACGATTTCGAGTGCGCGCTGCGCGAATGTCCGGGCGAGCGGAAGGGCATTGCCGGTATTGACCGCGGCAGCGCTTCCGGCCTTCGCCCGGTCGGCGATGCCGACCCAGATGGCCGAGAAGCGGAACAGCGCGAAGACGACGTGGAAGGGTTTGAGCGGTGTGGTCGGGATCGCATGGGCGAAGTAGTGCGCGACGAATTCCGCCTGTGTCGGAATGCCGAGCGCCTCTCGGTCGAGACCGAGAATGCCGCCATATTCGTCCGGTGCCGTGTTCCATGGCAGGCAACAATAGCCCAGATCGGCGAGCGGATGACCGAGAGTCGCCAGTTCCCAGTCGAGGATGCCGACGACTTCGGGCCAGCTCGGATGGAAGATCATGTTGCCGAGCCGGAAGTCGCCATGCGCGATGGCAACCCGCCCGTCGTCTTCGGGCAGGTTGGCCGTCAGCCATTCCGACAACCGGTCGAGATCGGGCAAGGGTCCGCTGGGCGACTCGCGATACTGCCGCGACCAGCGCGCGACCTGCCGCTCGAAATAATTGCCTGGCCTGCCGAAATCGGCGAGCCCGATGGACGCGGGGTCGACGGCATGCAGCTTCGCCATCGCTTCGGCCATTGACAGAAACATGCCCCTGCGCTCCTCCGGCGAAAGCGACGGCAGGGCGCAATCGTGAAAGACCCGTCCGTCGAGGCGGTCCATGAGATAGAAGGGCGTGCCGAGCGCCTCGGGATCGTCGTGGTAGAGAACAACCTTGGGCACCGGCACATCGGTCGTCTCCAGCGCCTTGAGCACCCGGAATTCGCGGTCGATGGCATGCGCGCCCGGCAGGGTTTCTCCCCTCGGCTTCTCTCTCAGGATCAGCTTTCGTTCGCCGAAATCCACCGCATAGGTCGGATTGGACTGGCCACCGCCGATCCGCTCGCATGTGAACCTCTGCCCGCCGCCGAAGGTCGCCGCCAGAAAGCTTCCCACCCGCTCGGCGTGCAGGGCATCGTCCAGGTTCGTAGCGGACGGTTGCGCTCGGTCATTCACGGCCGCTTGCCTCATGCGCCACCGGCCACTGCCAGAATTGCCTGCCCTCTTCGGACAGGTGCCGGTCGAGCACCATCTTGTGCACCTCGTCGGCGCCGTCGACGAGCCGCGCCTGACGGGCATAACGGTAGATCCATTCCAGCACCGTATCCTTGGAATAGCCGCGTGCGCCGTTGATCTGGATCGCCGTGTCGGCCGCCTTGTGCAGCAGATTGGCCATATGGACCTTGGCCATGGAGACCTCCTTGCGTGCGAAGCTGCCCTGGTCGAGCGCCCAGGCCGCCTTCATCACCAGCAGCCGACCGATCTCGATCTGCATGGCGAGGTCGCCGAGCATCATGCGAATGCTCTCGCGGTCGGCGAGTCTCTCCCCGAAGGCAAAGCGCTCGCCAGCATAGGTGCGGGCGACCTCAACGCAGCGCTTCGACAGGCCGAGCCAGCGCATGCAATGCGTGAGGCGCGCAGGCCCGAGCCGCATCTGGGTGATCTTCAGCCCGTCGCCCTTGTTCAGCAGCACATTTTCGGCGGGGATCTCGAGATCCTCGAACGTCAGTTCGCAATGGCCGCCATGCTCTTCCGGACCCATGATCGGGATGCGTCGCTCGATCTTCCAGCCCGGCTGGTCCCGATCGAACAGGAAGGCCGTCAGCCCCTTGCGCGCATCGTCTGAAGTCCGCGCCACCAGAATGAAGTGCTTCGCCTCGTCGGCGCCGGTAATGAACCATTTGCGACCGCGGATGACGTAGCGATCGCCCTTGCGCTCCGCCGTCGTCAGCATCATCGAAGGGTCGGAACCGCCGCCTGGATGGGGCTCCGTCATGACGAAGGAGGAACGCACCTTGCCCTCGACGATCGGCTTCAGCCAGCGTTCCTTCTGCTCCGGTGTTGCCGCCTTTTCCAGCACCATCATGTTGCCGTCGTCGGGAGCGCCTGAATTAAACACTACGGGACCGAAGATCGACCGGTTCATCTCCTCGTAGCATACCGCCATGCCGACCTTGCCCAGCCCCTGGCCGCCGGTCTCGGGCTTCAATTGCAGGCACCACAGGCCTTCCGCCCTCGCCTTCGCCCTGAGTTTATCGAGGACGGCGAGGTCGATGTTCTCGTGCGCGTCATAGGCTGAACCGTCGGATTCGAGCGGCAGAACCTCGCGCTCGACGAAGTCGGCAATGCGCCGGCGATAGTCCTCAACGAGGGGAGGAATCTCAAAATCCATGTCAGTCCTCACAAAGTCAGTTCAAAGCGATGAAACAAGATGGCCGCCATCGACGGCAAGCGTCGCCCCGGTGATATGGCTCCCGGTATCGGAGGCGAAGAACGCGTGGTTGGGATCCGGTCTCGAATAGCCCGCTTCGCCCCTGTTCTTGGCAACAATGCCGGCCGCATGGACAATTCTGCGAGCACTGTCGTGAGCATTTGCCCACTGTGCGGCAAATACCCGCGGCGCGTCGATACAAGCAAGCGGTTGCACCCGTGTTCGCCAGCCTGCGCGACTCCCCGGCAATCAAAGCTGCGTCAGGCGCGCGGGCATATCCTCGGAGAATTTCCCGGCAGTCTGCTTTGGCGCCCGAAACTGGGCAATCAGTCTGGATTCTTCCTCCCTCGCCTTCTTCAGATTGCGTTCCTTGACATGACCGTAGCCTCGAATTTTTTGCGGCATACCGGCGAGTTGAACCGCGACATCAAGATTGTCGGTTGTCAGCCTGGAAACGATCTCCGCGATCCTTTCCTCAAACTCGACCACGAGTTGGCGTTCCGTCCGGCGTTCCTGCGTATAGCCAAAAGCATCGAAGACCGTTCCACGCAGGAACTTGAGCGAGGCAAGCAGCTTGAAGACGGGAAATATCCAGGGACCGAAACGCAACTTGCGAGGCAAGCCCGTGGCCTTGTCCTTGCGTGCGAGCAAGGGTGGAGAGAGATGGAACTCGAAGCGCATCCTTTCGCCTTCGAAGGCTGAAGCGACCTGTTTTTCGAATTCGCCGTTGGTGTAAAGGCGCGCGACCTCGTATTCGTCCTTGTAAGCCATGAGCTTGAAGAGCGAATACGCAACGGCTTCGCTCAATGCCTGAGATTCCGGTTCGATCCGGGATTCCGCCTCGCGGACATTCTCCAGAATCCGTGCGTAGCGCTGCGCATAACGCGCATCCTGATAGTCGGCAAGAAATGCCACCCGAAGCTCGATTGCTTCAGGAAGCGTCCCAGCCTTTTGCCGGGAAACCGTTCGCGCCTTAACGCCGTCGACGAGCTCCGCCATCCTGTCAGGTTCGGCAGCTGCCCGACGCCCCCAGGCGAACGCTTCGAGATTCATTTTTACCGCCTGTCCATTGAGTTCGATCGCCTTTTCGATCGATTCGACGCTGAGCGGCACGAGGCCTTGTTGATAAGCGCATCCGAGCATGAACATGTTGGCGCCTATGGCATCGCCAAGGAACTTGGACGCAATCGTCGTCGCGTTAATAAAGAACACCTCCTGTGTTCCGGCTGCATCCGCGATGGTTTTCCTGATACGTGCACCGGGAAGGGTAAAGTCCGCATTGGAGGTGAAATCTCCGGGCATCACTTCGGCGGTGTTGACGACCACCCTTGTCTTGCCGGGATTGAAGGAGGCAAGCACCTTCTTCGTACCCGTCACGACAAGGTCGCAACCGATCACCAGATCGCCGGTTCCCGCCGCCACCCGGATGGCATGTATGTCTTCCTGCCGGTTGGCAAGCCGTACATGGCTGTAGACCGCTCCGCCCTTCTGGGCGAGCCCCGCCATGTCGATGATGCCAAATCCCTTGCCCTCAAGATGCGCTGCCATTCCAAGGATTGCACCGATGGTCACGACACCCGTACCGCCAACGCCGGTGACGACGATGTTGTAGGTGCCATCGATGCCGGGAACAGGAGGCTGCGGCAATGGCTTGAGTTCATCGGGATTGATTGCCGGCAAATCGAGGGCGGCCGCCTTCACTTTCGCGCCATGCACGGTCACGAAGGATGGGCAGAATCCTTTGACACAGGAAAAATCCTTGTTGCAGCTGGACTGGTCGATCTGCCGCTTGCGCCCGAATTCGGTTTCGATCGGTTGTACGGCAACACAATTGGACTGCACCGAGCAATCACCGCAGGCCTCGCAAACGAGTTCGTTGATGAAAACCCGCTTGTCGGGATCAGGAAATGTGCCACGCTTGCGTCGCCGCCGCTTTTCCGAGGCACAGGTCTGATCGTAGATCATGACCGTTACACCAGGGACCTGTGAAAGTTCGCGTTGAATGCCGTCGAGATCGTCACGATGGTGAATGGTCAATCCCGCCGGCCATGCGATGTTCTTTGAATATTTGTGCGGCTCGTCCGTTACCAGCGCGATTTGCCTGACGCCTTCGGCATGCACCTGCCGCGCGATCATGTCGACGGTGAGCCCTCCCTCGTGCCGTTGGCCGCCAGTCATGGCAACGGCATCGTTGAAGAGAATCTTGTAGGTGATGTTGGTGTTGGTATCGACAGCCCATCGCAGCGCCAGCACACCCGAATGGTTGTAGGTGCCGTCGCCGAGATTCTGGAAGACATGGCCGCGCCGGGAAAAGGGCGCTTCGCCGATCCAGTTTGCGCCTTCGCCGCCCATTTGTGTGTAGCCTTCGGTGGACCGGTCCATCCACTGGGCCATGAAATGACAGCCGATACCCGCATAAGCGCGGGAACCTTCGGGTACTCTTGTCGACGTACTATGCGGGCAGCCGGCACAGAAATAAGGGCTTCGTGTAGCCACCTCCTTGAGCGAGGACTCTCGTTCGCGTGCTTCCTTCAGCCCGTCGAGGCGGGCAGAGTTCACTTTCGAACGGCCCTTTCCGGGCAGGCGTTCCCCGATCGCAATCGCGATATCATTTGCTTCCAGGGCGCCGAAGCTGGGAAAAAGCATGTTCCCGGCTTCATCCTTCTTTCCGACGATATTGGGCTTCGCTTTGCTGTCGAAAAGCATTTCCCTCAACTGACCTTCAATCAGGGAGCGCTTTTCCTCGACGACGATCACGCTTTCGAGACCGTTCGCGAACGCTTTCATCTGCACTGGATCCAGCGGCCAGGGAGCAGCGACCTTGAGAAGCCGCAGGCCGAGATTTTCGGCCTCCTGCTCCCCAATGCCCAGAATGTCGAGCGCAAGCCGCACATCCAGATAGCTCTTGCCCGCCGCGATGATGCCGATTTTCGGCGCCGTGCCGCCGGAAAAGATTGTTTGGTCGAGTTTGTTGGCGCGCAAATACGCAAGTACCGCATCCATCTTGTGGCAGTGCAGGCGCTTCTCCTGTTCGAGAATGTCATCGCGAACTCGGATATTGAGGCCACCGGGCGGCATTTCGAATTCGTCAGGCAGAACGATCTTCACCCGATCGATCGAACCGTCGACCGAGGCGGAGGATTCAACGGTGTCTTTCACGCATTTCAATCCGACCCAGGTTCCCGAGAACCGGCTCAACGCCAGACCGTGGAGGCCGTAGTCAAGAATTTCCTGCACGCCGGCAGGCGACAGGATGGGAACCATTGCGTCCACGAAAGCGAGTTCGCTCTGATGCGCAGTCGTTGAAGATTCCGCCGTATGGTCATCCCCCATCAGAGCGAGCACACCGCCGTGCTCGTGGGAACCGGCAAGATTGGCATGTTTGAGCGCGTCGCCGGCTCGGTCGACTCCCGGACCCTTGCCGTACCAGATCGAGAAAACGCCATCCACGCGTCCCTCTCCCCGGATTGTGGCCTGCTGCGCACCATGGATAGCGGTAGCCGCCAACTCTTCATTCAGGCCCGGCATGAAGTTGACATCTGCTGCCTTGAGCGATTTCGAAGCTTTTTCGAATTGCAGATCCAGCCCTCCCAGCGGCGACCCCCTGTAGCCGGTGACGAAACCTGCCGTCTTCAAACCCGCCTGGCGGTCCCGCTCGTGCTGCATCA
>JAGRLL010000091.1 GCA_020441855.1 Nitratireductor sp.
CCACGGAAGTCGACGATGATGACGTTGACGATGTTGCGTCCATGGGCAATGACGCGGCTGTTGGCGGCAAAGAAATCGGACAGTTCGGAATTGAACGGCACCTGGATGACCGACAGGAGCAGCAGACCGATCGCCACGCCGCATATGGTGGCGATGGAGGCGTCGATGATCGCTTCGCGCGGCGGGCGGTGGTCGCTCTTGTGCAAGGTCAGCCTTGTCATGACAAGGGCGAGGATGACGACCGAAAGCGTTTCGACCATGAACTGGGTGAACGACAGGTCCGGTGCGCCGAACAGCATAAAGATCAGCGCCACGGCGAAACCCTGAATGCCGAGACTGACGATGGCGGTGAGCCGGTCGTTGGCCCTCAATACGGCGAGAATGCCGATGAAGGCGATGGCGAGCACGCCCCATTCGTAGAAGGTGAGCGGCGGGAAGTCCGGAATGGCGGGCAGCTCGGACCAGCCGATCATCGCCGCGAGCAGCGCCACGCCAAGGGTCAGGAACACGACGGTCATGTAGTTGTCGAGCCGGCCGTTGTGAATGATACGCGTCACCATTGTCGCAAAGCGCACCGTGCCGGCGATCACCTGATCGAAGCCGCGATCCGGCCCCCAGCCGATGCCGTCGAGCAGGCGCGCCATCGCGGCGCGCGCAAGGTCGAGACGCAGATAGACGATCACGCCGAGCGCGATCGTTACCAGCGACAGCGCCAGCGGCAGGCCGATATGCAGCGCGAGCACGGCATGCGCGTCGACCGGTGCGCCGGCAATCGCACTCGACATCGGAGAGATGACGAGATGATTGGTCTCGCTCGCGAAGATCGCCGATGCGAGCCCGATCAGACCCAGCACCGCCGGACCGGCCCAAAGCAAGACGGGGCCCTCGTGAACGTGCTCGGAGACATGCTTTCGCTCACCCAGGAACGGCTTGATCGCGACCGCCGAAGCGATCACCAGCATCAAGGCGTTGCCCGTGATGGCGACGAGTGTGAAGATGACCGCCCATGCGTCGGATTTTGCCAGCGCGGCATAGATCTCTTCCTTGGCGAGGAAGCCGACGAAGGGTGGAATGCCGGACATGGACAATGCCGCTGCCGCGGCAGCGGCAAAGGTGATGGGCATCGCGCGGCGCAGACCGCCGATGTCGCCGATATCCCTGGAACCCGCCTCGTGGTCGACCGTGCCCGCGACCATGAACAGGCCACCCTTGAAAAGCGCATGGGCGAACAGATAGTAGACCGCCGCCTCGAGCACCTTTTCACCGCCGAAGCCGGTAAGCATGACCAGAAGGCCGAGCGAGGCCACGGTGGTGTAGGCGAGCATCAGTTTCAGATCGGTCTGCCGCAGCGCCAGAAGCGTGCCGACAATAAGGGTTGCGCCACCGAAGACAGGCAGGACCGTCTCCCAGGCAGCCGTGTCGCCCATGACCGGATTTAGACGCATCAGCAGATAGACACCGGCCTTCACCATCGTCGCGGAATGCAGATAGGCGGAAACAGGCGTCGGGGCTTCCATGGCATTGGGCAGCCAGAAATGCAGCGGGAATTGAGCCGATTTGGTGAAGGCTGCGCCGAGCACCAGAACGAACGCCGCCATGTAGAGCGGGCTTTCGCGCAGCGCCTCGCCGCTCTGCAACACGCCGGACAGATCGCTGAAGCCCGTTGCTGCGTGAATGACGATCGCGGCAGCGATGAGCGACAGACCGCCGCCGCCGGTGACGATCAGCGCCTGCAACGCGGCGCGCCGCGAGGCAACGCGGTTGTGGTCGAAGCCGATCAGCAGGAAGGAGGTGACCGATGTCATCTCCCACAACACCAGCAGGCAATAGAGGTTGTCGGCCATCACAAGGCCGAGCATCGAACCCATGAACAGGAAGATGAAGCCAATGAACCGGCCCTGCTGGTCATGGCCCTTCAGATAACCGCCGGAAAACAGCACGATGAACAGGCCGATGCCGGAGATCAACAGGCCGAAGACGAGGCTCAGTCCATCGATATAGAAGGAAAGCCTGACGCCCAGCGCCGGAATCCAGTCGATGCCGCCGGTAAAGACCTGGCCATTCGCAACGGCCTGCGCCTTGCCTGCGAGATGGAGGAAGATCGCAGCCGGGAAAAGCGCGAGCAGCCAGGCCGCATTATGGGAGAACAATCTTACCAGGAACGGGGAAAGCAGCGCCGCGACGAATGGCAAGGCCAGAAAAAGCAAGGTCTGGTCTGCGGCGTCCAACGTCATTCCTTCTTGTCCCCTGCTACCGGCTCGATTGCGCCAGACCGGTATTCTTCTTGGCCTAGCACTTAAGTGCTGACATCAGATGTCGCAAGAGCAGGATTGCCACACGCGATGTTCGCGAACAGGTGATCGGCACCGGCAGTCACTGGCAGTTGATCCTTGACGAAGAAGAATTATCTTCCCGACTGCGGGCCGGCAAGTTCGAGAGGACCTTTCGCCGACGCCAAAGTGGAGCAGCAAATGGTCAAAATCGTCAAGGACGACAGCGAGTGGCGCGCGCAATTGACGCCCGAGCAATACCACGTCACCCGCAAGCACGGTACGGAACGCGCCTTCACCGGGCCGCACCAGCACGAGAAGCGGCCCGGAATGTTCACCTGCGTGTGTTGCGGCAAGCCGTTGTTCGCGACGGATGCGAAGTTCGAGTCAGGCACCGGTTGGCCCAGCTTCTACGAGCCGATCGACGCCGATGCCGTCAGCGAGCATTCCGACCGCTCCTTCTTCATGAAGCGCACCGAGATACGCTGCGCCGATTGCGACGCGCATCTGGGCCATGTTTTCCCCGACGGCCCGCAGCCGACGGGGCTGCGCTATTGCATGAACGGCAACGCGCTCGGCTTCACGCCGGATGACAAGGCGGGCAATAGCGACTAGACCAGCCGTTCGATGAAGGCTCGTCCGGAGCCGCTCCGCGCAAATCCTTACGGGAGAAGCCATGCCCTTCGACGCAAAAGCGGCGACGCCGCCCCACGCTGCCAAAAAACCGTCCGTGTCGATCCATCACGGCATCGAGAAGACAGACGATTATGCTTGGCTGAGGGCCGGCAACTGGCAGGAGGTGATGCGCGACCCTTCCCTGCTCGACGCCGACATCCGCGCCTATCTGGAAGCGGAGAACACCTATCAGTCGGCGCTGATGGCCGACACCGAAGCCCTGCAGAAGCAGCTCTTCAAGGAAATGCGCGGGCGCATCAAGGAGGACGATTCCTCCGTACCGATGAAGGACGGCCCCTGGGCCTATGGCTCGCGTTATGCCGAAGGCGACGAACACCCGAAATTCATTCGCGTGCCGGCCGGCGCCGACCCAACCGGCAAGCCCGAGGAAACCATCCTTCTGGACGGCCACAAGGAGGCTGAAGGCAAGGGTTTCTTCCGGATCGGCGCGGCCGATCACTCGCCCGACCACCGCCTTTTGTGCTGGTCGTTCGACGATGCCGGCTCGGAGCTTTACCAGGTCCGCTTCCGTGATCTCGCCACCGGCAAGGATCTCGACGACGTTATCGTCGAGACGGGCGGCGGCGGTGTCTTCACGAAGGGTTCCGGCAGCATCGTCTATTCCAGACTCGACGCCAACCATCGGCCGTCGAAACTGTACCTGCATCGCATCGGCACCGCGCAGAGCGACGATGTGTTGTTGTGCGAAGAAACCGATCCGGGCTTCTTTCTCGGCGTCGGCAAGACGCAATCCGACGACTGGATCGTGTTCGACACGCACGACCACGAAACCTCGCAATCCTGGCTGGTCCCCGCCGACAAGCCGGAAGCCGAACCGCTGCTGGTCGCCGCGCGCGAGACCGGCATCGAGTATTCCATCGATGAAGCCGGCGGGACCCTTTACATCCTCACCAATCGCGCCGGGGAAGGCGAAAAGGACGCGAAGGATTTCAGGATCGTCACGGCACCCGTCACCGCGCCTGGCGTGGAAAACTGGCGGGAACTCGTGGCCCACAAATCCGGCAGGCTTATCCTTGGCCACGGGGTCTACAAGCGCCATCTGGTTCGGCTCGAACGCGAGGACGGCCTGCCCCGGATCGTCATCCGCCGGCTGGCCGACGGCGACGAACACGCGATTGCCTTCGACGAGGAAGCCTATTCGCTGGGTCTGGGCGGCTCGCTTGAATTCGACACCGACGTGATCCGTTTCTCCTATTCCTCGATGACGACGCCGGGACGGGTCTACGAATACAATATGGAAACGCGCGAACGCACGCTTCTGAAAGAACAGGAAGTGCCGAGCGGACACGACCCGGAACGTTATGTCACCCGACGCGTCTTCGCGCCCGCGAAGGACGGCGAGACGGTGCCCGTCACCCTGCTCTACGCCAAATCGACGCCTCTCGACGGTTCCGCGCCCTGCCTGCTCTACGGCTATGGCGCCTATGGCATTTCGATACCTGCGAGCTTCAACACCAATTGCCTGTCGCTGGTCGACCGCGGTTTCATCTACGCGATCGCGCATATTCGCGGCGGCAAGGACAAGGGGTTTGCCTGGTACGAGACGGGCAAGAAGTTGTCCAAGACCAACACGTTCACCGACTTCATCGCAGCGGCGGAGCATCTGATCGCCGACAAGTTCACCTCGAAAGGCAGGATCGTGGCCCAGGGCGGTAGCGCCGGCGGTCTGCTGATGGGAGCGGTCTCCAATCTGGCGCCGGAACTCTTCGCCGGCATCCTCGCGGAGGTTCCCTTCGTGGACGTGCTCGACACCATGCTGGACGACACGCTGCCGCTCACCCCGCCGGAATG
The DNA here is from genome assembly GCA_020441855.1 of Nitratireductor sp. Lineage (GTDB taxonomy): Bacteria > Pseudomonadota > Alphaproteobacteria > Rhizobiales > Rhizobiaceae > BOKV01. The sequence goes on from JAGRLL010000091.1 coordinate 4,758, forward strand.
GCCCGAATGGGGAAACCCCATCGTGTCGAAATCCGACTACGAGGCCATCGCATCGTGGTCGCCCTATGACAATGTCTCCCACCGTGCTTACCCGCCGATCATGGCGATCGGCGGACTGACCGACCCGCGCGTCACTTATTGGGAGCCGGCCAAATGGGCGGCAAAGCTGCGCGAGCACCAGAAGGGCGACGCGCCGATCATGCTCAAGACGAATATGGGGGCCGGCCATGCCGGCGCGCCGGGCCGTTTCGCGCGGCTGGAGGAAATTGCCTTCTCCTACGCTTTCGCGCTGAAGGCGGCCGGACTGGCGGAAACCGGCGCCTGACGCGCCAGGCCCGGCTCGCCGAGGCTCTTACCGAGGCCCTTCCATCCAAGCGCCACGAACTGGTCATTTGACTTTTGAGTCGCGCTCAATCAAATGATTGATGGATGACATTCGAAGACCCGAAGAACTCACCCGAGCAGAGACGTTGCGATACCGACGAACGGCGCGCGCAAATCGCGCTCGCCGCGCGCGGCCTGATCGTCGAGCGTGGTTTCGAGGGATTGAGAATGCGCGATATCGCAGAACGCGTCGGGATCAATGTCGCGACGCTGCACTACCATGTGCCCTCCAAAGAGGCGCTGGTCGAATTGCTCGCCAAATCGCTGCGCGACGAATTCATCGCCCAGCAGGAACAAAGGCCAAGGTCGGGCCTGTGCGCGCTGGAACAATTGCGGCACGAATTCGCCGACTTCCGCGAGACCGAAGTCGAGAATCCCGCCCGCCACAAGGCGATGGCCGAACTGGCCGAGCGGGCGGAGCGCGATGAAAAGGTTGCCGCCGTGATCCGGCCGATGCAGGCCTATTGGCATGGCCAGCTTGCCGGCATTCTCGCAACAGGGCGCGAAGACGGCAGCTTCCGCGCGGATATCGATCCGCAGGCCGCCGCGTCCATGGTCATTGGCGCAATGATAAGCGCGCGCAAGCGCGATGACGATATCGAATTCTTCGACCGTGTAGCGGCTGAGATCGAACGCTCCCTCGTTACCCGCTGATTCCGAAAGCAATTCCATGAACCAGACGACAAAAACTCCCATCGACCACGAAGGTCATCCCGACCGGTGGAAGGCGCTGCTGGTGCTGCTGACTGGCGGCTTCATGAACATCATGGACATTTCCGTGGTGAATGTGGCGCTGCCGGCCCTGCAATCGGCCTTTTCCGCAACGCCAAGCCAGATCGAGTGGGTGGCGGCGGCCTATGTGCTTGCCTTCGCACTCGGCCTTCTTCCGTTGGGGCGACTGGGCGACAGACTCGGGCGCAAGGCACTGTTCCTGTATGGCATAGCAGCCTTCTCCCTCCTCTCGGCGCTGTGCGGCATGGCGACCAGCATGAACATGTTGATCCTGGCGCGCGTGCTGCAGGGCATATCGGCGGCGATGATCATGCCTCAGATCCTTGCATCGGTTCAGGTGATCTTCGCGCCGCGCGAGCGCGTGCACGCCTTTTCCTATTTCGGGCTATCGGCGGGACTGGCCTCGATCGCCGGACCCATTCTAGGAGGGCTGCTGATTGGCGCAAACCTGTTCGATATGGGCTGGCGCTGGATTTTCCTCGTCAACGTGCCGATCGGGCTGATCGTCATTCTTGTGGGCGCGAAAATCCTGCCCGCGATCGCGGGCCATCCGGATGTACGCAATGATTGGGGCGGAATCGTCATCGCCGCGCTCGCGGTGTTCTGTCTTTGCTTTTCGCTTGTCGAGGGACACTCGCTGGGCTGGCCGGACTGGACGTTCGCGATGATGGCGCTGGCCTTGCCGCTCGCCATTGCATTCTCGTTCCACGAAAAATGGCGTGAGCGACGCGCCAGAAGCCAGGTCCTGCCGACCTCCCTGCTCGCCAATCTCAATTTCAGCCTGGGTTCGGTGCTCATTACCGCGGTCTTCGCGGGGTCGATGGGCGCATTCCTGCCGATTGCCCTTTTCCTGCAGCAGGGCTTCGATTACACCGCGCTGAAAGCCGGGCTGACCATGGCGCCCTTCGCCATTGGCGTGCTTGTGGGCTCTCAGATCCTGCGCCTGCTCGGAAACCGCCATATGAAGGCGCGACTGATCGTCGGCGCAATTGCCTATTCCGCCGGCATGGCGGTCATGCGCCACATTGTCGGCGGCGTCGGCGACGCGATCCATCCGCTCGCATTCGGCCTGCCGCTCTTCGTGTCCGGCATCGGCATGAACTTCGCCATTTCCACGGTCATGCGCACCGCATTGGCCGACGTGCCGCACAAGGATGCGGGCTCGGCTTCAGGCGCGCTGCAGACCTTCCAGAATCTCGGCAGCGCCTTCGGTATCGCCATTGCCGGCCAGCTTTACTTTTCGGCGCTGGACAGCGCCTTCGCGGCAGGCCAGTCCAGGCATGCCGCCTTCGTCGCCGGCCTTGAAACGTCTCTCATCTTCAACATCGCCATTCTGGCCGCCGTGGCCCTGCTGGCGCTGGTGATGCGCGAGCCGCCCGCGCCGGGCCATGCCGAACGGCCGGGAGAAAACCGGCCCGTGCCGGTCGAGGCATGATCCGGCAAGGTAGAAGTTCGCGAGCGGAATTTTGGCTTCGCTACCTGGATGAAGCGACGGGCGGCGCGGCCTTGAGATAGGCTGCGATGGCCTGCCGGTCTTCGGCCGTCAATCTGGCGATGTTGCGCTGAACGTCGGCCATGGACCCGCCGAGCGAGTCGAATTCCGGCGTAAAGCCCGATTCCATCGAATAGGCGATATCCTCGGCACTCCACGAGCCGATGCCCGAAGCATCCGGCGTGATGTTGGGAATCTTGCCGTCGCCTTCGGGCGCGGGTCCGCCGCCCAGCCAGCGCGCCTTGTCCAGTCCGCCGATGAGACTGCGCGGCGTGTGGCATTCACCGCAATGGCCCGGCCCTTCGACCAGGTATCGGCCCCGCACCAGCTTTTCGTCGGTTTCGTCGATCGCGACCACCGGGTCGGGCGACAGGTAGAGCAGCTTCCAGAGTCCCAGACCGCGACGCACGGAGAAGGGAAACGACAATTCGTGCGGCACATTTGCGCGCGCGACCGCCGGCAAGGTCTTGATGTAGGCCCACAAATCGGCGACATCGCCCGGCTTCATGCGGGCATAGGACGTGAAGGGAAAGGCCGGGTAGTAGTGCTGGCCCGATGGCGAGACCCCTCGCATCATGGCATTGGCGAAGTCGGCTCCGCTCCATTTGCCGATGCCGGTATCGGGGTCAGGCGAGATGTTGGGAGCGTGAAAGGTGCCGAAGGGTGTTTTCAGCGCAAGCCCGCCGCCCAGCATCGGCAGGGTGTCCGCCGCCGGGTCCTTGCCGCCATGGCAGGAATTGCAGCCGCCGGCGTTGAATATCCGTTCACCGGCCATCGCATCGCCCTCGTCCATGCCGGCCAGGATATCGACCGGCAGGGGATTCGGCGCAGTCAGCCAGAAAAAGACGGCAGCGACCGCAATGGCGAGGATCACCAATGCGGCCGCGATGCGTTTCATGTAATCAGACCCTCGATCCGTTCAGCGACAGATCACTTCTTGATGCGGTAGGTTTCGTGGCAGGCTTGGCAATTGCCGGCGACCTGCTGGAAGACAGGCATGAAGGCTGCCTTGTCCTGCGGAGCGGCGGCAATAGCCGCATCGAGGTCGGCCTCGACCTTGGCGACGGCGGCCTTGAAGCCTTCCATGTCTTCCCAGATCTTCGGCGAGGCGGTGGTGTCGCCGGTCATGCTGTCTTCGGGGAAGAGGTCTTCGAAACCTTCCATGTCCTCGCGTATCGTCGTGAACGCAGCGAGAGCGGCGGCGGGATCGTAATCCATCTCGCCCTTTACCATCTTGACGAGCGTGCCTATGGCCCCGCCATTGCTCTTCATTGCCGCCTTGCGGTCGGAAATGGCATCGGCATTGGCCACACCCGTGGTCAAAAACATGGCAGCTGCCATGCCCAGAATAAGTTTATGCATGAATACAAATCTCCGCTGGCTGATTGGCGTTACCCGCCCGGTCGCTCGCCCAGAATCATTATTGCACGGGATTTTGACAGTTTCGAGCACGCCGCGATCATGGTGCGAACAATCGCGGTAAAAATTTTGTCAGAACACCCGAGGGAATAAAAGGGCCGACGAAACGTATCCGACGGCCCCTTCCACTTCGATACCCTGACCGGATCAGCCCATCGCGGCCGCGAAGCGCTCCTCGACATATTCCCAGTTGATGAGGCTGTCGACGAAGGCTTCGAGGTATTTCGGACGGGCATTGCGATAGTCGATGTAATAGG
>JAGRLL010000422.1 GCA_020441855.1 Nitratireductor sp.
GGCAGGCAGCCGTCGAAATAGGGAACGTTCTCCCATTCGCGGAACTCCGCCTTGTCGCCTTCGACAAGTGCGGTGACGAAGGCTTCGTATTGCGCCTTGTCCATCGGGCAATTGATGTAGTCCTTGCCGGTGCCTCCGGGCCCGACCTTGTCGTAGCGGCTCTGGAACCAGGCCGTGTCGAAATCGATCGTGTCGAAATGGACGATCGGCGCGATGGCGTCGAAGAAGGCGAGCGATTCCTCGCCGTTCTGCGCGGCAATGGCCTGCGCCAGCGACGGCGCCGTCAGCGGCCCGGTGGCGATGATCGTTCGCTCCCATTCGGCAGGCGGCAGTCCGGTGATTTCCTCGCGCGCGATCTCGATCAGCGGATGCGCCTCGATCGCCTGCGTGACGGCGGCCGAGAAGCCGTCGCGGTCGACGGCGAGCGCACCGCCCGCCGGCACCTGATTGGCGTCGCCCTTGGCCATGATCAGGGATCCGGCGAGCCGCATCTCGGCATGCAGCAGGCCGACCGCATTCGTCTCCGCATCGTCGGAACGGAAGGAATTGGAACAGACCAGTTCGGCCAGACCGTCGGTCTTGTGCGCCGGTGTGCCGGTGACCGGCCGCATTTCGTGCAGCGTGACAGGAACGCCCAGACTGGCCGCCGCCCATGCCGCTTCGCTGCCGGCAAGGCCGCCGCCGATAATGTGCAATCTCTTGGAAGAATTCGACATGGCGCGGGAATAGCGCCTGTCGCGCCGCCGGGCAACTGCTTCGATGATCCGTTCGTCACCGAAAATCAAAACGCCCGCCATCTTTCGACGGCGGGCGCTTTATGTGGAGCCGGCTTGGGAGGGGGAGGAGAGGCCGGCTCCGATTCTTCCGGGCATGGGAGGAGGGAGAGCCCGGAAGAAAACCTGTTTCGTGTTTCCTGCGCCTTAGCGCGCGCGACGCGCGACAAAGGGAATTTCGGCGCGGCTGATGCCGAGATCGGAAAGCTCGCGATTGGAAAGCGCGTTGAGCTCGTTGATCGTGCGGCGGTAGGAGCGCCAGTCCTTGTATCTACCGATGATGTCCATGTCTGGCCTCGTTGTGTGTTGGTGTGTCCAACTCGTTACAGGGCGAATATAGTTTTTTTCGGACCTCGAAAAATAGCCGTTTGTGCATAGCACCAATGCAAATTGTGCAATGCACAAAATTCTGCTTTGTGGCCGGCGGGCAACATGCAGACCACTGAAAAGACGTAATTAAAAATACCGATTGACGAAGACGTAAGCGTAGGAATTGCGTCTGGGGTGCCAGCCGGCGGAGGTGGGGATATGCGCGCCGCGCGCGGCCTGCGCCAAACCGGTTTGTCCCGGCCCGCAACCCCGCTATCGGCGAGTGCGATCCATCATCGCCATCGCGCCGAAGGGCGCGCGAACCTTGCCCGAAGTGATGAAATAGACGAATACGTCGCGCGGCTTCTGATCCGCCTTGCGCGCCGGATCGGCATAGGCAAGGCCGTCCGGCTGGCCGCCCGCCGCCCAGACTTTCGCCCGCTCCGCCCAAAGGTCCAGACCTTGCCCGGTGTAGCAGGCCTCGTTGTCGTCGGAACCCATTTGCAGGCGCGAATAGACGAAGTCGCCGGTTAGGTCGGCAATCTGCGGATAGTCGGCATGCTCGGCGCAGACAATGGCCGCATCGTACTTCGCCGCCAGTGCCACGAATTCCGGCACGCAAAAGGAGGGATGGCGAGGTTCCAGCGCATGGCGCAGCGCCACGCCGTCCTGCTCGGCCGGCAGCAGCTTGAGGAAACCCTCGAAATCGTCCGCGTCGAACTGCTTGGCCGCCGCGAATTGCCACAATAGCGGCCCGAGCTTGTCGCCCAGTTCGGCAATGCCCTGTGTCAGGAACTTCTCGACCGACGGCCCGGCCTCTGCCAGCACGCGCCGGTTGGTGACGTAGCGGCTGCCCTTGAGCGAAAAGATGAACCCCTCAGGGCTCTCGTCGCGCCATTTGGCGAAGGTCGGCGGCTTGAAGCTGGAGTAGAATGTGCCGTTGACCTCGATGGTCGGCACCTGGCGGGAGGCGTATTCAAGCTGTTTCTTCTTCGACAACCCGGCCGGATAGAAGGACGTATCCCACGGCTCGAAAGTCCAGCCGCCCATGCCGGCTCTGATTGTGCCTGAATTGGTCATCACTCCGCCGCTTCGCTCTTCCCCTTCGGCCGGCGCTCCAGCAACTCCTTCAGAAACTGCCCGGTATAGGAGCGCTCGACGCGCACAACGTCTTCAGGCGTGCCAGCGGCGACGATCTCGCCGCCGCCGTCGCCGCCTTCGGGGCCGAGGTCGACGATCCAGTCGGCCGTCTTGATCACTTCCAGATTGTGCTCGATGACGATGA
>JAGRLL010000092.1 GCA_020441855.1 Nitratireductor sp.
AGATGATGCCGAAATTGATCGCCTTGGCACGGCGGCGCACCATCGGGTCCATGCCTTCGACGGGCACGCCGAACATCTCCGAGGCTGTCATGGCGTGGATGTCGAGACCGTCCTCGAAGGCTTTGACGAGTTGCGGTATCTCGGCCATGTGGGCGAGCACGCGCAGTTCGATCTGCGAATAGTCGGCGGAGATGAGCTGGTTGCCCTTTTCCGCGATGAAGGCCGTCCTGATCTTGCGGCCTTCCTCGGTACGCACCGGGATGTTCTGCAGGTTCGGGTCGGAAGAGGACAGGCGTCCCGTCGAGGTCGAGGCCAGCGCATAGGACGTGTGGACACGCTTCGTCTGCGGATTGATGAATCCTGGCAGCGCATCGGTATAGGTGGATTTCAGCTTGGTGAGCTGACGCCAGCCGACGATCTTGCGCGGCAATTCGTGGCCTTCGGCTGCAAGGTCGTCGAGCACCTGAACGGAGGTCGACCACTGCCCGGTCTTGGTCTTCTTGGCGCCCGGAAGGCTCATCTTGCCGAACAGGATGTCGCCGAGCTGCTTGGGCGAACCGATGTTGAAGCGCTCGCCGGCCAGTTCGTAAACTTCTTCCTCGACGCTGCCGGCCGCCTGCGCCAGTTCGCCCGACAGGCGCGAGAGAATCTGGCGGTCGACGGAGATGCCGCGCCGTTCCATGCGCGCCACAGTGTCGACCATCGGCCGTTCCAGCCGTTCATAGACCGTTGCAAGATGCTCGGCGACGAGGCGGGGTTTCAGCGCGCGCCACAGCCGTAGCGTAACGTCGGCGTCCTCGGCGGCATACTCGGTTGCCCGGTCGAGCTCCACCATGTCGAAGGTGATCCTGGATTTCCCGCTGCCGGTCAGTTCCTTGTAGGAAAGGCAGGTATGGCCCAGCCAGCGCTCGGCCAGTTCGTCCATGCCGTGCCCGCCCCTGCCGGCGTCGAGCACATAGGAAATCAGCATCGTGTCGTCGACCGGTGCGGTTTCGATGCCGCGCTCGGCAAAGACGAGCCAGTCATATTTGAAGTTCTGGCCGACCTTGAGGATCGCGGGATCTTCCAGCACCGGCCTGAGGATTTCGAGCGCCCGTCTTTCGTCGATCTGGTTTTCGACCAGTCCGCCGCCGAGCAGGTCGCCCGCGCCGGATTTGTGGCCGACGGGGATGTAGCAGGCGACGCCCGGTTTGACGCTAAGCGAGATGCCGCACAATTCCGCCTGCATCGGATCGAGCGACGTGGTCTCCGTATCGACGGCGACAAGACCCGCCTCGACGATCATGGCGACCCATGCCTTCAACCGCGCTTCGTCTCGCACGCATTCATAGGCCGCGCGATCGAAGCTCGATGTCGCGGCATCTGCACGGCGCGCCTCGGCAAGCGCCGCCGGTGTCATCGCACCGGCCTCAGCCGGCGCGTTGCGCGTTTCGGCCTTGCCGGATCTGGCCGGCGCGGCCTTCGTTTCCTTCCCCGCATCGAGATCGGGGCCGCGCACCACGCCATCGGTCTCGACTTCCACCGCCTCGATCTCGGCCGCCTCGACGCCGGTGGCCTCGGCAACGCGGCGCGTCAGCGTGTTGAATTCCATGGCCTTGAGGAAAGCGACGAGCTGCGCGCCGTTGGTCTGGTCAAGCACCAGATCGTCCAGACCGTCGCCAAGCGGAACGTCGTCCTTCAGCGTGACGAGCTGCCGGGTCAGGTCGCGCCGGCCGGCAAAGGCTTCGAGATTTTCGCGCCTTTTGGGCTGCTTGATCTTGTCGAGGCTCGCAAACAGCGTGTCGAGATCGCCATATTCCTCGAGCAATTGCGCGGCCGTCTTGGGACCGATGCCGGGAACGCCCGGAATGTTGTCGGTCGAATCGCCCGTCAGTGTCTGCAGCGCGATCATCCTTTCGGGTGGCACGCCCCATTTCTCGACTACTTCGGGAATGCCGATGCGCCTGTCCTTCATCTGGTCGTAGAGGATAACCCTGTCGCCGACGAGCTGCATCAGATCCTTGTCGGAGGAAATGATGGTGACGTCGCCGCCCGCCTCGCGCGCCTCGCGCGCATAGGTCGCGATGATATCGTCAGCCTCATATCCCTCCATCTCGATGCAGGGCAGGCCGAAGGCGCGCGTCGCCTGTCGGATCAAACCGAATTGCGGGCGCAGATCCTCGGGCGGTTCCTCGCGATTGGCCTTGTAATCGGGATAGAGTTCCTTCCTGAACGTCTTTGCCGAATGGTCGAAGATGACGGCGAAGTGGGTCGGCACGACGCCCACTTCCGTGTCGCGTGCTTCCTGAAGCAGCTTCCAAAGCATGTTGCAGAAGCCGGCGACGGCGCCGACCGGCAGGCCGTCGGACTTGCGCGTCAGCGGCGGCAAAGCGTGGTAGGCCCTGAAAATGTAGGACGAGCCATCGACGAGAAAGAGGTGGTCGCCTGCCTTCATTTCATTTCCTGCATTGCCGTGTGCGAATCTCCTGCCACCGGCGACACCGCCGGCGGGATTCGGGCGTCACGATCGCCCGGCACCAAGTTATTAAAGGCAAGGGGGCCAAAAGCAAGGCGAGCCGCAGTCAAGGCGAACGGTTGCTGACAGGCGTGGCGCTCTCAGCCAGGCACGGTCTCGGCTTCGCAGCGAACCGGGAAATTCACCGAACGGGCGATGAAGCAAAGTTCGTGCGCCTTTTCATGCAGCGCATCCGCCTTTTCGACATCTCCTCCCGGCGCAATCGCAACACGGGGTCTCAGCGTCACCGAAGCGAATTCGCCCGCGCCGCCGGCATGCGTGACCATTTCGCCGGTGGCATTGTCCTCGTAGCCGACCACGACGATGCCGGCATCGGCGCAAAGATGCAGGTACCAGAGCATGTGGCAGGACGACAGCGAGGCGATCAGCATGTCTTCCGGATTGTGTTTCGCCGCATCGCCGCGAAAGGCCGGATCGGCGGAGCCGTGGACCGGCTCCATGCCTTTGCCGAGCCAGTCCCAGTTGCGGTCGTAATCGCGATAACTGGCGGTGCCGGCGCCGCGATTGCCCGTCCAGCGGATGGTCGTTTCATAAAGATGCGTATGGGAACCGGCCATGTGTTCGTCCTTGCAGCGTTCCTACAGGCGGCGGACGGGCTGGCGGATCACCGTCTTCAGCTTGTCGGGCGCGATCCTGCGTGGATCGCCCAGATAGATTTCATGATGATGGCCGGTTTCGGCAAGCCCGTTTTCCGGCAGGAACTCGTTGTGCAATCGGGCGATGGTCGGTCCCTCGTCGGCATAGGCTCCGACATACATGATCTGGACGGAAAGTCCCTCGTCATAGGTCTCCAGCCGCAGGCTCGCCGGCGGCTCGCCCATCTTGCCGCGGGCCTTGTCGGTTGCGGCGGCGAACATTTCCGGCGTTATCCAGTCGGGCTGCATGATCATCATCGTCCATTTCCAGCTATCCTTGTCGCCATTGAGGAAGCTCGCCATGTCGTCGGCCCACCACAGACCTTCCAGCGGCGGAACGGCATAATCCTTGTGAAGCTCCTTCTTCGACATGAATTTCAGCGGATAGCTGACCGAATAGAGCCATTGCACCGCATGGGCATATTCGGCCGAGATGTTCGGATTGCCGGCGCCGTCGATCCTGGCAAACTGCATGAGCGGTACCTCGACGATCGAAAAGGCCTTCGCCGAAGGCTGATAGAGGTGTTTCAGCGTCTTCCTGAAATCTGTCTTTTCCATAGCCGAGCTCCCATCAGCCACCACAAGCATGGCCGATACAGAGCTTGAGGCCATGGTTCATGTCAATTCGGCCAATCAAGGCAAACCCGGCGATGCGGGCACCGAAATTGCCGCACTGCCTTCTGCAAGCACCGGCACGCGCCGGCATTCTGGCGCCGGCTTCAGGGGAATTGAGGAACGATTACAAAAATTTAATCCGATCACGGCTGTTTGATGCCCAAAAGAAATTGAATCGCCACATTCGACGCCCCAAATAGCGGTCGTGGCCGACATATTCGGCCCGTCCGGTCAGCCTGTCCCCCGCTTGACCGGGCTCCGCAGCGGTACAGAGCCCAACTTGCCGCGCGGAACATGATGCGGACTGCCGTGGCCATTCCCCCCTACCCGCCGACAGGTCACGGCAGTCCGGTCCACCTCCAGGGCCTCCCTGGCCCGAACTGTTCCCGGCCGCCTGTCCCAGGTGGCCGTTTCTTTTTGTTCCCTGCGTGCGAAGTCGAGATTGAAACGGCATGCGATATTGGGCGAAAAGAGACGGGAACCAGCGCATTTCCATTCATCCCTGAATCGTGGAAATGCACTATCCGTCTTTTTTTGGCGCATATTCCTGTCCGAAAAGTCGACTAACCTTTCGCGAATATGCTCTAGGGAGCCCTTCATGCCGAACCTTTCCAGCATTCTCGAACGTGTGGACGACAATCTCGAAGACGCCGTGGCGCGGCTGTTCGAACTGGTGCGCATCAAGAGCATCTCCACCGATCCGGCGCATGCCGGCGATTGCGTCGCGGCGGCAGAATGGCTGGTGGCGGACCTCAGGGAGATCGGTTTCGACGCCAGGGTCGTGCCGACGACGGGCCATCCAATGGTACTCGCCCATCATGCCGGCCCCTCCGGTTCGCACGGCAGCGTCGTGCCGCATGTGCTGTTTTACGGCCATTACGACGTCCAGCCGGTCGATCCGCTGAATTTGTGGGAATGCCCGCCCTTCGAACCCAGGGTCGTGACCACGCCCGACGGCACGAAACACCTCACCGGCCGCGGCACCTCCGACGACAAGGGCCAGCTGATGACCTTCGTCGAGGCATGCCGCGCGATCAAGGCGGAGACGGGCGGCCTGCCGATCGCCGTCACCATCCTGTTCGAGGGCGAGGAGGAATCGGGGTCGCAATCGCTTGGGCCGTTCCTCGAGGAATATGCCGGCGAACTGAAGGCCGATCTGGCGCTGGTCTGCGACACGGGCATGTGGGACCGCTCGACGCCGGCAATCTCGACCGCGCTTCGCGGGCTTGTCGGCGAGGAAGTCATCGTCACGGCGGCATCGCGCGATCTGCATTCGGGCATGTACGGCTCGGCGGCGGCCAACCCGATCCACCTGCTGGCCCGCATCCTGGGCGAACTGCACGACGAGGACGGCGTGGTCGCCCTGCCCGGCTTCTACGATGGCGTACCGGAAGTGCCGGCAGAAATCCTGGAGATGTGGAAGGGGCTCGGCTTCAGCGAAAGCCAATTTCTCGGCGAAGTGGGTCTGTCGGTGCCAGCCGGCGAAAAAAGCCGCACGGTGCTGGAGCAGGTATGGTCGCGCCCGACCGCCGAAATCAACGGCATCTGGGGCGGCTACGACGGCGAAGGCTTCAAGACCGTGATTCCGGCAAAGGCCGGCGCAAAGGTCTCGTTCCGGCTGGTCGGCGAACAAAACCCCGACCTGATCCGCGAGTCGTTCAGGGAATTCGTGCGCGCAAGGCTGCCCGCCGACTGCAAGGCGGAGTTCCACAACCATGGCGGAAGCCCGGCGATTACCCTCGACGTGACCCTGCCGGAACTGAAAAAGGCGACGGCGGCGCTGAAGGACGAATGGGGCAAGGACACGGCGCTGATCGCCATGGGCGGTTCGATACCCATCGTGGGCAATTTCCAGGCGCGCCTTGGCATGAACTCGCTGCTGATCGGCTTTGCCCACATGGACGACAACATCCACTCGCCAAACGAGAAGTACGACCTCGCCAGCTTCCACAAGGGAATCAGGAGCTGGGCGCGGATAATCGAGGCGCTTAGTAGTTAGTTTTCGTCCGGCCTGCGGCCAATCGAGCGTTCACGGGCCGGCGCCTTGCTCTTGCAAGGCTTGCCCTGCCACGCAGGGATGGCGGATTCTCTCAGGATTTGGTTTCGCTCGCACCACATGCGAGCGAGCGTTCACGCGCTGACGCGTTTGCTATGCAAACGCTTGCGCTGCCACGCAGGGGTGGAAGTCCCCTGAGAACTCGGGAGACTCGGTCTCCGCCTGCCCAAGGGTCGCGTTTTCCCGACATTTGCACCCTCACGCGCCTCACTCGGCCGGCGTAAGGCTTTCGGCGGCGCGGCGCGGAGCGGGCCGGTCCTTGAGGTGGGCCCAGCCGGGGCGTTCGAACAGGAAGCGGCCTTGCCCGGTGGTCATGACCAGCCAGTGGAGGATGACCGGACCGACGACGCCGGCAATCGTGACCAGCAACGAGATCGTGCCGATATCGAGGCCGATGCCGAACATGTCGTTGACGCGGATAAGCACGGAGCGGCTGATTGCCATCGGCAGGAAGAACGCCAGATAGATGACGATCGAATTGCGTCCGAGCCAGGCCAGGAAACCGGTCCAGGAGACGGTCGACAGCAGGGTCGTCGTCAGGATGACGCCGACGGCGCCCGCCGCGCCGAGCGCAAGCGAGACGATCGGCAGATCGGAGAGGAATTCGGTTCCTTCCGGCGCGCCGATCAGGGCAAGCCATTCGGCGGGGACCGGCGTGAAGGTGAACCAGAAATTGACCGCGATCCAGGAGGCGAGCAGCGCCAGCGCACGACCGCGATTGGCCTTGGCCCATTCGGCGAACGCAAAGATGTTCGTCGCGAACAGGTAGCCCGCCAGAAAATAGACGTAGCGCGCCGCGAATTCGTCGATGATCATCCAGCCGGTGTGGATCGGAAGGATTTCAAGCAGCGCGGCAAAGACAAGCAACACCAGCCAGTGCACCGGCCGCGCCTGCCGGGTGAAGACGGCAAAGACCGGCAGCAGATAGATGAACCACAGCGTGCCGAAGGGCTGGACGAAGGCAAACAGCCACTCGCCCAGCGCGCCCATCGGCGTCATGCCGTCTGCGATCCAGCCCGGCGCCTTGAACGCGAACTGGATGGTGACCCACAGCGCATAGAAGTAGAAGAAATGGATGACGCGGCGGTCGATGTAACGCCGCCACGGCCGCGCGATCACCATGCCGAGGAACAGGCCGGAGATCATGAAGAAATCGGGCATCCGGAAGGGCTTGGCGAACTGCACCAGCACGTGCATCCATCCGGTCTCGCCGAAAACCTTTTCGACGCCGAGCGTGGAATGCATCATGACGACGAAGATGATGCAGAAGCCCTTGGCGTAATCGACCCAGTCGACACGGCCGGCGGACGGCGGCGACAATTCGCTCATCTGGCCGCCCTTTCGGGCGTCCCTGCCGCGGCCATGCACAGAGGAGGACCGGTTCAACGAATGGCTCAAGACTTCGCCTCCCCGCATCTGTGGCGGATTAATCGACAATTTGAGCCAAATATACCGGCATTCCGCGTAAGGAAGCGTTAAGGCAATCGTTAGGATTTTAGCGAATGGGGCTTTGAGCGCGCCAAGGTGCGGCGTGCTTAACCAAGCCTTAGGCCACCGCCGCCTAGTTTCTGCGCGAAACCAGATGACACGCAACGACACTTCCCGGGGGCCGGTCCTTATCCGATGGGCGGAAACAAAGGCAACAAGCGCGTAGAGCCGCGAATCGACATGCCGGAACTGGCGCCGGATGTCGAAGTCCGCGAACGGCCGAAGAAACGGCCCGCGCGGCCGCGAAAGCGCGCCGACAACACGGCTCGTGCGCAACGCACCCAAAGCAAGGGCGGCGGCAAGAGCGGCGACGGCAGGGGCGGAAGCACCAGGGAAAGGAATTCGAAAGGCAAGCGCACGGCGCGGCCTTCCAGCCGCTTCCGCCTGCTGCGGCGCGCCGTCTACTGGTCGAGCGTGCTCGGCATCTGGTGCGGCATCGCCGTTATCTGCGTCATTGGCTATTATGCGGTGCAATTGCCGCAGATGTCGTCGTGGTCGGTGCCGGCCCGCCCGCCGAACGCAAGAATCGTTTCCGTCGACGGCGAATTGCTCGCCAATCGCGGCCTGTCGGCGAACAAGCCGGGCAGCCAGTCTGGCGGCGAGGCCTTGCGGCTCGACGAGATGTCGCCCTATCTGCCGAAGGCGGTCATCGCCATCGAGGACAGGCGGTTCAACTATCATTTCGGCGTCGACCCGATCGGCCTGGCGCGCGCGATGATCTCCAACCTTGTCGCCGGCAGGCTGGTGCAGGGCGGCTCGACACTCACCCAGCAGCTCGCCAAGAATCTGTTTCTGGAGCCGGAGCGAACGATCGAGCGCAAGATCCAGGAAGCCGTGCTCGCGGTCTGGCTGGAAACCAAATTCTCCAAGGACGAGATTCTCGAACTCTATCTCAACCGGGTCTATTTCGGCTCGGGCGCCTATGGCGCGGATGCTGCCGCACGGCGCTATTTCGACAAGTCCGCGCGTGAGCTCACGCTGGGCGAGGCCGCGCTCATCGCCGGCCTGCTGAAGGCGCCGTCGCGCCTTTCGCCGGCACGCGACCTGAAAGCGGCGCAGGCGCGCGCGCAAATCGTGCTCGCGGCGATGGCCGAGGAAGGCTACGTCACCGAACGCGAGGTCGCGGCCGCGCTGTCGATGAAGCCCGAAAAGGCAAAGCATTACTGGAGCGGCTCGCAGCATTATGTCGCCGACATGGTGATGGACGAATTGCCGAAACTGATCGGCAGCTACCGCCACGACGTGATCGTCGATACGACGGTCGACCTCGATCTCCAGAAGCAGGCCGAAAGGGCGATTACCCAGACGCTCGATGCGCAGGGCACGAAATCGCGGGTCGGCCAGGCGGCGCTCGTGGCGCTCGATGGCACCGGCGCGGTACGCGCGCTGATCGGCGGGCGCGAATACGCCCAAAGCCAGTTCAACCGTGCCGTCGACGCGAAGCGCCAGCCGGGTTCAGCGTTCAAGCCGATTGTCTATCTGAGCGCTCTGGAAGCCGGGCGGACGCCCGATTCTGTGCGCGAGGACGCGCCGGTCAGGATCGGCAATTGGACGCCCGAAAACTACGACAAGGAATATCGCGGGCCGGTCACACTCGGCGAGGCGCTGGCGCTCTCGCTCAACACGATCGCCGCGCAGATGGTGATGGAAGTCGGACCCAAGACGGTATCGGAGACGGCGCAGCGGCTCGGCATCGAATCGAAGATCGAGCGCAACGCCTCGATCGCTCTGGGCACCTCGGAAGTCTCGCTGATGGAACTGACCGGCGCCTATGCGCCGTTCGCCAATGGCGGTTACAAGGTGACGCCGTTCCTGATCCGGCGTGTGCTGTCGGCCGACGGCGAAATCCTTTACCAGCGCAATGCCGCACCGCCACCGCGCGTGGTTGGCGCGCGCGAACTCGGCATGATGAACGCCATGCTGACGAAAGCGGTCGTTTCAGGAACCGGCAAGGCTGCGAGGATCGACGGCTGGCAGGTGGCAGGCAAGACCGGAACCACGCAGAATTCGCGCGACGCGCTGTTCGTCGGCTACACCGCCAACCTCGTCACCGGCATCTGGTTCGGCAATGACGACGGCAAGCCGATGAAGCATGTTACCGGCGGCACGCTGCCGGCGCGCACCTGGGCACAATTCATGGGCGCCGCGCACAAGGGCGTGCCCGTTGCCGCCCTGCCGGGCAATTATTTGCCGGAAACCGCGGCCCTTCCCGTGCCGCGACCGGTCAATGAGGTTTCGAGCCGGAACGCACAAGGCGGGCAATTTCTCGAGCCGATGGATGCCGCCGGTAACGCCCGGGGCAGACCGGCCGAGCGCCTGACAGGCGGCATCAGGCCGGCGCAGGATGTCGGCGGCGCGCCCAGAAGGCGCAGCCTGTTCGACATGCTGTTCGGCGACCGGCAGGGCTGAAACCCGCCGGTCGAACAGGGTGCGAAAGAACGCCGGTCAGTCGAGCGGCGGAATGCGCAGGACCTGACCGGGATAGATCAGGTCCGGATCCTTCAGCATCGGCTTGTTGGCCTCGAAGATCACCGGATATTTGGCGCCCTTGCCCTTGCCGTACTGCGCTTCGGCGATCTTCCACAGATTGTCGCCCTTCTTGACGGTGTAGAACACCGGAGCGGCGGCATCCGCGGACGCGACCTTGAGTTCGCCCGCCTCGACCTTGGACACGCCGAGCGTGTTGCCGAGCGCGATGACGGCCTTTTCAAAGATGCTCTGGTCAGCGACCTCCCCCTTGACGATGGCCTTGTCGCCCTCGATCTCGACATGCACCTTGTCGGTGCCGAGATCGTAGCTGTCGAGTTCCTTCTTCAGGTCCTGGGCGGAAGGCGCTTCGTCTTCCGAGCCGATGCCGAGCTTCTTGCCGACCGATTTCACGAAATCGAAAATTCCCACACGCGTCTCCTCTGGTAGTGTCGCGGCGCACCGCAATTGCTGGTTCGGCCTCAAGATTGGCACTGCATTGACGTCACGGCAACCAAAAACGGGTCCAGGAGCGCATCCGGGACCCGTCTGGCATCGAGAAACGACGCTGCTTATTCGGCGGCTTGCAGCGAAACTGGCGCGGCAGCGCGGATTTCGTTGTCCACGTGGTCGTCGAACTTTGCAAAATTGTCGATGAACATGCCGACGAGGCGCGCGGCAGCTGCGTCATAGGCCGCACCGTCCGTCCAGGTCGAGCGCGGATCGAGGATCGCGGTTTCGACACCTTCGACCGCCACCGGCACCGCAAAGCCGAAATTGGCGTCGGTGCGGAACTCGGCGTCGTCGAGACCACCATGCAGCGCCGCCGACAGCAAAGCCCTGGTCGCGGCGATCGGCATGCGCCGGCCCGTGCCATGGGCGCCCCCGGTCCAGCCGGTGTTGACCAGCCAGCAATTGACGCCGTGCGTGGAGATCAGTTGACGCAGCAGATTGCCGTATTCCGACGGGTGGCGCGGCATGAAGGGTGCGCCGAAACAGGTCGAGAAGGTCGCCTGCGGTTCGGTCACGCCCTTTTCGGTGCCGGCGACCTTCGCGGTATAGCCGGAGAGGAAGTGATACATCGCCTGCGCCGGCGTCATTTTCGCGATCGGCGGCATCACGCCGAAGGCGTCGGCCGTCAACATGACGATGTTCCCGGGATGCGGCGCGGTGCCTGTCGACGAGGCGTTCGGGATGAAGTCGAGCGGATAGGCGCAGCGCGTGTTCTCGGTCAGGCTGGCGTCGTCGAAATCGGGAACGCGGTTTTCGTCGAGAATGACGTTTTCCAGCACCGTGCCGAAACGCTCGGTGGTGGCAAAAATCTCCGGTTCGGCCTCGGCGGAAAGACGGATGGTCTTGGCGTAGCAGCCGCCTTCGAAATTGAAGATGCCGGTTTCTCCCCAGCCGTGCTCATCGTCGCCGATCAGGGTGCGCGAGGAATCGGCCGACAGCGTCGTCTTGCCGGTGCCGGACAGGCCGAAGAACACGGCCGAATCCTCTTCCAATCCGACATTGGCCGAGCAATGCATCGGCATGACAGCTTTGTCGGGCAGGACGAAATTGAGATAGGTGAAGACGGATTTCTTCATTTCGCCGGCATAGGACGTGCCGGCGATCAGCACGATGCGGCGCGTGAAATCGCAGGCGATGACCGTCTCGGTGCGGCAGCCGTGACGCTCGGGATGGGCGCGGAACGACGGCAGGTCGATAATCGTCATGTCCGGCGCATAGGCCTCGAGGGCGGCGCGTTCGGGCCGGATCAGCAGGTTGCGGATGAACAGAGAGTGCCAGGCGAGCTCGGTCACGACGCGCGCGGCAACCCGGTTTTCCGAATCGGCGCCGCCGTAAAGATCCTGAACGAAAAGCTCCATGCCGCTGGCATGTTCGAGCATGTCCTGATGCAGACGCTCGAACTTCAGCGGGTCCATCGCCTTGTTGTTGTCCCACCACACCGTATCCTCGGTCAGCGCGTCGCGGACAACGAACTTGTCCTGCGCCGAACGCCCGGTGTGCTGGCCGGTCTCGACGACAAGCGCACCGCCGGCGGCAATCGAGGCCTCGCCACGGCGAATGGCGTGTTCGTAGAGTTCCGGCGCCAGCAGGTTCCAGTGAACCGTGCCCGGTTTGATGCCGAGATCGGAAAGGCTCGCGGAGGAAGCGCGAATACCCAATTCGCCCGATGCTTGACGGGCGGCCTGGCCGCTCTTCCCCGCCGTGTCCTGTGATGACGTCATGGCGCTATCCCTGTTACTCGCCGGCACCGCCAATGCCCACATCGCGGTCGGGTACGGGCGAAATTCCGGTTGTTGCCGGTACACAATCCTCCCGACGTCATCCCCCGGCCAGGGTGCGCGGAAGACCGTCCTATAACGCAGGCTACAATTGGGTGACAAGCTGGTGACAGTAAAAAGTTCAGCGATATCAATAAATTAATCGATTTAAATTTTTTAAACGGTTGAAATCCCGCAAACATTCGCTACCTCGCAGCCTGACAGGGCTTGTGGGTGAAAGCAGAGTCCGCACGAAAGCATGCGGGTGCGGAGTTCAGCCACGGCCGCAACGACGAAAGCCATGCGTTTTTGCGGACGGTTTTTCCGGTTTGTGCAATCGCGACGGGCTGGAGTACTCTTCGCGCCAAAATTTGCGCGCATTTCTGCGGCCATAGCTCGTTTCGTCCATGATGCCGGCGGGTACCGGTCATCTTCAGGAACTGGAATAACGTGCCAATGGCACCGGAGGTTGATCGAATGCCGACGATTGCACTGGTCGATGATGACCGCAACATCCTGACTTCGGTCTCCATCGCGCTGGAGTCGGAAGGCTACAGGGTGGAAACCTATACCGACGGCGCGTCGGCGCTGGACGGATTGTCGGTGCGGCGTCCGGATCTGGCCATTTTCGACATCAAGATGCCGCGCATGGACGGCATGGAGCTGCTGCGGCGGCTGCGGCAGAAATCGGACCTGCCGGTCATCTTCCTGACGTCGAAGGATGACGAGATCGACGAATTGTTCGGGCTGAAGATGGGCGCGGACGATTTCATCCGCAAACCGTTCTCGCAGCGCCTGCTGGTCGAACGCGTCAAGGCGGTCCTGCGGCGCAGCGGCGCCATTCTCGAAAGTGGCGCGAAGGTCGCCAATGGTGGCGAGGCGAAAGTTCTGGAGCGTGGCAGCCTGGTGATGGACCAGGAACGCCATACCTGTACCTGGAAGGGCAAGCCCGTTACCCTCACGGTGACCGAGTTCCTGATCCTGTATGCGCTGGCCCAGCGCCCGGGCGTGGTGAAGAGCCGCGATGCTCTGATGGACGCGGCCTATGACGATC
>JAGRLL010000423.1 GCA_020441855.1 Nitratireductor sp.
GGACCACCAAAGGGACCCCGGTCAGCGTGAAGTATGTCGCCTGCGACCGCCGCACCTTGTTCGGCAACATGAGTATGTAAAGCGTGCCAATCCAGTAGTGTCGTTCGTCGACTGACATGTGGCCGATTGCTGACTGGCAGGTTTCGGGATGCCAGTCGCCAAAGCGGACATCAGCCATATGTCGTTTTTGGAGCGATTTGCTGAGCCGTGCTCGCAGAAATATTGGCCCACTGCCGACATTCGCAGCAATGCAAGGAGGTCACTGAATCATCGTCTGGTTTGACCCGGCATCCGCCTTGCTCGATACTGGAGTGGACCCTGACAAGTGGGCATTTCCAAAAGAAATAACCGCAAATGGAACTCTACCAGATACGCTATTTCCTGGCCGTCAGCCGGACTCTGAACTTCACGCAGGCGGCCGATGCCTGTAATGTCACGCAGCCGGCGCTGACACGGGCGATCAAGAAACTGGAAGAGGAGCTCGGCGGCGATTTGTTCCGACGCGAACGCACGCGCTCGCACCTGACCGAACTCGGCAAGGCCATGGTGCCGCTGCTGCAGCAAAGCTACGACGCCGCCAATGCTGCCAAGGCAGAGGCCGAGAGCTATGGTCGCGGCACGATCGCACCGTTGCGGATCGGCATTTCGGAAACGGTCTCATCGTCGTTCCTGCACATCATCATTGCGCAGTTGCAGCAGGCCGTATCCGGGCTCGACCTGGCATTGATGCGCGAGCCCGCGGGCCGTGTTAGCGAACTGCTCGAAAGCGGCGAAATCGATTTCGGCATTCTGGCGGCCTCCGACGAATCGGCCTGGGACCGGATCCGAAGCTGGCCGCTGTTCGACGAGGATTTCGTGCTGTGCGGCGTCGAGACCGATGTGGAGACGGGTGTCGAGGCCGGCGAGAACAAGGCGCCACTTTCGGCACTCGGCGAGCTGGCGATGGTGCTTAGGCCCTATTGCGAGAACCAGGACTCGATCCGCGACTATCTGGGCGAACAGGGTATCTCGATTGAACACCGCCACAAGGTCAGTTGCGACGCCGACCTCGCCGCGCTGATCGAAGCCGGCGGTACAGGCGTGTTGCTGCCGAAGAGTTCGGCAGCCAGACTCAACCTGCAGTGGATGGGGCTGAAGGACAGTCCGCTCAGACGCACCGTAGTTTTGATCGAAGCGGCAGGCCGCCAGCACAATGCGGCGGGCTCGCGTTTCGTGCGGCTGATGCGTTCGGCGGACTGGTCCAACGAGACCGGCGTCAACGAACCGGTGTGAGAGAAAAGGCTGGCATCGTCCCAGCCCGCCGACTGGCACACCACGCGGTCAGGCCTGCGTTTCGAGCGCTTTCAGAATCGCCTGCGGTGACATGCGCCTGCGGAAATCGGGATTTACAAAGGCGGCGGCAATGATGCCGTTGCGCCCCACGACATAGGTGGCAGGAATCGGCACAAACCAGGCGTCATTGCCTTGGAAACGTGCCAGATCGTTGCCCGATTTTCTCAGCAGGTCCGCAACCGCCGGTCCCAAGGCGACCATAAGATTGCTGCGCAGGGCGAAGCCGTTGTCGATGTCGGTGAGGATCGGGAAGCCGAGCGAGAATCGCTCCCGCAGTTGGCGGGTCAGCGTTGCGGTCTCGGGCATGATCGAGACCAGCGAAGCGCCGAGTTCGCCAATCTGCGAAACAATCTCGTTGAGTGCCAGCAGTTCGAGCCGGCAATAGGAACACCAGTGGCCGCGGTTGAAACTGATCACCAGCGGGCCTGTTTCCAAAAAGCTTTCCAGCCTTCGAATGCTGCCTGTTGAATCGGGGAGCGCGAAGGAAGGCATTTCATCGCCTACGCCGCGCGCCGCGCCGCCTGCACCCGCATTCATCAGCTTCTGGACGAGGTTCGTGTAAGCACTGGAGATGGTCGGATTGGCCATCACAAGACGCGCCGAGTAAGCCTCCAGCTTGTCTGCGAGCGGAGCGTCCAGGCATCTTACATCGTCGAAATCACTCATCAGAGCAGGCTTTCTTGGTGTCCCGCATTAATCGCGGCTTGGTTCGGTCTGCATAAACCATACACGTGGGCACCATGCCCATGGTGCATCGTTTCCATAAACACCCGGCATTTCAATTCCCAATCGCGATCCGCCACCTTTGCATCACCGACGAACGAACGCCGGTGACTTTTCAAACGTGAAATCAAAAGGAGCTGATCCAATGAAGAACATCGACACCAAGGCCATCCTGCTCGCCGCTGCAGTTGCAGGCGTCGCACTCGCCAACACCGCCGCGCCGGCAGCCGCCGCCGATTCCGAGAAATGCTACGGCGTCGCCGTGGCCGGCAAGAACGACTGCGCCACCGCCACCTCTTCATGCGCCGGCACCTCGAAGGTCGACGCCCAGAAGGACGCCTTCATCGCCGTGCCCGCGGGCCTGTGCGAGAAGCTGGCCGGCGGTTCGCTGGAATCCTCCGCTTCGTAAGGCAGCACCTGCTTCCAACCCCCAACCGGAGTATCATGATGACCCGTCTCCTCTCTCCCGAGCGCGAAACTCCGGTCACGCCGGTTCCGGCGAAAGCCGGAATCGGCCTGAAATTCGAACATATCGGCGAAATCCTCGAGACCAAGCCGCAGATCGGCTGGCTGGAGGTCCATGCCGAGAACTATATGGGCGACGGCGGCAAGCCTGTCGAACTGCTCGAAGAGATCGCCCACCATTATCCCGTTTCCGTGCATGGCGTCGGCCTTTCGATCGGTGGCGCCGACGATCTCGACGAGGCGCATCTTACCCGCCTGAAACGCCTTGTCGACAATGTCCGGCCGGGGCTCGTTTCCGAGCATCTTGCCTGGTGCTCGATCGGCGGGAGCCATTTCTCCGACCTGCTGCCACTGCCCTATACCAGCGAGGCACTCGACATCGTGTGCGCCCATGTTGACCAGGTGCAGCAATTTCTAGGCCGGCAGATACTGATCGAAAACCCATCGCTCTACGTCGCCTTCGAGGCGAGCGAGATGGGCGAGACCGATTTCCTCAACGCGCTGACGCGGCGCACCGGCTGCGGGCTGATCCTCGACGTCAACAATGTCTATGTCAGCGCCAGCAATATCGGCTACGACGCGGCGGGCTATATCCGCGATGTCGACTGCTCGGCGGTCGGTGAAATCCACCTCGCCGGCCATCACCTCAAGCAGCTCGGCGACCGCACGCTGCTGATCGACGATCACGCAAGCCGCGTCAGCGATCCCGTCTGGGATCTCTATTCGACGACGCTCCAGCGCACCAGCCGCATCCCCACGCTCATCGAATGGGACAATGACGTGCCGTCGCTCGATGTCCTCGTCGACGAAGCGGGCAAGGCAGACACCATTCTCGACAGCTTTTTCTCGACGGAGGCAGACCATGTCCGCGCTGCGTGAATTCCAGACATCCTTCCGTGGCTATCTGACCGGTTCGGGCGAAGAAGCCGCCGCCGTCGCGGCCGGGTTCATCGCTTCCGGTTTCGCCGACAATGCGAGCATCTACCGCAACAATGTGCGCCATGCCCATGTCGGCGCGCTTTCGGCGATCTATCCCGCCATCCGCGCTCTTGTCGGCGAAGACTATTTCGACGGTCTGGCAGCCCGCTACGCCAATGCACGCCCGCCGGTGAGCGCAGTTCTCGCCGGCTATGGCGCCGGGTTCAACGACTATCTCGCCACCCGACCGGAACTTTCGAGCATCCCCTTCCTCCCCGACGTCGCACGACTGGAGTGGGCCATGAACGAAGCGTTTCATGCCCACTCCTCTTTCTCTCTCGCGCCCGACGAAGCCGCACGACTCTTTGCCGGTCGTGCCGTTGATTTCGATCTTGTCGCCAGCGCCCGGCTTCTCGCCCTCGACCATGCAGCGTTCGACATCAGGGCCGCCGCGCTCGAAAGCGACGCCGGACACATCGCCGCGATTACCGAGAGCCGTCAGCACCTCGTCGTGTTCCGCGCTGCCGGCGCGGTGACGGCCGAAACGCTTTCGCCCGGCGAATTCGCGTTCCTGCGCCGGATTTCGCTCGGTGGACCACTCAAGCGCGCCATTGCCGCCGGCTTTGAGGCCGAACCCGGATTTTCTCCCGCCGAAGCCCTTGGACGGCTTCTCCATCTCGGCGTGTTCCGCACGCCTTCCAACCAAGGAAACTGACCATGACCGACACGACATCCATGCAGGAAAATACGCGCCCCGGCGGCGTTTCCGCCCTCATCGCGCGCGGCGTCTCTCTCGCCAACATGACCCCCGATTCCGGGCTGTCGCTGATCGCGCGCATCGGTATTGCCGGCGTCTTCTGGCGTTCCGGCCAGACCAAGGTGAACGGGTTCGAGGTCACCGATTCGACCTATTACCTGTTCCGTGAAGAGTACGCCCTGCCGATCATCCCGCCTGAGATCGCTGCCAATCTCGCAGCCTTCGCCGAGCATTTCTTTCCCGTGCTGCTGATCATCGGCCTAGCGTCGCGCTTCTCCGCACTCGCGCTACTCGGCATGACGCTGGTCATCCAGATCTTCGTCTATCCGGGAAGTTGGCCGGACCATGCCGTCTGGGCGGCAGCGCTCGCAGTCATCATCGCCCGCGGTCCAGGCGTCGTCGCGCTCGACCACTGGCTGTTCGGCCGCAGGAAGGGCTGAACCGACAACGCTCGCCCCAAGAAGGCCAACTCCGAAGGAAAATCCGATGATCGACATGCTTCCGCCGCACGTCATCCAGTTCCTCAGCCTTTCCGCATCCATCTTCATTTTCGTGATCGGCATGGCGATGCTCGGACTGATCTGCGTCTTCGTCTACGACGTGGTCCAGAAAAGGGATTCCGTGCTGCGGAACTACCCGGTCGTCGGTCACCTTCGGGGCGGCTTCACGCATCTGGGCGAGTTCTTCCGCCAGTATTTCTTCGCGCTCGACCGCGAGGAAATGCCATTCAACCGGGCCGAACGCGACTGGGTCTACAAATCCGCGCAAGGCCGGGACAACACGGTCGCCTTCGGCTCGACCCGCTCGCTGACGCCGGTCGGTACGCCGATCTTCGTCAACGCGCCCTTTCCGCCGCTCGACGACGAGACCGTCGACCCGCCTTCCATCGTCTTCGGGCCGCATGCCCGCCGGCCCTATGAGGCGAAATCGCTGATCAACGTCTCAGGCATGAGCTATGGCGCCATCTCGCGACCCGCCGTGCTGGCGCTGTCGCGCGGGGCGAAGCTCGCCGGCTGCTGGATGAATACCGGCGAAGGCGGCCTGTCGCCGCATCATCTGGCGGGCGGGGCGGATATCGTCTTCCAGATCGGCACCGCCAAATATGGCGTGCGCGACGCCAATGGCGCGCTGTCCGACGAGAAGCTGCGCGAAATCGCCTCGCACGACCAGGTACGCATGGTCGAGATCAAGCTCAGTCAGGGCGCCAAGCCCGGCAAGGGCGGCATCCTGCCCGGCGGCAAGGTGACGGCCGAGATAGCGTCGATCCGCGGCATTCCCGAAGGCAGGGATTCGCTGTCGCCCAATCGGCACACCGACATTGCGAGCCTTGGTGACCTGGTCGACACGATCAACCACGTGCGCGATGTGACGGGACTGCCGACCGGCATCAAGACGGTGATCGGCGACACGGCCTGGCTCGACGAACTGTTCGCCATCGTGCGCGCACGCGGCGAACAAAGCGCCCCCGATTTCATCACCGTCGATTCCGGCGATGGCGGCACCGGGGCGGCGCCGATGCCGCTGATGGACAATATGGGCCTGCCGATCAAGGAATCACTGCCGATGGTGATCGGCGCGCTCGAACGCGCTGGCCTGCGCGGCAGGGTCCGCGTCGCCGCTTCCGGTAAGCTCGTGACACCGGCCGAAATCGCCTGGGCCTATTGCGCCGGCGCCGATGTCGTCAATTCCGCGCGCGGCTTCATGTTCGCGCTGGGCTGCATCCAGGCGCTGAAATGCAACCGCAACACCTGCCCGAC
>JAGRLL010000424.1 GCA_020441855.1 Nitratireductor sp.
CGCTGGTGCCGGCCTATCACCGCGCGCTTGCCGCCAACCTGCCGCCGCAGATGCGCCGGCCGCCGATTGCCTTCGTCAACATTGGCGGAATCGCCAACATCACCTGGGTCGGGGACGACGACGCCCAGTTTGCCTTCGATACCGGCCCGGGCAATGCACTGATCGATCAATGGGTGGCGGCACATGCCGGCGTTCCCTACGATCCGCAGGGGTCGATCGCCGCCGAGGGCGCGGTGCTCATGAAGCTGGCGAAACGCTATCTGTCTCATCCGTTCCTTGAAAAGACCGGACCCAAATCATTGGACAGACTCGATTTTGTCCCGCCGGAGCCGCATGAATCATCACTTGAAGATGGCGCCCGCACGCTTGCCTATGTCACCGCCGTCTCGATCTGGAAGGCCGTCGGAAACGTGCCGCGGGCACCCGGTGTATGGGTGATCTGCGGTGGCGGCAGGCACAACCGGATGATCATGCGGGATCTGGAGGAACTGGCGCGGGATAACGCGAAACCGGGCGGCGAGCCGGCAAGGGTGGTCACGGCAGAGGAGGCAGGGCTGGACGGAGATGCCATGGAGGCCGAAGCCTGGGCCTATCTGGCGGTTCGTTCGTTGCGCAGCCTCGACATCACCTGGCCGACGACGACTGGTTGCCGCAATGCCGCCAGCGGAGGCGTATTGGCACGACCCTGAACACGACGACACTCGTACCCTTCCGCGAAATCACGGAAGGGCAGTTGTCGGGCGCGATGGCCCCGATAGCTGAAAAGGAACTCCTCCCTGCGGGAAGGTTTATTCCTCGACGACGTCGGCGTCGGGCGAATTCTTCTTGATCGATTCGATGGCGTTCATGGCCGAAGCCTTGGCCTTGTAGCCTTCCGAGCCGAACATGATCTCGCCGTTGGACGCACGGAAACGAAAACGGAATTCGCCTGCCTTGTCCTTGTAGACCTCGAATTTGTAAGCCATGTTTTCAACCTCGTTTGCTGATGGCATTGAATCTCACGGCAAAATTGTCACCCAAAGCACGCTTTGTCGAGCGCATCCTTTGCCGCCTGGCTACAAAACGCCGCTGGCGACAGGGCAATCCCCAGAAAATGGCGGTTCGGTCAGCCGCCTTGGCTGATCTTGCGGGAAATGGCGGCGACCATTTCGATTTGATGGCCTTCCGCGCTGTAGGACGGTGTTGTCCAGCGGTTCGCAACCGCGAATCCCGCCGCCTCGAGCAATGCGTCGAGGCGCCCCCTGGACATGCGGACATAGTGGCGGTTCAGGCCGTCGATCTGGTCGGCGTCCAGAGCCTTGAAACTGCAATAGAAAAGGCCGCCCGGTTTTAGCGATGCCCGGATGCGCGCAAGGATGTCCGGCAATTCATCCTGTTCGGCATGAAGAAGCGAAGCGCTTGCCCACACGCCGTCATAGACAGCGCGGGCTTCAAGCTCCTGGTAGCGGGCAATCGTCACCTCGCGGCCGGTTATCGCCTTTGCCTGTCCGGCCAGTCCCCGCGATCCGTCAAGCAGGTCGACGTCGAAGCCTGCCTCCAGCATGATCGCGGCGAAGTGCCCCGCGCCGCACCCCAGATCCAGCACCTTCACGCCGGGCGCGAGTCTGGCGCAAAACACGGCCAGTTGGGCGAGGCCTGCCGGATCGGGCAGCATGCGGACCGCATATTCGGTCGCATTGCCGTCGTAATACCCGATCGTGTCGACCTTCGCGGGCATTTTGCGCTAGCGAAGCAGCATCGTTTCCTCGATGCCGCCCTCGATCAGGCCGAGCCGCTTGTCGAGATAGGTGCCGCATTCCTCGATCAGCTCGTCGAGATGTTCGGTGAAGAAATGATTGGCGCCAGGGATCGTCTTGTGGGTGATGACGATGCCCTTCTGTGCCTTGAGCTTGTCGACAAGGCCCTGAATGTCGGCGCCCGGCGCAACCCGGTCCTGGTCGCCATGGATGATGAGGCCGGACGAGGGGCAGGGGGCGAGGAAGGAGAAATCGTAGATGTTGGGCTGCGGGGCGATCGACATGAAGCCCTCGATCTCTGGTCGGCGCATCAGCAATTGCATGCCGATCCAGGCACCGAAGGAGAAGCCGGCGACCCAGCAGCCGCGCGAATCCGGGTGCAGGCTTTGCACCCAGTCGAGTGCTGCGGCCGCATCCGACAATTCGCCCGAACCGTGGTCGAATTCGCCCTGGCTGCGCCCGACGCCGCGGAAATTGAAGCGCAGCGTCGTGAAACCACGCTGCGTGAACATGTAGAACAGGTCGTAGACGATCTTGTTGTTCATCGTCCCGCCGAATTTGGGGTGCGGGTGTGGATGAAGCACCAGCGCGATCGGGGCGTTCTTGTCCTTGGACGGCTGGTAACGGCCTTCGAGCCTTCCGGCGGGTCCGTTGAAGATCACTTCTGGCATGCTGACTCCTGGTTCAACGGGCTCCGCCCGTGCCGCATTTCCGAACCGGACCATGCCCCCGAACGGGACGGCGCTCCAGAACGGGACCACGCCAGGCCAAACCATGCTTGACCGGCTGGCGGCAGATCCCTAGAACAGTTTAGAACGTTTCAAAACTGGTTCCGGTTGTCCGGCTGATGTCTCTTTGGGTGGTTCCGGTGCCGGATGGCCGGCATGCGGGACCGAAAACAGGCGCCCTTCATAGACAAATGGCTTGGGCAAGTTCAAGAAGAATGCGCAAGGGCCGCCATGCTCGGTAAAAGGCATGCAGCCCGCCTCACACAGGCAGATTAGTCTGCAAGGACCGGATTTCAAGGATAGTTTCACATCGCGATGACGGCACAGGTCAGGACCTATCTCGATCACAATTCCGGCGCGCCGCTATTGGCGGCGGCGCGTTCGGCTGCGATCGATGCGATGGCGGCGACCGGCAATCCGTCCTCCGTGCACGCCGAGGGCCGCGCCCGCCGCAAGGTCGTGGAGGACGCGCGCGCCGTGCTGGCCGATTTCCTCGACTGCGCGCCCAACCGCGTGGTCTTCACTTCCGGCGCAAGCGAGGCGGCCAATCAGGCGCTCTGCCCGGTGATGCGGGTCAAGGGCGTCGAAAAGCCGGTCTCGCGGCTTTACGTCAGCGCCATCGAGCACCCCTGCGTGCTGTCCGGCGGGCGTTTTGCGGCCAGGCAGATCGAACATCTGCCCGTGACCGAGGGTGGTGTCGTGGACATCGCCGCGCTGGAGGCGAAGCTTGCGGGCCACGACCATGCCGAGGGCGCGCCCCTTGTCGCGGTGATGCTTGCCAACAACGAGACCGGTGTCATCCAGCCCGTTGCCGAAATCTCGCAGATCGTGCGTGGCCAAGACGGTTACCTGCTGGTCGACGCGGTGCAGGGCCTCGGGAAGCTCGAACTCACCGTTCCTGCGCTGGGCGCCGACTTCATTTTGCTGTCGGCGCACAAGATCGGCGGTCCGCAGGGCGCGGGCGCGCTGATCCTCGCCAACGAGGCGGTGACGCCGCTGCCGCTCATTCGTGGTGGCGGGCAGGAAAACCACCATCGCTCCGGTACCGAAAACGTTGCGGCAATTGCCGGTTTTGCCGCCGCCATCGCCGAATTGCCGGCATTGCGGAACGAAATTCCGCGCATTCGTGGTCTCAGGGACTTCATCGAGAGCCGTTTGCGCACCATATCGCTTGAAGCGGGTAACCGCGTCGGCGAACCGGTCTTTTTCGGCGAAGGCGCCGAACGGCTTGCCAACACTTCCTGTTTCGCGGTCGACGGTGTAAAGGCCGAGACCGCGCTGATCTCGCTCGACCTTGCCGGCATCGCGGTATCGTCCGGCTCCGCCTGCTCTTCGGGCAAGGTCGGCAAATCGCATGTACTGGACGCCATGGGCGTCGACGAAAACCTCGCTTCCTCGGCCTTGCGCGTCAGCCTTGGCTGGGACAGCGTGGAAGAAGATGCCGGGCGATTTCTCGCCGCCTGGTGCGACATAGTCGGAAGGATGGGTTGACGGCGTAGCGCCGAAGACCGATTTGACGGCCAAACACCACACTGGCGGGCCTTGAACCCGCATAGGATGGAGAGTGACCATGCCTGCTGTGCAGGAGACGATTGACGCCGTCTCGCAGATCGACGTCGACAAATACAAATACGGCTTTTTCACGCAGATCGAATCCGACAAGGCCCCGAAGGGCCTGAGCGAGGAGATCATTGCGTTCATCTCGCACAAGAAGGAAGAGCCGGACTGGATGCTGCAATGGCGCCTGGGCGCCTACCAGCGCTGGCTGACCATGCAGGAGCCGGTCTGGGCGCGCGTCGAATACCCGCCCATCGATTTCCAGGACCTCTATTACTATTCCGCGCCGAAGGGTCAGACCGGGCCGAAATCGCTCGACGAAGTCGACCCCGAACTTCTCAAGACCTACGAGAAGCTCGGCATTCCGCTCAAGGAGCAGGAAATCCTCGCCGGCGTGAGGAAGCATGACGAGCCTTCGGAACTCGACGGTGAGGTGGGCGACAATGTCTATGCGTCGGGCAATGTCGCCGTCGATGCCGTGTTCGATTCCGTCTCCGTCGTCACCACCTTCAAGAAGGAACTGGCCAAGGCCGGCGTCAT
>JAGRLL010000093.1 GCA_020441855.1 Nitratireductor sp.
TGGCCGATCTGGACCTATGCCGAGATCAAGCCGCCGGCGAAATTCGTACACAACGAGGACGGCCGCAGGGGCGTGGCAATCTCCTCGCTGGTATCGGGCGATTGCATCATTTCGGGTTCGCAGGTGCACCAGTCGCTTCTGTTCACCGGCGTGCTGTGCCGATCCTATTCCAAGCTCAACCAGGCTGTCGTCCTGCCCGACAGCGTGATCGGTCGGCACGCGCGCCTGTCGCGCGTCGTCATCGATCGCGGCGTCAAGATTCCGGCCGGACTGGTGGTCGGCGAGGACCCTGCGCTCGACGCCAAAAGGTTCAGACGCACCGACAACGGCATCTGCCTGATCACGCAGGCAATGCTGGACAAGGCGGGGCTTTATTACGAGTGAGAACCCCATGAAGGTGCTTTCCGTCGCATCCGAGATGTTCCCGATCGTCAAGACCGGGGGGCTGGCGGACGTCGTCGGTTCGCTGCCGGGAGCCATGGCGCCGCTCGGTGTGGAAACCCGCACGGTGCTTCCCGGTTATCCATCGGTGCTGAAACGCTGCAAGCGGGCGAAGCAGATTGCCGAACTCAACCAGGTGATCGGGGAAACCGTTACCTTGCTCGAAGCGAAGGTTGACGGGCTCGCCATTTTGATCGTCAGGCATCCGAGCCTTTTCGAACGCGATAGCGGCCCCTACACCGACCAGCACGGCACGGACTACGCCGACAATTGGCGCCGGTTTGCCGTGTTCTCGAAAGCGGTGGCGATGATCGCCACCGGCGCCATTCCCGGTTATCGGCCGGACATCGTCCACTGCCATGACTGGCAGGCCGCGATGGTGCTCACCTATCTGCGCTACGGCGACACCCCCGCCCCGCCTGGCGTTCTGACCATTCACAACATCGCCTTTCAGGGCCAGTTCGCCGCCCAGGTTTTCGGCGAACTCGACCTGCCTGCAAGTGCATGGTCGCTCGAAGGTGTCGAGTATTACGGTGGCGTCGGTTTCCTCAAAGCCGGCCTGCAAATGGCCGATGCGATCACCACGGTAAGCCCGACTTACGCGAAGGAAATCCGTTCGCACGAATTCGGCATGGGGCTTGAGGGGCTGATCAAGACCCGCGCCGGGGCGGTAAGCGGCATCGTCAACGGCATCGACACCGAAATATGGAACCCCGGGACCGATCCGGCTTTGGCGGCCAATTTCGATGCGCGCAAACTCAAGAACCGTTCGGCGAACCGGGAGGCTGTTTGCGCGCGGCTTGGCCTGCGCACGGACAATGGATTGCTGATCGCGGTAATCACCCGCCTGACTTGGCAAAAGGGCATGGATCTGGTTGCCGAAGCCGTGGACGGCATCGTCGCCAGTGGCGCGAGCCTTGCCATTCTGGGTTCCGGAGACAGGGGGCTGGAGGATGCCTTCCGCGGGGCGGCCGAACGCCATCCCGGCCGCGTCGCCATCGAGATCGGCTATGACGAGAAGCTGGCGCATCTGATGCAGGGCGGATGCGATGCCATCCTCATCCCCTCACGCTTCGAACCCTGCGGACTGACCCAGCTCTGCGGCCTGCACTATGGCTGCGTACCGATCGTCGGGCATACCGGCGGGCTGGCCGACACGGTGATCGACGGAAACCTTGCCGCCATGGCCGCGGGCGTGGCGACCGGTTTCCATATCGCACCGCTGAGCGCCGGCACGATCGTCGAGGCCGTCGAACTGGCCGGCGCGGCGCATGCCGACAAGGCAGCGTGGAAAAAGCTGGTAAAAAACGGCATGGCGACGGATGTTTCGTGGAATGCCAGCGCGAGCCGATACCTCGACCTTTACCGCTCTCTCGTCGCCGGCAATGGCGCGGCCTCCGGCACGTGACCGTGCTGAAGAGCCCTCTTGGCGCCAGACTGACGGATGACGGCGCAAGCTTCGGCGTCTATGCGCCCGACGCAACCGCTCTGTGGCTGTGCCTGTTCGACGCGAAGGGAGCCGAAACGCGTGTTCCCATGCATGGCGGCCGGCACGGCATATGGTCCGCGAATGTAAAAGGCGTCGTCGACGGCCAACGCTACGGCTTGCGCGCAGACGGTCCGTACGCGCCGGCGCTCGGGCATTTCTTCGATCCTGACAAATTGCTGGTCGACCCTTTCGCCACGCGGATCGACCGGCAGTTCGAATATCACGAGGCACTGGGCGCCCATCGCGGCGCCGGGCCCGATACCGCGCCGATAATGCCCAGGGCCGTCTTGGAGAAACCGGCCGGCAATACCGCAGCACCAACGCGCAGGTTCAAGCCGGGCGGACTGGTCTACGAACTCAATGCGCGCGCCTTCACCATCCGCCATGTCGACGTTCCCCCCGCCGAGCGCGGCACGCTGAGAGCGCTGGCACACCCCGCAATCATCGAGCATTTCGGGAAGCTTGGCGTCGACGCCGTCGAACTGATGCCGATCGCCGCCTGGATCGACGAGCGTCATTTGCCTCCGCTCGGCCTTTCGAACGCCTGGGGTTACAACCCGGTGACGCTGATGGCGCCCGACCCGCGTCTGGCGCCCGGCGGCATCGGCGACCTCGCTTTCGTGACGCGAAGGCTGCGCTCGCAAGGCATCGCGGTCATTCTCGACCTGGTCTTCAATCATACCGGCGAAAGCGACCTTCACGGTCCGGTACTGTCGCTGCGCGGCCTCGCCAACAACGCATCCTACCGCCACGACGAACACCACAGACTGGTCAACGACACCGGCACGGGCAACACGCTCGATTGCCAGCACCCCTTCGTGATCCGGCTGGTGATCGACGCCCTGCGCCATTTCGTTCTGGCCGGCGGTGTCGAGGGCTTCCGCTTCGATCTGGCGACCGTGCTTGGCCGCTCCCGGATCGGCTTTCATCGTAACGCCGCATTGCTGCACGCCATCCTCGCCGACCCGGTTCTGGCCGGCCGCGTGCTGGTGGCCGAACCCTGGGACATCGGCCCCGGCGGCTATCAGCTCGGCCATTTTCCCGATGCCTTCATCGAGTGGAACGACCGATACCGCGACACGGTTCGCAAATTCTGGCGCGGCGATGCGCACATGCTGGGCGCGCTCGCGACCGCGCTCGCCGGTTCTTCCGATGTCTTTTCCGGCACTTGCACGCGCAGCGTCAATTTCATCGCGGCCCATGACGGCTTCACGCTCGCCGACCTGGTTTCCCACAAACGCAAGCACAATGCGACGAATGGCGAGGACAACCGCGACGGCCACGACGACAACCATTCCTGGAACAACGGCGTAGAAGGCGCGACGCATGATCCCGCCATCATCGCGGCGCGCAAGCGCGACATCGCCAGCCTGCTGTCGCTGCTCTTCGTTTCGCGAGGCACGATCATGCTGACTGCGGGCGACGAGTTCGGCCGAACGCAGCAGGGTAACAACAACGCCTATTGCCAGGACAACGAACTGACCTGGGTTGACTGGACCGCGCGCGACGCCGAGCTGGAAGAACATGCGGCCACACTCGCACGCATCCGCCGGCAATGGCCGCACCTCGGACACATCGAATTTTTGACCGGGGATTGCCGGCCGGGGCACAGCCATCGCGATGTCTCGTGGCTCGCTCCCGACGCAAGCGCCATGACGCCGTCCGGCTGGGAGGATGCCGATGCCGGCGCGCTCGCCATGGTGCTGGCACACCCGGACGCACCTGACGGCCCGCGCCTTGCGGTGCTCGTCAACCGGCATGACCGGGAGATCGCGTTCACCCTGCCCGGCAGGGCCGGCTACTTCTGGCGTGACCTGATCGGCGGAACGAAGCATGCTTCCGGCTTCGATTGCCCGGCGAGAACGGTCATGCTGATCGGCGAAGAAGGCTGATCGGCGAAGATACCTGATCGGTTTCGGCCGGCGGACGCGATGTTCCTAGGCGATGTCCGCGCCCATGCGTTGCGACAGACGCGAGGTGATGCGCTTGACGTTGGCAATGATCTGCTTGCGGTCTTCCTCGGTCGTCTGCTCGGCCAATAGGCTGACGGCGACGCCGGCGATCGGCATGTTACGCGAATCGAGCACCGATGCCCCGAAGCAGATGATACCCTCGGCGACCTGTTGATTGTCGATCGAATAGCCGCGTTGCCTCGTCTCTTCGAGTTCCTCGAGCAGCCTCCCCATCGTGTTCACGCTATGGGGCGTTCTGGGTTCCGGCAGGCCGTTGGCATAGAGCCGCTTGACCTCGAAATCGCTCATGTAGCTCAGGAACGACTTGCCCGTCGCCGTGAAGGCGGCAGGCAGGCGCATGCCCGCGCGGAAGTCCACAAGCGAGTGGCTCACGGCCGAATTGCGCGCTGCGATATAGACAACCTCGCTGCCCTCCAGAACCGTCAGCGTGATGGTCGCGCCGGGCATCTCGGTTTCCTTGTCCCAGATCGAGGCAAACTCGGCCGCGACATCGGACTGACGCGAAAAGGCGAGCGACCAGCGCATCAGGTGAGGCCCGAGCTGGTAGGTCTGATCCGATCTTCGAATCAACAGGTTAAGCTCGACAAGCGTACGGCACAGCGTGTGCACGGAACTCTTGGCGAGCCCCAGTTCGCGGGCAAGGTCGGAGAGGCTGGGATAGGTCTGGTTTCGCGCGACGAAATCGAGAATGCGCGTCGCCCGCTCAACCGCCGGGACGAGTTTCGGTTCGACCTGATTCATGGATGATTCTGGCTATTGGTTGGCTGCATCTTTTTTAACCTTGACAGTCAAGAGTGCACATCGTTACCGTTCTGTCCAGTGAATTGTGTTCCATATACTGAACGAAGGTCGACTGATTAAACACGATTCAAAGATATGGCCGCGATCCAACGCGGTCCGCCGCCCTTGAGTGGCGTGGTATGGGGAGGAGTGCATGGTTATGAACGCGAGGGACTGGGCCGTTCGGTTCAGTGAAGCCTCCGATCGCGACCCTACGATTGGCGCGATGTCGAGATATTTCACCTGCACTTATCTCTGGGACATGGGCACCCAGCAGGTCATCGTGCGCATGGTCGATGGCAAGGTTCACGAGATCAACATCGATCCCTCGCCCATGGACGCCTACG
Source organism: Nitratireductor sp. (assembly GCA_020441855.1). GTDB lineage: Bacteria > Pseudomonadota > Alphaproteobacteria > Rhizobiales > Rhizobiaceae > BOKV01. Next base: position 5,031 of record JAGRLL010000093.1, read on the forward strand.
ATTTCGCGCTGCGCGCCAGCCCCGAGACCTGGCGCGAGTTCGCCCGTCCAGTTCCCGAACCGATGTACCACGGCATCTGGTCCGCCAGTTTCCGCCGAGACCTCAAGCTCGAGGGAAACCTCCTCGTGCTGATGCAGAACCTTCGGAATTTCACGGTCCAGTTCGAGCTTCTGCGCAAGGTCGGCGTACCGGTCTGAGCTGACGCCAAGACGTCGTTTTTTCAAGTCCACGGAGACCCACATGGCCAAGCATTCTCCGGTAATCGGCCGATACGTCACCATCGATGTCGATGGCTACGAGTACAAGGTTTTCTATCTGCGCAATGGCGACGGCGTGCCGCTTGTATGCCAGCATACCGCCGGCTGCCACAATCACCAGTGGCGCGATTTGCTCGAAGACCCCGAGATTACCGCCAATTACGACGTGATCGCCTACGATCTCGCCCGCCACGGCAAGTCCGATCCGCCGCACAACAAGGAATGGTGGAAGGAAGAGTACCGGCTCACCGCCGAGCACTACATGAACTTCATCGTCGCCTTCTGCGACGCGCTGGAGCTCGAAAACCCGATCTTCATGGGTTCGTCCTTCGGTGGCAATGTGGCGCTGCAACTGGCGCTGCATCACCCCAACCGCTTCCGCGCCGTCATTCCCGTCGAAGCCGCCGAACACGCGCCCGGCTTCTTTCTCGACTGGTGGCGCCACCCCCATGCCAATGCCGCGCAGGTCTGCGCCTCGGGCGTGTGGGACCTGATGGCGCCGCAAAGCCCGGACAAGGACCGCTGGCTGACCTGGCACTATTACACGCAGGGCGCCGAGGTATTCAAAGGCGACCTCTATTTCTACTCGGTGGACCACGACCTGCGCGGCAAGCTCGGCAACATCGATACCCGTGCCTGCCCGGTGATCATGATGACCGGCACCTACGACTATCTGACGCCACCCGAGGCGACGGAGTCCACGGCAAGACAGATACCGGGCGGCATCTACATCGAGATGGAGGACATCGGGCATTTCCCCATGTCGGAAAACTACCCGCTGTTTGCCGTCTATCTCAAGGAAGCGCTGCGCATCATCGGGGAGCGGACATAATTCCGGCCATCGCAAGACAGCTTCGCCGGACTCACCGCAGGGACATCACGCATGAAGATCATCGAGTTCAATGACAAGGGCGAGCGCGTCGAGGCAGATGCCGGATCTGTCCGCTCCGATTCAGCCGGAAGCGCCCTTGCGCCGCGCCCGCAATTGCGTTCAGCCGCGCCCGAACCCGCCAGGCGCAAGCGCGGCGATTCCTCGGGCATCGAACTCTACATGTTCCAGACGGGCACGCTGAGGACCAAGCTCAAATACATCAAGATGAACCAGGGCGAGAGCGACTTCGAAATCCCCGTCCCCTGGTTCCTGATCAAGCATCCGGCCGGCAATGTCGTTATCGACGGTGGCAACGCCATCGAGGCGGCAATCGACAAGCGCGGCCATTGGGGCGATGTCGTCGACGCCTACGACCCCGTGATGGACGTTGCCGACAATTGCGCCGACCAGTGCAAGTCCGTCGGTGTCGACCCGAATTCGGTGCGTTTTCTGCTGCAATCGCATCTGCACCTCGACCACACCGGCGCGATCGGCCATTTCCCCAAGGCGCAGATCATCTGCCAGCGCGCGGAGTACGAATACGCCTTCAATCCGCACTGGTTTTCCGCCGGCGCCTACATTCGCGCAGACTTCGACCGGCCGGGCCTCAACTGGAAGTTCCTCGGCGGCGAATACACCGACAATTACGACCTGTTCGGCGACGGCACGATCCGCATGATCTTCACGCCGGGCCATGCGCCGGGCCACCAGTCCTTCCTGATCACGCTGCCGCGCACGGGACCCGTTCTGCTGACGATCGACGCCGCCTACACGCTCGACCACTGGGAGAACAAGGCGCTGCCGGGACTGGTCGTTTCTTCGGCCGACGCCGCCAACTCGGTCGCCAAGCTTCGCCGGATCGCATCCGACACCAACGCGATGGTCGTGACGGGTCACGATCCGGACAACTGGAAAACGTTCCGCAAGGCGCCGTTCGACTTCTACGACTGAAGCCGAAGGCAAGCTGAAGATAAAGGGAGGGCAACCGAACGCACAGGCAGCAAGCCCGTTGAATGCCCCTGCAAGCGGCAAGCCGCGATGGGGAAGTAAAAGCAAGGAGGAAATCTGATGAAACTGTTTAGAAATCTGGCGTTGGCCGCCGGCCTTTTGGCCGCCGGAGCGATCGCCGCCCACGCCGAGGGCGTGGACGAGATCAATCCCGATGTCGCCAAGCGCCTCTACAATCCTGAAATGCTGGACCCGATGCAGCCGGTTGGCCCCAGCCCGCTGCGCGACTTCAAGGCGAAGAACCCGCCGCCGTGGAAGATCGGCTACGCCTCGTCCTACGCCGGCAACACCTGGCGCGCCAACGCGATGGATCCCCTGCAGAACGAGATCATTCCCAAGTGGAAGGAACTTGGCCTGATCAGCGAAGTGGTGGTCACCCAGTCCAACCTGAACGACTCGACCCAGATCCAGCAGATGCGTCAGCTTGTCGACCAGGGTGTGGATGCGATCTTCGTGTGCTGCTCGAACCCGACCGCGCTCAACCAGACGATTCAGTACGCCTTTGACAAGGGTGTGCCGGTATTCTCCATGACCGGTTACCTGACGGCGCCGACCGCGATCAACTCCTCGGTCAACTACCAGGTTGCCGGTTTCGAGATCGGCAAGCGTCTGGCCGATGAACTCGGCGGCGAAGGCAACGTTCTCGTCGTCGAAGGCATTCCGGGCACGTCGGGTTCCGACAGCCAGGACCGCGGCGTCAAGGCCGGTCTCGCCACCGCGCCGGGCATCAAGGTCGTCGGCTCGATCGCCGGCATGTGGACCGACCAGGTCGCACAGGGCGAAGTCCAGAAATGGCTCGCAACCCATCCGGGCAAGCTCGACGGCATTGCCGTTCAGTCCGCCGCCGAGATGGGCGTGCTGCGCGCACTGGCGCAGTCCGGCCGCAAGGGCGTCAAGGTCACCGTCGGAGGTGAATTGGGCGCGCTGTGCACCTGGCGCAAGAATCCGGACCTGATCGCGGCCGCCGTGCAGACATGGCCGCCGGCAGACGACGTCAACCTGATCTGGCGCATCATGATGCGTACACTTCAGGGTCAGGGTCCCAAGGTTCAGTCCGTGCTCGTCGATCCGGTCGTCATCACGCATGAAGACGTCATGAAGCTGCTGCCGGAAGATTGCGACGAGAACGCACAGAACTGGTTCAACGTTGGCCAGGACAAGTGGGGTTCGACGGAATACCTCAACCAGTTCTTCGCCCGTCCGGCCGATCCGACCACCTACAAGCCGTAACCGGCAAGCCACAGACTGGCCGCCGCCCCTTGCGGGCGGTGGCCAACTACCCCGATCCAACCGCATTTGCCAGGAAACCGGTTCGCAATGTCGAGCGAAGCAACACTCTCTTCACAGGCGACCAACGGCCGCGAGACCGTTGTCGTGCGCAATGTGAAGAAGTTCTTCGGCCCCACGAGGGCGCTCGACGGCGTCAACTTCACCGCGCGCGCCGGCGAAATCCATGCCGTGGTCGGCGGCAATGGTTGCGGCAAGTCCACGATGGCAAAGGTCGCTTCGGGCGTCCTTCCGGTCGACAGCGGCTCCGTGTCCGTACTGGGCGAGACGCCCTCCACGCCGGCCGAAAGCAAGGCCGTCGGCATCTCCACCGTCTACCAGGAAGTACTGGTCGCCGACGAGGCCACGGTGGTCGACAACATTTTCATGGGCGCCGATGCGCTCTTTTCCAAGAACCTGTCGCAGGACAAGAAGGTCGCCCGCGCCGCCGAGCTGATGCACGAACTGGTTGGCGAGCCCGTCGACCCCTTCGCGCTGGTCGGCACATTGCCTCTCGGCCTCAAGCAATGGATCACCATTGCACGCGCCCTCGTCAACAATCCCAAGGTCCTGGTCCTCGACGAAAGTTCGGCGGCCCTCGACTTCGACAGCACCGAACGCCTGTTCGCCAAGATGCGCGCGCTGCGCGACGCCGGCACGACCATCCTGATCGTGACGCACCGCATCGCCGAGCTCATCCGCATTTCCGACCGCGCCACCGTATTGCGCGACGGAAGGGACGTGGGCGTACTCGAAAAGGAGCAGATCACCGAAAAGAACTTGCTCGCGCTGATGACAGGCGACGACAGTGCAGGCGGCGCACATCACCACGACGCGCCGCAACCAGCCGAACGCGCGCTCGCCATGCACGCAGACCGCATCGCCGTGTGGCCCGATGCCGAACCGTTCGACTTCGAATTGCTGCGCGGCGAGATCGTCGGCATCGCCGGGCTGGACGGTCAGGGACAGGACGATTTCGTGCGTGCCATCGCGGGGGTCGAGCCGGTACAGTCCGGTCTCGTGCAGGTCGTCGACCGTCACGGCGACGCACACCCGGTACAGGACCTGGCCGACGCCGTTGCGGCGCGCGTTACCTATGTGTCGGGCGACCGCAAGCGCGAGGGTATCTTCGCTTCGCTGTCGATCTTCGAGAACATGGTCATGCCGCTTTACCGCGACAAAAGCCGCGGCGGCATCCTGAGCCTGATCGACTGGTCGACGCTGGGCACGATCTTCAAGCGCGAAGCCGACAATCTGCTCATCAAGTTCGGATTGAAGGAAGACCGCATCACCTCGCTTTCGGGCGGCAACCAGCAGAAGGTGCTGATCGGGCGCGGCTTCGCCATGCGCCCCGACATCATCGTGCTCAACGATCCCGCGCGCGGCATCGACGTCGGCGCCAAGAGCGAACTCTACCGCCACCTGCGCAACTTCGCCGGTGAAGGCAAATCCGTCGTCTACATGTCGTCGGAGCTCGAGGAGTTCATCGGTTTCGCAACCCGCGTCTTCGTCTTCAGGAACGGCAGGCCGTTCGATGCCTTCGACGGACGCACGCTCGACCCCAAGAAGCTGCTCGAGGCGATGTTCGGTCAAACCGATGGCAGCGGCCTCGCCGCGCCATGGGGACTGAAACAGACGAATGCCGCCTCCCCCGTCGCGTCCCGGGGCGAAGCCCCCGCGGGCACGCCGCAAGCCTCTGGCGATGGCGTGCGCGTCCATGTCGCCGTGCCCGATGCGATCCGTGCCGAGATGGCTGAGCGCGAGCGCCTCGCCGCGGCACCCGTTGCGGCCGGGACGCCTTCACTGGCGCCGAAGATGGCCGAGACGCGCAAGCGCGCCGACATGCCGAAAGCCATCCGTGTCGTCGAATTCGACGCGCAGAGCGGTGAGGCGCGCCAGTTGAAGGCGGGAGGCGTCAACCGATGAGCGACCTGACCGCCGACATGGAATTGGCTGCACGGCCGGCGCAGGGCGGGCGGGCGAACCCGTTCCTCATTGTGCCGATCACGCTGTTCTTCCTGCTGCTCGGCCTTGCGGTGCTGCGTTCGCCGAGTCTGATGACGAGCGCCGGCATCGGCTCCGCGATCATCGTCGCCACGCCGCTGATCCTCGCCACCTACGCGCTGATGGCTTCGGTCATATCCGGGCGCGGCACGGTCGATCTTTCAATCGGCCCGCTGATCGGCTTCATCAACGTGACGCTGATTCAGCTTCACGCCGCCGGCGTCCTGACCAATCCGATCACCATTTTCGGCTATGCCATCCTTGCTGGCGCGCTGTACCAGTTCCTGTTCTCGCTGATCGTGGTCTATGTGCGCGTGCAACCGATCATCGTCTCGCTGTCGGGTTATCTCGCGCTATCCGGTATCAATCTCGTCATCCTGCCGCGTCCGGGCGGCATCGCGCCGCAATTCATGGCCGACTGGGGCCTCGGCACGACGATCTTCTCGCCGGTTTTTGCGATCCTGGTACTGGCCTCGCTTGCCTGGATCCTGTTCACGCAGACCGCCTTCTACACGCATCTGCGGCTGATGGGCTCCGACGAGCGCGCGGCCTACACTTCCGGCGTTCCGATCTATCTCGTGCGCATCGGCGCGCATCTGATCTCGGGCGGCTTCGCCGGCCTCGCGGCCGTCGCATTCACCGCGCTCATCTCCTCGGGCGATCCTTCGCAGGGCACGACCTACACGCTGATCGCGGTCACGGCACTGGTCCTGGGCGGCGCTTCGCTTTCCGGGGGACGGGCCGGCGTCTTCGGTTCCTTCCTTGGCGCGGTCAATCTCTATCTCATCACTTTCTGCCTCGCGACGTTCAATTTCGGCGCGGTGCAGAGCTTCGTCACCAGCCTTGCCTACGGTTCGATCCTCGTCATCTCGCTGCTGCTGACGCTGATCATCCCGTTCATCCAGCGCCACGTGCACAATTTCTCGCCGACGCTGTACTTCATCGTGCTTGGCGTTGTCGCACTCGGCGTCATCCTGCACGCGACGCAGGACCGCGATCCGCGCGCGCGCGCCGTCGCCACCGAGCCGGCGGCAATCGTCCAGCCGCTGACGCCGATAGCGCGTGACAGGCTTTATATCGGCCCGCTCGAAGTAGCCGAACCGGGATCGAACGATTCCGCGCTGCGCTCGCAGGCCGCGCCCTTTGTGCTTTCCGCGCTGCTGCTCGTCGTCATCGCCGTGTTCGTGCGTGTCGCCGTCAGCCAGTCCGACCGCAAGTCCATCGCGCCAGCCGTCGCGGTGGTGGTCGCGGCACTTGTGCTGCTCGGCGCCTACCTGATGCGCTACGAGGCGCCCAGGAACCCGGTCTCCGGCAACACGGAGGAGAGCCGATGAGCGTCGTTTCTCCCCCGACACCGAAAATCGGCCTGCCGGCCACGATCATCGGCCTTGCCGCCGGGGTCATCCTCACCGGCATCGGCGTCATCTTCGGTTTCGTCCAGGGCGTTTCCGTCCAGACCATCATCCTGTCCGCAATTGCCACGCTCGCCGCCTTCGTCTGGGGCTGGCTGTTCATCCTCGGCCAGTTCGTCTCCGACGCGCCGCCGCCCGCCGAAGGCGAACTGAGCGAGGGGCGCAAGGTCTGGCTGAAATTCCGCCCGGCAATCTACGGGTTGATTGCCATCCTGGCCCTGTTCCTGATCCTGTCGCTGACGATCGAGGGTTTTTTCAACGTCTGGAACGTCGTCTCGCTGCTGATCCTCCTGACGATCATCGTGCTGACGCGCACGCTTGGCCGCCATTTCCAGGAAAACCGTTCGGCCTTCGTCGGCATCATGGTGCTTTCCGGCCTGTTTTCCATCGGCACGATGAACATCGAAGGCTTCGCTTCCGCCATCAACATCAAGTCGATGCTGCTGTTTGCGTCGTTCCTGGGCATCGCCTCCGTCGGACAGACCCTTGTGGCCCTGCTCGGCGGTCTCGATCTGTCGATCCCCTTCATCATCGGCGCCGCGAATGTCGGATTGCTCTACATCATCGGCCTCGGCGTGCCGCCTTGGCTCGCAGTGATCATCGTGCTCGCCATCGGCGCCGGGCTCGGAGTCATCAACGGCTTTCTGAGCTATCGCCTGCAGGGCCAGGCGCTGATCGTGACGCTGGGAACCGGTTTCGCCATTTCCGGCGGCGTGCAGATCGTGACCTCGATCGGCAGCGCGTACAGTGGCAACGTCTTCGGCCAGGTGCCGGCCTGGCTGTCAAATCTGGCGGCGATGAACGGCTCGACTTTCGGCCTGCCCTTCCCGCCCGTCATCGCCATCTGGCTCGCCATTGCCATCATCCTCGTCGCCGGCATGCGGCTCACCGTCTACGGGCGCTATCTCTATGCGCTCGGCGTCAACCGCACCTCGGCAAAGCGCGTGATGATTTCCGAACTCGCCTATTGGGTGATGATGTACGCGATCTCCGGCTTCTTCGCCGCGGTCACCGGCAGCCTTCTGCTCGGCTGGTCGGGCGGCGGCTTCATCGGGGTCGGCGACCAATATCTCTTTCTCACGCTCGCGGCCGTCGTGGTCGGCGGCACCTCGCTGCTCGGCGGCGCCGGCGGTTACGGCTTTACCGTCATCGGCGTGCTGGTGCTCCAGGTCCTGTCGTCCTTCCTGATCGGCATCGGCCTCGATTTCGAATGGCAACAATTCATCTTCGGATTGCTCATCCTGCCGATGGTGGCGCTCTACGCACGCTCGCCGCACATCAGGACGCAGATCTAGAAAGGTTCGACATGAACAAGCTCGTGTTTCTCAAAGTTCCGGTCGCCAAGGCCCTGACGAGCAAGGGGAGTGCCTGACATGGCCGTATTCGAAACCACGGACCTGACCGCGGCCAGCTATTCGACCGCCGTTCTGGGACTGGTCGCGACCAGCGCCCTACTGCTGCTGGGCACCGGATGGGTCGCCCGCAACTGGAAGCTGCCCGTTGCGCTGTGCGCGCTCGCCTCCCTGGTCGGCGTCGGCGCGATGTACGAGGCCCGTGAGGCCTGGTCCGCCGGCCATGCCGTGCCGGTCGTCTATCACTATGTCGGCTGGGCGATCTCGATGCCGTTGCAGGTACTGGCGCTGTTCTTCATGGCCGCCAGCGTGGGCAAGCTCGGACCCGGCCTGTTCTGGCGTCTCGTCGTCGTATCCACCCTGATGGTCTTCGTGCGCTATCTGGGCGAGGCGCAGTACATGCACGCCACCCTCGCCTTCCTGATCGGCCTGGTCTTCTGGCTCTACATTCTGGGCGAACTTTTCTTCGGCCGAATGGATGAAGTCATTCGCGGCTCGCTCAACGAGCCGGTCCAGCGCGGCTATTTCTGGCTGCGCCTGATCGTGACGGTCGGCTGGGCGATCTATCCGCTCGGCAATTTCATCACCTCGTTCGGCGGCTATGTCGACGATGGAGCCCTCTCCGTCGCCTACAACATCGCCGATTTCCTCAACCGCATGGCCTTCGGCGTCGCGGTACTGGCCGCCGCCATGATCGACAGCGGGGAGAAGGCCAATGACTGAACTGACAAGAACAATCCATCACAACGCGTATCAAAGTGAAGGAACAGTCCAATGAAGGGCGCAGATTTCATCGCAATCATCATTCTGGCAGCGATCGTCATCGCGGTTTGCGCCTACTTGCTGCACTGGCTCTATCGCCGGTCGACCAAGGACATCTCCTTCGTACGTACCGGTTTCGGCGGCGAGAAGGTGGTCATGGGCGGCGGTGCTTTCGTGTTGCCGATCCTGCACGACATCACCGAAGTGAACATGAACACGCTCCGCCTCGAAATCGTGCGGGCGCGTGAAAAATCGCTGATCACCAAGGACCGCATGCGCATCGAGCTCACCGTCGAATTCTACGTTCGCGTCCAGCCCGAGATCGAGGCCGTAGCGACGGCGGCGCGCTCGCTCGGCAACCGCACCATGCACGCCGAACAGCTCAAGGACCTGATCCAGGGCAGGTTCGTCGACGCCATGGGTGGCGCGGCCGCCAAGATGAAGCTCGAACAGATCCACGAGCATCGCGCCGACTTCGTCAAGGAAGTACGCCAGGAGGTCGCCGAAAGCCTGGCGCTCGACGGTCTGGAACTGGAATCGGTTTCGCTGACCTCGCTCGACCAGACCGACATTTCGCTGTTCAACCCGTCCAACACCTTCGACGCCGAAGGTCTGACGATCCTCACCGAGCAGATCGAGACGCGCAAGAAGAAGCGCAACGACATCGAGAAGGACACGATGATCGCGGTGCGCGAGAAGAACCTGGAAGCCGAGAAACGCTCGCTCGAAATCCAGCGCGACACCGAATATGCGCGCTTCGAGCACGACGCCGAGGTTTCCATCCAGCGCGCCCAGCGCAAGGCCGAGATCTCCAACGAGACCGCGGCGCGCGAGCGCGAGATCGAAACGACCAAGCTCAAGGAACGCGAATCCGTCGAACGCGCCCGCATCGAGATGGAGCAGGAAGTCGAGCGCATGGACATCAAGCGCAAGGAAGCCTTGCAGCTTGAGGAACAGGCGCGCGAAATCGCCATATCCCAGAAGTCGAAGGAGCGTTCCGAAGCCCAGGCCGTCGCCGAGGAAGCACGCGCCAAGATGATCGAGGCGCAGGAGCGCGTCCAGACCATCCGCGACACCGAAATTGCCAACCGCCAGAAGGTCATCGAACTTCTGGAGGCGCAGAAAGTAGCCGAGGCCGAGGCCGCGCGCACCCGCATCCTTGCCGAGGCCGAAAAGGTCGCCGCCAAGGACAAGGCGGACGCGGACCGCCTCGCGGTGGCCGCGCTCGCCGAGCGCTACAAGGTCGAGGCCGAAGGCAAGGTCAAGCTCAACGAGGCCGAAAACCTGCGTTCCGACGCCAGCCGCCGTTCCGGCCTGCACAGGGCCCTGGTCGAGAACCTGCCCGCCATCATCCGTGAAAGCGTCAAGCCGATGGAGAAGATCGAAGGCATCAAGATCCTCCATGTCGACGGCATGCCCGGCTTCTCCGGCTCGAACTTCTCGTCGGGCGGCGGAGGCGGTTCCGATGGAGCCGGCCCGCCGCCCAAGGACGGCAATCTCGCCGACCAGGTGGTCTCGTCTGCCCTGCGCTACCGTTCGCAGGCGCCCTTCGTCGACCAGCTTCTCAGCGAGATCGGGCTCGACGGCGACAACATCCATCGCACCCACACGCTCCAGGATCTTTCCAAGATCGTCTACACGGAGCCGGGCGCGCCCGAGAGCGGGGCTCCAGAAGGCAAGTCGAAGCCCTCCACGAAGTCGCCGTCGAAGAAGTAAGCCAGCAGGCGATGGCGGTCACCGACCCGCCATCGCAGCCAAACGGAAACCGTTGAATGTCCAAGCCGGCGATACCAACGACGAGCGAGCGCGATCTACTGGTCTTCGCGATCTGGGCGGTGCTCGGATTCGCGGGCCTGTGCTTCCTGCTTGAAGGGTTCTCGCGCGACGCCTATCTCGTGTCGCTTGCCGGCATCGCCGCGATCGTGGCCGGCTTTGCGGCGCACATCGTCATCAACGCGATATTCGCCACAGGCTTCCGCCCCGGCGAGGCTGCGCTCGGCATCGGCACGTTCGGCGTCATCGCGCTCGCCTTCATCGGCGGCTGGGCGACGGGCGGACTGTCCATGAGCGATTATTGGTCCGGCCTCACCCTGTTCGCCGTCCTGGCGCTCGGCATGCCCATCTATCTATCGACACGTTACGGCCTGCGTGGCGCGTTCTCGCGCTTCCATATCAGGCCCGCCGACAGCGACACCGCGCCATGACAAGCGTCGCATTCTCCATCTGGCTACCCCTGTTCGTCCTCTTCTACGTGGCGGTGATGCTCTATTGGGCGCGCGTCGCCGCGACCGAGGGATCGGGCTCGGACGGCTTCTTTTCGGCGGGTCACGCCCTGGCGCCCTGGATCAGCGCGCTGGTCATCGCCGGATGCGGCATGGCCGGCTGGTTCGTACTCGGCGGAACGCGGCAGATCGCCGAACACGGCTTCCAGATGCCGAGCCTGCTGATCGGCGGAATCGCGATCGCGCTTCCCGGCATCGTGTTCTTCAAGCGGCTGTGGTTTGTCGCCGAACGGCTTCGGGTCTCCTCCCAGGCGGACATCTTCCGTCTCTATTTCCACAGCCCCTTCCTGGTGGTCGTCTCCACAATCGTCGCGATACTCTTCGCCGTCGGTTTTGCCGGCTTGCAGGTGCGAGCGCTCTCGCAACTGGCCGAGGCATTGACCGGCGGGGCGGTGCCGCAATTGCTGGCGAGCGTGGTATTCGGCTTCATGCTGTTTGCCGGCGCGGGTATCGGCGGCATGCGCGCCATCGGCTATTTCGGCGTCATCCAGACCGTGCTCGCCTTCACCGCGATCGCCGTACTCGCGGGCTGCGTCCTGTTCTATTCCGGCGGGTTTGCGGCGTTGAACGCCGACCTGCTGAAGCTGGCGGCATCGCCGGATACGGCACCATTGTTCAGTGTCAGCGGCGTCATCCACTTCACCTCCGGGCTGGGACGCGGCGGCGATCCGGCGACCGCCAATACCGCGCTCGCCAATCTCAGTCTGGCGCTCGCCCTCATGGGTTTCCAGGCGAGCCCGCTCGCCCTGAAGCTGGTCCTGTCGACACGTAGCCCGAATGGCATCGCCGCTGGCCAGACCTGGGTCGCTGCAGGCTTTTTCGGGGCGCTGGTCGCCTTCGCCATCGCCCTCATCGGCGCGGCGGGGCTGGTAGACAAGGGCCTTGTCCTCGATGCCCTGTTCGAACGGTTGCAGAACGGCTCGCCCTGGTTCGCGGCCTGGATTTTCATCGGCGTTCTGGCGAGCGTGCAGCTTCTGGCGGGTCTTGCCCTGTTCGTTGCCGCCGAAGGCCTCGTACGCCACCTCTACCGGCCCTATTTCAATTCGCGGCTGTCCAAGCGCGCATCCGTGACGCTGACCCGCATCGCCATCGCGGTTCTGGCCGTACTCGCCATGCTCATGCAGAACCTGACGCCGGTCACGCTTTCGGCGCTGGCCGCACTCGCGCTGCCGTTCGCCTTCCAGCTGTGGACGCCATTGCTCGGGGTCGCTTGGGTCGGCTGGTTCACGCGTCCGGCCGTGGTGACCGGCGTCGGCTTCGGCATCGCAGGCGTCATCCTGACCGAGCCGCTCGGTTACGAAATCCTGTCCTTCTTCGGCCTGGAACTGCCCTGGGGCCGCTGGCCCTGGACCATTCATTCCGCGCTGTGGGGCATGGCCGCAAACATGACGGCAACGCTGATCGTCTCGGCGATCACCAACCGCAAGGCGCTGGGCGCCGAAGCGCAGGAGGTCCGCAAGCTGTTTCTCGGCCCCCTAGCTTCGAGCACGAAGGCGCGCGGCCTGCGCGCCACCGCGTGGTCCGTCACGCTGGTCTGGTTCTTCCTGGCGGCCGGGCCGGGTCTGGTCTTCGGCAATTACGCATTCGTCGCAACCGATGGCGACACCCAGACCTGGCTGCTCGGCATGCCGTCGATGTGGGCCTGGGCGCTGGCCGGCTGGGTGAGCGGACTTGGGCTGATCTGGTTTCTCGGATACCGCATGGAGATGGCGAGTCCCGTCCATGTCGTCATCCCGCCCTACCGTGAGCCGCTCAGGCTTCGAAAGGACGAATCGCAGAGCGAACGCCAGCGCGTCACCATTCTGGTTATCACCGGCATTGTCGGCTTCGTGCTGGCGGTGCTGATCGCATTCAGTTTCGGCGGATGACCCCGTCAGAACGACAATGGAGGAATCAATGAACCCATTCACGTTCAACACCTCGAAATCGATCCAGTTCGGTGTTGGCGCGCTTTCGCGCATCGGCGAACTGGTCAAGAGCCAGATCGGCGATCGCGTCATGCTGATCACCGATCCCGGCATGATGTCGACGGGTATCATCGAGCGCGCGCTCGCCGCCCTGAAGGATGCCGGAGTGGAAACGACCGTCTTCTCCGACGTTCAGGCCGACCCGCCGGAAACGATGATCCTCGCCGCCGTGGAAGCCGCTCGCGCCGCCGATGTCGAAGGCATCGTCGGCCTTGGCGGCGGCTCGTCGCTCGACACCGCGAAGCTGGTCGCGCTGCTGGCGCTCGGCAAGGAAGAGTTGAAGGACGTCTATGGCGTCGGCAACGCCAGGGGCCCCCGCCTGCCCCTGATCCTCGTCCCGACGACTTCGGGCACGGGTTCGGAAGTGACACCCATCTCCATCGTCACCACCGGCACCAACGAGAAGATGGGCGTCGTCTCGCCGGTGATCCTGCCCGATATCGCCCTGCTCGACCCCGAACTGACCTATGGCCTGCCGCCGCACATCACCGCGGCGACCGGCATCGACGCCATGGTTCACGCCATCGAGGCCTATGCTTCAGCAAGCTCCAACAACAATCCGGTCTCTCGCATGCTGGCGACCCAGGCGCTGACCATGATGGGACGCTCGATCCTCAAGGCCGTCCATGAAGGAACCGATACCCGGGCGCGCGGCGACATGCTGCTCGGCTCCATGCTGGCAGGACAGGCCTTCGCCAATTCGCCGGTCGCCGCCGTGCATGCGCTCGCCTATCCGCTGGGCGGTCACTTCCACATTCCGCACGGCCTTTCCAACGCGCTGGTGCTTCCCCATGTACTGCGTTTCAACGTGGTGACATCGCCGCAGCCTTACGCGGAACTGGCACCTTTTGCGTTTCCCGATCTGGCAAAGTATGAGGGTCAGGAACGGGCCGCCGCCTTCTGCGAGGCGCTGGCAGATCTGTCGATAAAATGCGGCTTGCAGCCCAATCTCAGAGCGATGAACATACCCGAGGATATTCTGCCGAAGCTGGCGTCGGACGCGATGAACCAGACAAGGCTGCTCGTCAACAACCCACGCCCCCTCAACGAAGCCGACGCGCTCGCAATTTACCGCGCGGCCTACTGACCGTTTCGGTCGAAAGGACAAACATGTCGCTCGAACTCAAGGACAAAAGCCTGCTCGAAACCCGCGGATTTCTCGGCGGCGAGTGGATACAATCCGCCAAGACTTTTCCGGTCAACAATCCCGCAACCGGCGAGAAGATCGCCGATGTCGCCGACTTGAGCGTCGCAGACACGAAGAAGGCGATCGACATCGCCTATGACGCACAAAAGGAATGGCGCGCGAAGACCGCCAAGGAGCGTTGCACGATTCTGCTCAAGTGGAATGACCTGATGCTCGAGAATCAGGACGATCTGGGCAAGATCCTCACCGCCGAAATGGGCAAGCCGCTGGCCGAGGCGAAGGGCGAGATTGCCTATGGCGCCTCCTTCATCCAGTGGTTCGCCGAGGAAGCCCGCCGGGTATACGGCGATGTCATTCCGGGCCACCAGGCCGACAAGCGCATCATCGTGATCAAGCAGCCGATCGGCGTCGTCGGTTCCATCACCCCGTGGAACTTCCCCAACGCGATGATCGCCCGCAAGGTCGCTCCGGCACTTGCCTCCGGCTGCACGTTCGTCGGCCGCCCGGCGGAAAAGACGCCGCTTTCGGCGCTCGCCATGGCCGTGCTCGGCGAACGTGCCGGCATCCCCAAGGGCGTGCTGTCGATCATTACCAGTTCGGATTCGAAGGGCGTCGGCCTCGAATTGTGCACCAATCCCAAGGTCCGCAAGCTGACCTTCACCGGTTCGACCGAGGTCGGCCGCATCCTCATGAAACAGTGCGCGCACGACATCAAGAAGCTGTCGCTCGAACTCGGCGGCAACGCGCCCTTCCTGGTCTTCAACGACGCCGATCTCGACAAGGCGGTTGAAGGCGCGATGATCGCCAAGTACCGCAATTCCGGCCAGACCTGCGTCTGCGCCAACCGCATTTACGTACAGTCCGACGTGGCCGAAGTCTTCGCAAGGAAACTGGCCGACGCGACCTCGAAGCTGAAGGTCGGCAACGGCATGGACGAAGGCGTCGCGATCGGTCCGATGATCGATCGGGCCGGCCTGGACAAGGTGGAGGAGCACGTCTCCGACGCCGTGTCGAAGGGCGCCAAGGTCATCACCGGCGGCAAGCGTTCGGAGCTCGGCGGCACTTTTTACCAACCAACCGTGCTGATGGGCGTCTCCAAGGGCATGAAGGTGTTGAACGAAGAGACCTTCGGTCCGGTCGCGCCGATCATCGAGTTCGACACGATCGACGAAGGCATCGCGCTCGCCAACGATACCGAATTCGGTCTCGCCTCCTATTTCTACGCGCGCGACATCTCCACCGTCTGGAAGGTGGCCGAGGAGATCGAGAGCGGCATGGTCGGCATCAACACCGGTCTGGTCTCGACCACCGAGGCGCCGTTCGGCGGCATCAAGTCCTCCGGCCTCGGGCGCGAAGGTTCCAAATACGGCATGGATGAATTCCTGGAGATCAAGTATCTCTGCATGAGCGTTTGAGGGAGCACCGCCACGCAAACGTGACCGGTAAACCGGAGGGTGGGGATTGCCAACCGAAAGCCGGCGCGCAGAGGTTGTCGCCTCCCTCCTGGAAAGCAATTGCAACAGGGTGCGGGGCCGGAAGCCTTCAGGGAGGCTTCCGCAAATCGGGATCGCCGACAACGGTGCGGACGCCGGCGGGCACGCTCACCCGGCGATGGTGATCGCCGGCTGGCAAACCGTTTGAGCGCCTTTGACACGGCGCCGGAGCCGGGGCAATTGATGCCGTCTGGCGGCTTTGCCCGGCCCGTCCGGGCCAGGAAGGGCGAGCTGCATGCCGGTTTCCGCCCGCTTGGCGGTGTCGCGGCGCAATTCGTTTAAGGAGGTTGGGCATGGGCAACAGGTTCAAGGCGGCGCTGGCGCAAGGCAAGGTGCAGCTCGGCATGTGGAGCATGATGTGCAACCCGATGGTTGCCGAGATGCTGGCCCAGTCGAGTTTCGACTGGGTATTGTTCGACGCCGAACACGCGCCGGCCGAGATCGCCGATCTGATGCCGCTGCTGCAGGCCGCGGGCAACGGCACAGCCTCCGCCGCAGTGCGCCCGCCATGGAACGACATGGTACTGATCAAGCGCGCGCTGGACATCGGCGCCCAGACGCTGATCCTGCCCTTCGTCCAGAACGGGGAAGAGGCCCGTCAGGCGGTTTCCTCGGTGCGTTACCCCCCGCACGGACGGCGCGGCGTGGCTGGCTCGACCCGGGCCAGCCGTTACGGACGCGACGCCGGCTACCTGGCCGGCGCGAGCAACGATATCTGCCTCATCGTACAGGCCGAGACCGCAGAGTCGCTGTCGCGCATCGAGGAGATCGCATCGGTCGAGGGCATCGATGGCGTGTTCATCGGACCATCCGACCTTTCGGCGTCGATGGGGCATCTCGGCAAGCCCGGTTCGGACGAAGTACAGACCGCGATACGCGAAGCGGCGCAGAAAATCCGTGCCGCCGGCAAGGCGCCGGGCATCCTCGCCGGCTCGGTCGACGACGCGAAGCGTTACATCGAATGGGGCTTCCTGTTCGTCGCCTGTGCCGTCGACCTGAAGCTGCTCACGGTCACTGTCGACAAGCTCTATGCCGACATGACGGCTTGAACCCTTAAGGCGCTGGCCAAAAGCCTTTTGCAGTTTTTGCCCGAAGCGACGTGAATTCTAGCCTGCCGGTGTGGGTGTGACGCCGCCGATCGCCCGAGACAGGATCGCTCCGGCATCCCCGACGCTGTCTCCCGTCCAGGCTACAAAACCGTCCGGTCGAACAAGGATCGTCTGCGAGCCATAGGCGGCAATGGCTTCCTCGCCGAGTTCGGCCACGGTCTTCAGCGGCAGCCCGAGCTTCCTGGCGGCGGCTTCAAAGACCGAGGCTGACCGAGGGTCGGCGGCAAGCAACGTGAAATCCGGCCCAAGTGCCTCGAATACCGGCGTTCCGTCCGCGAGGTTTTGGGGTGAAAGGTGATGCCCTGCACGCGCATCGTGAAGGTGTGAACCGATTGCGCTCGGCGTTGCGCCCTCCACCGGGTCGACAATCGGCGAACCTTCGTAATTCGGTTCGAAGGCTTCCACGTCCCATGTGTCCTTCGCACGCTCGCCCCAGGCCGCGAGAAAAGCCTTCATGTCCTTTTCCGGCGAGAACTCGGCCAGCATCTGCCGGTCCTTCTCGATATAGCGCTCGATGAAATCCTTCGCGGTAGAGGCGAAGACCGGCCGGCGCTCGGCTTCGTAGCTGTCGAGCAACCCCTCCCCGCCCCAGCCGGCCAGCACGGCCGCCAGCTTCCAGCCCAGATTGCGCGCATCTTCGAAACCCGTATTGACGCCATAGCCGCCATAGGGCGGATGCGAATGGGCCGCATCGCCCGCGATGAACACGCGGCCCGCGCGATAATGATCGGCAATGGCGACCCTGAGTTCCCAAAGGCCGATATGCTCGAATTCGAGATTGAAGGGTTGGCCCACCGCCCGGTGCAGCATGGCCTTGAAGTCGAAATTTTCCTTCGTTGTGCCTGGCGGAACCGGCGCATGGAAAAACCAGCTCGTGCCATGGTCCACCCTTCCGAAGAACAGCCAATAGCCTTCGAGGTCGGGATGCAGCACCTTGTAGATCGCCTTGCCGGGATAACGCTGCAGCAATTCGTGAAGCTCGGTGGAGTTGAACACCAGCAACGCCATCAGCCGGTCGTGCTCCGTGCGTGTCTGCGTAATGCCGGCGGCCTCGCGCACGGCCGAGCGGGCCCCGTCCGCGCCGACGAGATAGCGGCCGCGAAGCTTTCGCCTGTTCTGGCCGTCACCGATTGTCAGCTCGACACCGTCGCCATCCTGTTCGAGTGCTTCTCCCGACCAGCCATACTCGATCGTCACTTCGGCGATGGTCGCTGCGCGAGCACGTAACACTGTTTCGGTCTTGTATTGCGGGATCCGCTGGTTCCGGCCCCAATAATACGCGCCGACGCTGCCACGGTTGAACCATTCATGCGCATGGTCCGACAGCAGCGTCTTGTACAATGTCTGGCCGCCGATACCGGCATCGGGAGGCAGCGGATGTGCCGCGGCCATCCCCTCGGCACAGCCCCAGGCGCGCATATGCTCGCCGGTGCGTTGCGTCAGGTTCTGGCCCTTGGGGATCTTCTGCGGTACGCCATGCCGCTCGACGACGCACGTCCTGATCCCCCGCTGGCCGAGTTCGATGGCAAGTCCCATGCCGACGGGACCGCCACCATTGATGATGACGTCGAATTCGTTCATCTCGCCTGCTCTCAGCCGATCTTGAACAGCCTGCGTGCGTTATCCTCGAAGAAGGCCTTCTTGTCGGCATCGGAGATGTCCATCGCATCGAGCGCGCCGACCTCTTCCTTCACGAACTGCCACGGATAATCCATCGCGTACATCATGCGGTCCATACCGACCTGGTCCTGCACGAAGCGGATCGGAGGCGCCCAGCCGACACCCGAAGAGGTGTAGTAGAAATTGTCGCACAGATAGTCCCAGGCCCGGCGTTTCAGCGGCTTCACATTGGGATGGCGGCCCGTCGCGGCGATACGCGAATGCATGAAGTCGATGCGGTAGAGCCAATAGGGCAGCGCCTCGCCGCAATGGCCGAGAATGATCTGCAGGTTCGGGAAACGGTCGAAAATGCCCGCCACCAGCAGTCTCAATGCGTGAAGTCCCGTGTCGCAGGCGAAACCGTAGACCGCCGCATCCAGGGCGCGGCTGAGGAATGGCTGGATCATCTGAGACGATGGCATGTTCGGGTGCAGGTAGATCGGCACGTCCAGCGCCTCGGCCGCCTCGAATACCGGCCAGTACTGCTCGTCGTCGAGATAGGTGCCGAGCGTGTGCCCGTTGAGAATGCCGCCGCGCAGGCCGAGTTTCGTCACGCCGCGCTCCAGCTCCTTGGCCGCATTGCCGGGATCGAGCGGCGAAAAGGCGGCAAGGCCGACAAAGCGGTCCGGATGACGCGCGATCGCTTCGGCCAGCTGGTCGTTTGAATCGATGGCGAGCGATGTCGCGGTCGCCGGATCGAAAAGCTGCACGCCGGGCGAGCCAAGCGAAAGCACCGCGATGTCGATGCCGCTCGCGTCCATGTCGGCGATTCGCTCATCGTCCAGCGACTGCATGCGCCGCTGCTGGTTCTGCGCCATTTCCGAATCGCCGACGAAGAAGCCCCAGAGCTGGTTGAAGCCGGGGTCGCCAATGTTCTGCTCGGCGATCTCCTTCTTGTAGAGCGCCATGATTTCCGGCGTCAGCCAGGCCTCCTCGGTGGCGATCCGCTTGTAGGGTGGATTGGGATTGCGCGGCGGCATGGCAGGGTAACGTTCGCTCATGGTGTGGGCTCCTCGGCAGGCATTGGATCAACGTGTTTCAGGGGAAAATATCGGGTCATCGCCCAGGCGAGCGGGAGCGAAGCGAGCGCGACAACGATCGCCGCCACACTGCCGGGGGGCAGGATTGCGGTGCTCGCGCCGACGCCAAGCGACAAAAGTGCTGCGACCGCGCGCATCAAGCCACCGCCATAGGCGTGACGGCTCGCCAGCACCTCGGCAAGCAGGAAGCCGGAAATTGCGATGGTGACACAGGAGATGCCGATCTCGAGCCAGGTTCCGTGCATCACCAGGGCCGGGTTGAGCGCAAAGACAAACGGCAGCAGGTAGGCGACGACGCCGAGGCGCACGCCCGTCACGCCGGTCTGCCACATGTCGGAATTGGCGATGCTGGCCGCCGAATAGGAGGCGACTGCAACCGGCGGTGTCAGCATCGACAGCAGCCCGAAATAGAAGATGAACAGATGCGCCGACATCTGCTCGATGCCATGCCGGACCAGGGCGGGAGCGAGAAGGGTCGCGACGATGACATAGACGCCGGTCGTCGGCATGCCGACGCCCAGAATGATCGCGATCACGGCGGTTGTGGCCAACAATGCCAGGACGCCGCCCAGCTCGGCGATGTGGCCGAGCGCTAGCGTCAGCGCAAAGCCAAGTCCGGTAACGTTGATCGTGCCGATGACGATGCCCGCGACCGCACCGACGAGCAGGATGGGGATCAGGGTCGAACCGCTTTCGAGCATGATCCGCGGGATCACCTTGAGAAAGTCGCGCGGCGAACGGATGACATAAAGCAAGTAGGCCGCGCCGGCCGAATAGAGCGCCGCCTTTCCCGGTGAATAGCCGAGGTAGAACAGGAACCAGACCAGCACGCCGAGCGGTGCAAGCAGCGGCCAGCTGTTGACGAGGCTGCGCCCGAGGGGCGGCAGGTTCTCGCGCGGTTCTCCCATCAGGCCATGCGCCGCGGCAAAGCGGTCGACCTGTCGGTAGAGCAGGAAATAATAGAACACGGCCGGCAGCAGCGCGGCGACCACCACATCGGTATAGGCGACCTGCAGGAATTCGGCGATGACGAAGGCCGTCGCCCCCATGACCGGAGGCGCGATCTGGCCGCCGTTGGACGCAACCGCCTCGATCGCGGCGGCGTATCGGGCCGGGAACCCCGCCTTCTTCATCATCGGGATGGTGACCACGCCGGTCGACATGACGTTCGCCACCGTCGATCCCGACAATGTGCCGAAGAGGGAGGAGGCGAGGATTGCAACCTTGGCCGGACCGCCGCGCCGATGGCCCATGGTCGCAAGTGCCAGGTCGGTCAGTGCGGCGCTGCCGCCGACCGCGTTCAGCACGGCGCCGAAGACGATGAAGCCCAGGATCTGGGTCGCGGCGACGTTGAGCACGAGCCCCGGCACGCCGTTGGAATCGTTGTAGAGATAGAGAATGTAACGGGCGGGCGTGAGATAGGCAGCCTCGAAAATGCCCGGCGCCATCCAGCCAAGGAACCCGTAAGCCATGAAGGCTGCGCCGAGCACCGCGAGCACCATCCCGCAATGCCGGCGCGTTGCCTCAAGTGTCCCGACGATGGCAATCACCGCGGGTATCCATTTTTCCGGACCCCGATTGGTGATTTCGAGCAGCCATTGCTCGTAGTTCCAGGAGAGCCAGAACCAGGACAGGCAGGTCGCAATGCCAAGCGCCAGATCGGCGAACCTCGGCGCTCCGGGCAGCGGTTGCGTCAGCAGGCCCGTCAGCACCGTCACGCCGATGATCACGCCGAGATATTGTTCGGTGAGGAAGACCTGCCCGAACCATCTCCCGGCATCCAGCATCCACAGGATGCCGATGACCGGCAGGACCGCTGCAAGATAACGCCGGTTCATGGTTCGCTATCGCCCTCGAAGCAACGCCGGATAACCGCATGTCCCGCGCCGGAACGCCGGCCGGCGATCCGTGTGCGATTGCATGCAGACAAAAAAATGAGGGCCGTTCGGCATTCGCCCGAACACCGAACGGCTTCGCAACCCCGCCCTCACCTGGAAAGGCTGGCTTCTTTCTTGTCGTTGGCCTCGGTCCACATTCCCTTCGACTTGAAGAAGGCAATGGCGGCCGGATGGTAGGGCGCGGTATTGGACGCCTTGGCCATCTGCGCCTTGATGCCGGCCCTAACGGGCGGATAGTCTTCCCGAACCTTGTCCCAGGCATTGTAGAGCGCTTCGAGGATCGCCGTTGCCTGGTCGTCAGGAAGATCGGCCGAAGTGGTGATGAACACGTCGTAGCCCAGAACGGTCACAGGCTCCGTGACCTCGGGCAGACGCGGGCTCGGCTCGACCGGCAGCAGATAGGTTCCCGCGTAAAGGTTGTTCATGTTCTCGTCGTTCGCACCGTCGCCGGTGATCGACAGGTAGCGGATACCGCCGGGTATCGAGGCATGCGCCTGCTGGGTCAGCGGAATGCCGACGGCAATCGAGGTGGCGTCGAGGCTGCCATCGGTAAGCCCTTCGATGCCCTGCCCCAGACCGGCGACAGTGACGCCGTCAACATCGTCGAGGCTTAGTCCGCCTGCCTTGATCATCGCCTGGTTGGCGAGGCCGACGGCCTTCAGCGCCGAAAAGTCGGTGACGACCTTCTTGCCCTTGAGGTCCTTGATTTCCTTCATG
>JAGRLL010000094.1 GCA_020441855.1 Nitratireductor sp.
TGCATGTCGAGATAGCGATAGGAGCCCAGCCGGCCGCCGAACAGCACATCCGGCTCGGCCTTTGCGCGTTCCCGATATCGCTCGAGCATCGCCTTGTCCGCCTGGGTATTGATCGGGTAATAGGGCTCGTCGTTGCGGCCGGCAAAGCGGGAGAACTCGCGCGCAATGATGGTCCGGTCTTCGGGATAGTCGCGTTCGGGATGGAAGTGCCTGAACTCGGAAATACGGGTGTAGGGGATGTCTTCGTCCGCGAAGTTGAGCTGCGGCATGCCCTGATAGTCGCCGCAATCCAGCGTTTCCCTTTCGAAGTCGATGGTTCGCCAGCCCAATACCCCCTCGCAATAGTCGAAATAACGGTCGATCGGCCCGGTATGGACGACCAGCTTTCCACTCGGGACTTGCGGGCGCATTTCGAGCATATCGGTATCGAGCAGAACATGAATGTTCTCGTGGTCGAGCATGCGTTCGAAAATTCTGGTGTAGCCTGCCTCGGGCAGACCTTCGAAACGATCCGAGAAATAGCGGTTGTTGTAATCGTAGCGGACCGGGAGACGCGCGATCACGGATGCCGGCAGTTCGCGCGGATCGGTCTGCCATTGTTTCCGGGTATAGCCGCGCACGAATGCCTCGTAGAGCGGGCGGCCAATCAGGGAAATGGCCTTTTCCTCCAGATTGGCCGGTTGCCGGCCTGCCATCTCGCTCGACTGTTCCTCGACAAGCCGTCGCGCTTCCTGCGGTGAATGATAGCGCCCGAAGAACTGGTTTATCGTGGCGAGGTTGATCGGCATGGAATAGACTTGACCACGATAGCAGGTGAAGACGCGGTGCTGGTAGTCGGTGAAGCTCGTGAAAGCGTTCAGGTAATTCCAGACTTCCTCGTTGGATGTGTGAAAGAGAT
Organism: Nitratireductor sp.; assembly: GCA_020441855.1. GTDB lineage: Bacteria > Pseudomonadota > Alphaproteobacteria > Rhizobiales > Rhizobiaceae > BOKV01. The sequence continues at coordinate 899 of JAGRLL010000094.1, forward strand.
GCGGGCCATAGGGATGGATTTCGATGCCGGTTTCGCGGTCGTCGGCGCTGTAGGCATTCCCGCCAATATGGGACCGGCGCTCGACCACGACGACGCGAAGCCCTCCCTCGCGCGCGGCCCGCTCGGCCAGCGTCGCACCGTAAAATCCCGCCCCGGCGATGATGAGATCCGATTTTTCCAGTAACTGGTTCATCCTGCCCCTAGAACGATTTGGCTGCACCGATTGCCAACAAATTCCCTGTCTCGCGGTCCAACAACCTTAGATTGGTTCAAGATCATGAAAACAGGCACAATGGCAATGCGGAATCGCCCCCTTTCACGTGCTTGTACGCGCAGGAGAGCGTTCGCTTCATCGCGCATGGCAAAAAGGCGCGAGCGCAACCGGGGTCTTCCCTTGCCCCGATGCCGGGAGGGGGCCTGCATTGCGGCAGATTGCCCGGGGCAGCGGCGACCCGGCGCTCGCTGGTTCGAGACTGTCCCGGCAAATTCCCGAAATCGAAAACCAGCCGGCCGTTCCAGCCCGTCGGGAACAGATTCACGAGCGCAGGCGCTTGCCCTCGACCGGTCAATTTCACTACGTTTTGCCATCGGGGGCGAAGCCTGAACGGGCGCCGGCTCGACGGCTGATCCGCCCACGCGGAAACGGAACCATCATCCATGCGGCTCTATCACGACAGCGCTTTCGACTTCTCCCGGCCGGTGCCCTCCTACTGGGAGGACACCGCACCGCCACTATCCTTCGAACCGCAAACATGCGCAGGCGCACGCCAGGCCGATGTGGCGATCATCGGCGCCGGCTATACCGGACTGACGGCAGCGCTTCTGCTTTGCCGCGACCACGGCATGAACGTCGCGGTGCTCGACGCGGGCAGGCCGGGCTGGGGTGCATCGGGGCGCAATGGCGGATTTTGTTCGCCCGCCGCAGCGAAGCTGCCCTATTCGGCGATGATCCGCCGGCATGGCATCGACGAGACCCGCATTTTCTTCAGCGCGCTACGCCATTCCGTCGAGCATGTGCGCGAATTCCTTTCAACGCACGAGGTCGACGCCGAAGCGACCGAAGGCGGCGACCTTCGCCTTGCCCACAAGCCCTCGCGCGTAGCCGAATTGCGTCACGAGGCCGAGTTCATGAACGCGACCTTTGGTGTCGACCAGCGCTTCATGGGGGCTGACGAACTTGCCGAAAGAGGCCATGCCGGCCCGCATTTCCACGCCGGTCTCATCGACCCGGAGGCTTTTGGCCTGCATCCGCTGAAATATCTGCGCGGACTGGCGGAAGCCGCATATCGGGCCGGCGCGACCCTCTTTGCCGGATCGGAAGTGACCGGCTGGCAGGTGGCGGGCGGGCGCCACATCCTGAAAACCGCGCATGGCGAGGTATCGGCCCGCAAGGTGCTGCTCGCGACCAACGGCTATACGCCCGAAGGAACCGCGCCCTGGGTGGACGGCCGGCTGATGCCGGCGCTTTCGCGCATCATGGTGACCCGAGCGATCACCGGGGAGGAACAGAGCGCACAGGGCTGGAACGTCACCTTGCCGGCGCACGACACGCGCGACCTGCTGCATTATTTCAGGTTGCTGCCGGACGGGCGCTTCCTGTTCGGGGGGCGCGGCGGCGTCGATGCCTCGCCGGCAGGCATGGCACGCAGCCAGGCCAACCTGCGCGCCACATTCGAACGCCTGTTTCCGCATTGGGCGCATATCCAGAGCGATTACGCCTGGTCAGGCTTCGTGTGCCTGACCCGGCCCCTGACGCCTTATGCCGGGCCGCTGGGCGATGCCGATGGCGCCTATGGCGCACTCGCATGGCACGGCAATGGTGTCGCGATGAGCGGCTATACCGGCCGGCTGATGGCGGGTGTCATCGCAGGCAGGAAAGGCGCGAGCGAGGCGATACCCGCGATCATGCGCCAACCCCTGCCGCGCTTCGCGCTGGCGCCGCTTCGCCGCCTCATGCTGGGTGCCATCTACGTCGCCGCCGACCTGCGCGACAATTGGGGTTGAACGTAGCGGGCGAACCAGCCAATCTTCATGTCTTTGTTTTCATTCAATATTTTTTCGCTTGTGCAGAATGGCACAGGCACGCCGGCATTCAGGGTCCATCTTCAGGTCATGGCAGGGCGCGGTGCCCTGGCGCTATATCCGAGGAGCACACGAGATGACCAAGACCCGCAAGACCCTTTCTACAGCCATCGCATTCGCCGTTATCGCCACGAGCGGTTTCGCAGCCCTTCCTTCTTCCGCTTCGGCCGCCGGCCTCGCCCGTCTGGCGCCGATCGAATCGACCGCCGGCCAGGCCACCAAAGTCGGCTATCACGGTGGCTATTATGGCGGAAACGGCTACGGTTACGTCTATCAGCCGCGCTGCTGGTGGACCAAGCGCAAGGTCTGGAGCTATTACGGCTGGCATTGGCAGAAAGTTCGCGTCTGCCGCTAATCGGCCCGCACCGATCTCCTCCGAAAGGCTCCGGCATCGCCGGGGCCTTTTGGCTTTCCGGGACCCAATTTCAGGATATGCGAATTGGACCGGACCGGACCGGTCTTGCTATAGGCTGTGACGTTCGATTCTGCAGGCGGAGGCCCTGATGGCCAATCGCATCCTTTTTACCGGAGGTTCCGGCAAGGCCGGCCGCCATGTCGTTGCCTGTCTCCTCGACAAGGAGCATCGCGTCGTCAATGTCGACCTGACCCCGCTCGACCATCCCGGCATCGACAATCTGGGCGCGGACATCACGGATTCCGGTCAGATGTCCAACGCGCTGACCTCCTATGCCGATTTCGACGAACTGGAACCCGGCACCGGCGTGCCGAAGTTCGACGCGGTGGTTCATTCCGCGGCCATCCCGCGCATCCTGATCAAACCGGACAACGAAACGTTCCGCATGAACGCCATGGGTACCTACAGCGTGATCGAGGCGGCGGTGAAACTCGGGATCGGGAAGATCGTCATCGCCTCCTCGGAGACGACCCATGGCGTCTGCTTCGCCGACGGTGAGGCGGACCCGCACTGTCTGCCGGTCGAGGAAGACTACGACGTCGATCCCATGGACAGCTACGGACTGTCGAAAGTGGTCAACGAGGTTACCGCGCGCCCGGGCAGCACGACGCTTTTCTCCAACCGGAAGATCGGCGAAGTGCTCGGGTTTGCCGAGGAGTACAACTGGCGGCATTACGTGAAGTCCGAACGGTAGCGAACCGGGCCGCGCGCAGGGTGCTCTACTTACATTCAAACATTGCAATGTTTCTATAATTATAGAGAATAGGCGAGATAAGCGCATGGCAATGCGCGGGAGGAAACGATCATGATCGAGGTGTGGCGCGAGGCCGTAATCGAATCGGCGGCCTTCTATGTCGGATGGGGCGGGCTCGTCATCGGCATCGCTTTCGGCTTCATCGTCCAGAAAACCAATTTCTGCACCATGGGCTCGATCTCGGACATCCTGTCTTTCGGCAGCTACAACCGCTTTCGCGCCTGGCTGCTGGCCGGGGCGACGGCCATCCTCGGTGTCGCGGCGATCGAGGGAGCCGGCGTCGCCAACATGGCCGATTCGATGTATCTGACACCCAGTCTCAACTGGCTGGCCCATATCGTCGGCGGTTTGATGTTCGGTTTCGGCATGGTGTTTTCGGGAGGCTGCGTCAGCCGCAACCTCGTGCGCGCCGGCGGCGGCGATCTGGGCTCGATCGTCGTGCTGGTCATCATCGGCATTTTTGCCTTTACGACGATCGGCGGGCTCATTGGTCCGGCACGTGTCGCGATTTTCGATCCCACGGCCATGAACCTGGCCGATTCGGGCATGCAAACGCAGCGCCTGGGCGAATTGCTCGCACATCTGGGCGGCCTGGACGAGGGGACCACGACCCTTGCGAGCGTATTCGTCATTGCCGGCGCGCTGCTGGTCTATTGCTTCAAGGATTCCTCGTTCCGCGCCGCGCCGCGCGATATCACCGCCGGCATCGCCATCGGACTTTGCATCATCGCGGGCTGGTTTCTGACCGGACTTGCGGCCGACGAATTTGCCGACGTGCCGGTACAGCTGATCTCGCTCACCTATGTCCGCCCGGCCGGCGACACGATCGACTATCTGATGCGATACACCGCGCTCGGACCGCCCGGATTCGCCGTAACCACCACCATCGGCGCGATCGCGGGCGGCTTCATCGGCGCGGCGAGTTCGGGCCGGCTGGCGCTGTCGACCTTTGCCGATGCCGGCGACGCGTTTCGCAACATGGGCGGCGCAGTGCTGATGGGAATTGGCGGCGTGCTGGCGCTGGGCTGCACGGTTGGGCAGGCGATGACGGGCTTCTCGACGCTCGCGATCGGCTCCATCATCACCTTCGTCGCCATCGTTGTCGGCGGTGTTGCCGGCATCAAGACGATGGAACGTTTCGCCTGAGAAACTTCCAACGCGCCAGCGAGCCAGGCGCGAGCCGTGGGGTTGGCGCACCGACGCGCAGGTGGTGAGTAAAGCAAACCCGCCGTGAGCGGAAAATGGCGCACCCGACAGGATTCGAACCTGTGACCTCTGCCTTCGGAGGGCAGCGCTCTATCCAGCTGAGCTACGGGTGCCTTGTGTCATGGGCGGCGACAGATCGAGCCGCTCGCGGCGAACCATGGCCTGTTTAGCCGATGCGGCCGGGAGCGGCAATTAAGAAATCGCCGCCCCAACTCAAGGCAATTTCCAAGACTGGCACCGTAAAGGACGGCCAGCCGGCAGGCGGCATGAAGACGTTTTGCCAAACAGGCTTGCGGTCAATCCGGCAGGCGCCCGAAGCCGCGCCATCGCTTGCGCAAAAGCCGCTTCCGGCGACCGGTCCGCAGACAAGCAGTCCCCAGGCGACAGATCTTTGGGCAGTCGGTTCCATGGCCAAAGGCCGCGGCGTTTGCGCTCAGGCAAGCAGGCCTTCGCGTTTCAACTCTGACCAGGTGTCGTCCAGCGCCTTCTTCGCCAGCGCGACGAGTTCGTCGGCCTCCTCGTGGCTCAGCGTCAGCGGCGGCGAGAGGATCAGACCGTCGCGTACGGCGCGCATGACAAGGCCGTTCTCGAAGGAGAAATCCCGGGCAATCGTGCCCACCTTGCCGACGGAATCGAATCGCTTCGACAAATCCTTCCTGTCGGGCACCAGTTCCAGTGCGCCGACGAGACCCTTCATCCGCGCCTCGCCGACAAGGTCGTGCTCGCCCAGCTTCAGCCAGCGTTCGGCGAGATAGGGTCCGATATCGTCGCGGACGCGTTCGACCAGCTTTTCACGGCGTATGATCTCCAGATTGGCGAGCGCGGCCGCGCAGCATGCCGGATGGCCGGAATAGGTATAGCCGTGGAAGAATTCGCCGGCCTTTGCGTCGTGGAAGACTTCGGCAACCTTGTCGGACACGGCAACGGCACCGAGCGGCAAATAGCCGGAGGTAATGCCCTTGGCCATCGCCATGAAATCGGGCTCGGTGCCATAGGTCTCGCAGCCGAACCAGGAACCGGTGCGGCCGAAACCGCAAATCACCTCGTCGGAGATGAACAGGATGTCGCGTTCGTCAAGGATGCGCTTGACCTCCGGCCAGTAGGTCTCCGGCGGAATGATGACGCCGCCGGCGCCCTGGATCGGCTCGGCGATGAAGGCGGCAATCTTGTCCTCGCCAAGTTCGTCGATCTTCTTTTCCAGTTCGCGCGCGGCCCAGATGCCGAATTCGTCCGGGCTCCTGTCCATGGCCGAGCCGAACCAGTAGGGCTGGGCGATGTGGACGACACCCGGCAATGGCCCCACCTGCGATCCACCGGACTGGGCGTGCATGCCGGCCATGCCGCCAAGCGACGCGGCGGCCACTGTCGAGCCGTGATAGGCGTTGACGCGCGAGATAATCGTCTTCTTTTCGGGCTTGCCAAGCAGATCCCAATAGGTACGCACCATGCGCACAATGGTGTCGTTGGAATCCGAACCGCCCGAACCATAGAAGAACATGTTGAATTGCGGCGGCGTCAACTCGCTCAATACGCGCGACAATTCGATCACCGGGCCATGCGCGGTCTTGAAGAAGGTGTTGTAGTAGGAAAGTTCGCTCATCTGGGCGCGAACGGCCTCGACGATCTCCTGGCGGCCGTGGCCGACTTCGGTGCACCACAAACCCGCCATGCCGTCGAGCAGGCGGTTGCCGTCCGTATCCCACAGATAGACGCCATCCGCCTTCGCGATCACCCGGCGTTCGGCGGTTTGCAACGCACCATGGTCGGTGAAGGGATGGAAATGATGCGCGGCGTCGAGCGCGCGCAGGTCTTCGGTGGAGCGGTTTTGGCTCGAAGGATCGGTCAGCATGGATCACCTGCAATAGCGAACATGCTTCGGCTTAGCCGGGCCGCACAAGCTTGGCAATGGCACGCCGCAAGGCTAGCATTGGCAATTCGCCGCGCCAGACGGCACTTTCACGAAGGAAATCTGCTTGAACGAGCATGTGAACGGGAGCGCATCGGCCGACAACCGGGCTTCCGCGGACGAGGGCAAGGCGTTTCTCGCCGAAAATCCCGATATCGAATCGGTCGATCTGCTGATCGGCGACCTCAACGGCGTGATGCGCGGCAAGTGGGCACCGGCCGAGGCGCTGGAAAAGGTCTGCCAACCCGGCATCAATCTGCCGCTGTCGATTTTCGGCCTCGACATCTGGGGCCGCGAGGTCGAGTCGACCGGCCTGCATATCGAGACCGGAGACCGCGACGGTTTCTGCAAGGCAATTCCGACCCGGATTTCGCGTGCTCCCTGGGCGCCTCGGCCAACCGCGCAGGCACTGATGACGATGTTCACGGAGACCGGCACGCCCTATCACGCCGATCCGCGCAACGCGCTCGTCAATGTCGTGGCGCGCCTGAAGGAAAAGGGGCTGACGGCGGTCACCGCCTTCGAACTAGAGTTCTACCTTGTCGATCCGACCGCCTTCCAGAAGGACGGGCGCATGTCGCGTGACCAGGGCAACGGACCCGACCCGCAGAACATGTATTCGCTGGCCGAATTGCGTGGCCAAAACGATCTGTTCGCCGAAATCCGCACTGCCGCGATCGAGCAGGGCCTGCCGATCGACACCATCATCAAGGAGGCCGCGCCCGGCCAGTTCGAGGTCAACCTCAAGCATCGGCCGGATGCGCTGGCGGCGGCCGACGACGCCGTGCTGCTGCGACGGCTGATCTCGGAGATCGCGCACAAGTTCGGCCTGCGCGCCACCTTCATGGCGAAGCCATTTCTGGAATGGCCGGGCAACGGCATGCACGTTCATGCGAGCCTGCTCGACGAGGCCGGCGCCAATATCTTCTCGCTTGAAAACGGGCGCGAGAAACTGGGCCACGCCGCCGAAGGCCTGCTGGAGACCATGCGCGACTCGCTTTTGCTGTTCATACCGGGCTTCAATGGCTATCGACGGCTGCAGGCGGGTTCCTACGCGCCGACACGCATCGCGTGGGGCTGGAACAACCGTTCGGTAGCCGTGCGCGTGCCGGCTTCCGACGACAAGGCCTTGAGGCTCGAACATCGTCTGTCGGGCGCCGACGCCAACCCCTATCTGGTGGCGGCCGGCGTGCTGGGCGGCATGCTGGAAGGGCTCGAAGCCGGCAGGAAGGCGCCACCGCCGGTGGAAGGCAGCGCTTACGAGGTGGCGCTGCCGCAGCTCTCCGACGACATGGACGACGCCATCGCCGATTTCGAGCGCTCGGACTTCATTCGCAGGCTGCTCGGTACGGACCTGCGGCGCATCTTCGCCGAAGTGAAACGCGAGGAACTCGCCGCCTTCGACAACGAGATCACGCCGCTGGAACGCAGTACTTATTTGTAGTCCCGGTCGGAGCTACGCTCCTCCACGCCTCTTGTTTGATCCCGTTCGCCGGGGAGCGATCTACCGCTCAATCGTCATCCTCGGGCTTGTCCCGAGAAACCAACCACGTATCAGCGAATTCGGGGATTCGTCAGATGCTCTGGACAAGCCCGAGCATGACGGACCTGCGGGGCTCGCGCTTCAGGATCACGCCGGCGTTGCCGTGATCTCGACCTTGTTGGGATAAAAGGCGACGAGGCCGGCAAGTTCCAGCATCTCGTCATAGGGGATTTCGTAGCCCCAGACCGCGTTGTCGATCTCGTGGTCGCCTAAGACGATGTCCCAATAGCTCGCCTCGCCCTTGAACGGGCAATGCGTGGCGTGGGACGACCGGCGCAGCAGCGACGGTTCGACGTCGCCGAGCGGAATGTAGAGGACGGGCGGATAGTGCGCCTCGCGCAATTCGAGCGCACTCGTCGACTTCGCGATCGCGGTGCCCTTGAAGGCCACCGTCACCTCACCGGCATAGGGCGCCACCGTGATGGTGTGTTCGGGGTGGTTGCGGAATCCCGGCGCGGGATTGGCTTCAAGCGGATCCATCGTCTTCGAACCTCATTCCTCGTTCCGGCCGATACCCTGCCGGCAGGCGGAAACTGCCACAGGCATATCGCCTTGGAAAGCAGCCGATCATGGCGAAATCAATGTGCCGCCTCCCAATTGGCGGCGGCCCAACCCAGATTAATGTGCCGCCTCCCAATTGGCGGCGGCCCAACCCAGATTAATGTGCCGCCTCCCAATTGGCGGCGGCACGGGCATCGACCTTGAGCGGCACCTTGAGTGAGATCGCCGGCAGGGTCGCCTCCTCCATGATCCTGGTGACGACCGGAACGGTCGCATCGACCTCTTCGGCGGCGGTTTCGAAGATCAATTCGTCATGAACCTGTAGCAGCATGCGCGCCGAAAGACCGGCATCCGCCAGTGCTGCGTCCATGCGGATCATGGCGCGGCGGATGATGTCGGCTGCCGAGCCCTGGATCGGGGCGTTGATGGCAGCGCGTTCGTTGAAGGCGCGGACCTGAGGATTGGACGAACCGATCTCGGGATAATGCGCGCGTCGGCCGAACACGGTTTCGACATAGCCCTGTTCCTTGCAGACACGCTTGGTCTCTTCCATGTAATCGCGGATGCCGGGGAAGCGTTCGAAATAGCGGTCGATGTACTCCTTGGCCTCGCCGCGGGAGATCGACAGCTGGTTGGCGAGGCCG
>JAGRLL010000425.1 GCA_020441855.1 Nitratireductor sp.
TCACGATTTTTGCAACAGAGCCCGGTGCTGGCCGTGGACGGCCAGGAAATCCTGAACTTCGGAAGACAGTCCATTCCTTCCTTCCTGCCTGGCCACCGTATTAATTCCGGCACCTTCGGCACCATGGGCGTTGGATTGCCGTATGCGATTGGAGCCAAGGTGGCCCGCCCCGACAAACAAGTCGTCTGCCTGCATGGAGACGGATCGATCGGCTTCAATTTCATGGAACTGGACACGGCGGTGCGCCATCGCATTCCTGTCATCACGGTAGTCAGCCTCAACGGCGGATGGACCTCCGATCCCCAGAAGCTCAAGCCAGGCCGCGACCTGGGCCTGACCAGATTCCACGACATGGCAACCGCCTTGGGATGCCATGCTTCGCTGGTCGAACACCCCGATCAGATCCGCCCCGCGCTCGAGGCCGCGAAGAAGGCGACTCTCGACGGCCTGCCCGCGCTCGTCAACGTCGTGACGGATCCCGACGCTCAAGCCACCACCGCCAAGTTCACGACGTTCTACGAGGCGGCTTGAACGTGACGGAAAACACCCCCACCCCGCGCACTCATCTGGCGATCGACGCGGACTTGTGCGGCCGGCCTGTGGCCATCGCGCCTGGACGCAGCACGGTCGAATTGTTGCTTACCGAATGCATGAAGGCCGACGCACACGGCCTGGTGCATGGCGGATTCATCTTCGGCGCGGCGGATTTCGCGGCCATGCTGGCGGTCAACGAACCCATGGTCGTCCTGGGGAGCGCCCAGGTCGGTTTCCTAAAACCTTCGCGCGTCGGCGAGCGCTTGTGTTTCGTCGCCAAGGTCGCCGGCTCGAAAGGGCGCCGCCACGAGGTCGAAGTCCATGGGACAAATGCCGCCGGTGAAACGGTCTTTTCCGGCACATTCAAGTGCGTGGTGCCCGACAGCCATGTTCTGGAGGGAAGCTGAGGCGTCATTGCACATCCCGGAGCGTGACATCATCAACCCGGCCTGCGATCCCATGCACAACGGCAAACTCATCCACACCACCCGCCGTACGCTCCCCGGGTAGCTCAGCGAGGAAACTCTCCGGAAAAGAAAACTTCCGCCGACCAGGATTTCCCATCCTGACGCGAGATCCTGGTGCTCTATCTTTAATGGTCTCTGGCGTGGACTTGATTAGCGCCGGCCGGGTTTTTTTCACCATCGTCCGCGGCGGGTGCCGTCGGCTGGCCCGCGCCCGCTTTGCGGACGATCTCGTACAGCGTGAACGCGTGCCTGGACAACACCCTGTGCTTGTGGCGGATCAACAATATGGTCTGCGTGGGCGGTTTTTCCTGGATATCGACGATCGCCACCTTGTCCGCGACGTCCAGCGCCTCCAGACAGGGCGGGCACAGCGACAACAGGTCGGAGCGCTTCACATGCGCGATCGCGTCGACAAACGAGTCGCAATGCATGGCGACCCTGGGGCCGCCCAGCCCGTATCTCCGGAACATTTGCGCAAGGCTGGAGCCGCCGCGGTCCAGCGGACCGTTGACGATCCATTCGGCGTCGGCAAGCTCGCTCAGGCGGGTCGCATGCCTGAGCGGGTTCGAAGCCCTGGCCACAATGACGGACTGATGGCTGGAAAGCACATCGACCGCCAGGGAATCGTCCAGGATCGCATCGAAAACCGGACAGATGATGAATTCGACGGTCCCCGCCATCAAGGCGGCCAGCAATTCGGAATACGGGCCATTGCGGCACCGGACCATGACGTCCCCGTGCCGCCCCCGGAATTCTTCGAGCGCGGGCGGCGCCACCACCAGCGCGGCCAGCGGCGAGGCGCCGATCGAGACGACGGGCCGCCCCTGCATTTTCATGGACGCCTCGGTTTCGACCCGGGCCACCTCGGAAAGAATCAGCCGCGCCCGCGGAAGCAGGTGCTCGCCGCTGGGTGTCAGGGTAATGCCGCGCGAGTTCCTGACCAGCAGCTCAGTGCCCAGGGAAATTTCCAGCCGCTTGATGGACTTGGTCAGCGAAACCTGGCTTTGCTGGCCATGCAAGGCGGCACGCCGCAGGCTGCCGTGCTCGACGGCCAGAACGAAATCCCGCAGCTGCTGAAGCGTCAATTCGATTCTTCCCGAAAATACGCGACCGCACTGGCCAGGCCGCCCCTTCCGGCTATTGGGCCTGAAGGTTCATGGCTCTCAGGGTCTGCTTCCAGCGCTCGGCCTCGCCGCGCAGCAGGGTGTCGGTTTGCGCGGCTGTATTGGACTGCGTCACGTACACACCAAGGTCCCGCAAGCGCTGCTTGACACCCGGGTCGGCGATCGCCTGGTTCAAGGCTTTGTTGGCCACGGCGACCGCTTCGTCCGGCGTGCCGGCCGGCGCCACCATCGCGTACCACGACAATACCTGGGCCTCGGGGAATCCGGCTTCCTTCAGGGTGGGGACATCCGGAATCTCGCTGACCCGCTCGGGGGCGACTACCGCGAGCGCAGTCAGTTTACCGTCTTTCAGGTAAGGCAGCGCAGTGCTCAGGGGCAGCATGGCGAAAGACAGCTCGCCTTTGAGCAGCTCGGGCATGCCCAGCGGCGTGCCTTTATAAGGGATGGCGAACAGGTCGATGCCGGCCGACTTCTTCAGCATTTCGGTATTCAAATGCATGGAAGTGCCGACCCCGGGCATGAGATAGTTCAATTCCCCCGGCGCCTGCTTGGCTTTGGCCACGAAATCGCGCAATGTGGTCACGCCCAGCGACGCGGGCACGACCGCGACCACGGGCGCCGTGGCAAGCTGCGCGATCCCGCGAAAGCTCTTGACGGGATCCCAGCTGACGCCCTTGACCAGCACCGGGCTCGTCACGAAGCTCAGCGTCGCCAGCAGCCAGGTGTGCCCGTCGGGGCGCGCGTTGGCGACGGTGGTGGTGCCGGTAATGCTTTGCCCGCCGGGCTTGGCTTCCACCACCATGGGCACCCCCATGATGGATGAGGCCTTATCGGCGATCACCCTGGCCACCAGGTCCGGCGTGCCGCCGGCCGGGAACGGCGCGACGATCGTGATCGGCCCCGTCGGATACGATTGCGCGTGCGCGAAAGCCGCCGGCCAGATCGCGGCGAATGAAACCATCAAACAGGATAAGGTCCGCATGAACATATTGTCTCCTCAGGAATGATCGAAGCGGCGGCGGGAAATCCCCGGCCGCCGCCCTCCGAAAAACCGCTATTAAAACCGCTATTTATTCGTTGGCCAGTTCTTCACGGATCCGCGCCAGCTCCACATTCCGGGGCCGGGTGATTGCGTACGCCCTGCCGCGATACGCCTGGGGCCGGGAAGCCAGGGCTGGCGCATTGCCCTTGACCAGCTCGTCGGCGGCCTGCAACAGCGACCGGCGGCATTGCACGATGGGAAGATCGGTCTTGACCAGCCGCTCGCGGCTGCGGTCGTGAATGCGCCCCTGGCTTTCCTGGATCGCCAGGTCCTGCAACTGCGCGCTGGGAATGCCCGTGAACGACCGGGTGCGCTGCTCGGCCCTGTCCTGCAGATAATCGTTCTCCCGGGTCCCCTTGGGCAGATAAGTCCCCGGAACCAGCTCGGCATAATCGAATGCGCCGTGCTTGTAGCCTTCGATCTCCTGCTCCGTCAGCGCGCGTTCCGCATGCCAGCGGATGCGATACCACCAGCAGTTTTCGTCGTCGATGGGAACGAAAATATTGGCCCGGCACACATTGCCCGGCGCGGTCGGCACCACCACGATGACAGGCATGAACCAGCGGGCAATGCGCCAATAGTAGGCGTCGGCGCCGGCTTCGCGGCGCGCGGCAATCTGCAGGCCATGCTCGACCCGGTCACAGAAAATCGTGGGGCGTCCGTCGTCTTCGGAATACTTGATCATCTCGCCCAGCCCGAAGGTGTCCGCCTTGCCCGTGCCCCCTTCGAGATCCTTGTGCAGGAACGAGATATGGGAATAATCGATGCTGCCCTCGAGCGCCTGCAGGTAGTTGCACTTCATGAGGCATTTCGAGACATAGCGCTGCTCGGGCGCGACCCGGCAGAAGTCGAGCTCGGGCACGTCGGCGGGCGGCTGCGCCGGGCCCATGTAGGCCCAGACGATGCCGCCGTGCTCCCGGGTTTCGTACGCGGTGGTGCCCATCCGCTTCAAGACCTCCGGCCCACAGGCATCGGTCGGGATATCGACGCACTGGCCGCGGACATCGAACTTCCAGCCGTGATACGCACAGCGTAGGCCCGACCCTTCGTTGCGTCCCAGATAGAGCTCGGCGCGGCGATGGGGGCAATAGGCGCTCAGCAATCCGACCTTGCCGTCGGTATCCCGGAAGGCCACCAGCTCTTCGCCCAACAGCGTCACCCGCAGCGGCGGGCCGTCGTTCTCCGGCAGTTCCTCCGACAACAGGGCGGGCAGCCAGAATTGGCGCAGCAAGTCGCCCATGGGCGTGCCCTGGTCGATGTGAGTCAGTGTGATGTTTTCTTCGAAACGCATGCTCGATTCCTTGTTCCGATGCCACCCTGGCCATGCGTCATGCGGCGAAATAGCCTGTGACCCGTTGCCCGTGTCACGTGGCACCTGCCGGGTGATGCTGCGTAACTCAGTGGCGCGGTGACGCAGTGGCGCAGTGATGCGGTGATGCGGTGATGCGGTGGCCGGTATCGTACTATGCCCGGATCCGGCTCAATAGAGCCATCTTCGGATCGGTGATAACCTAAAGATATCGACCCAGCCCGGAGACACGGGATCGCAGCCCCACTCATCCCGCCCTTAAAAGGAGAAGGAAATGTTGCTTACCGACCGGCCCCGGCGCTTGACTTTGATGGCGGCGGCTCTTGCTTCGTCGGCACTGCTCTCCGCGTGCGACACGCTCGACGAATGGAGCGCCGAGGAATACCAGCACAAGTGCGAAAGCCTTGGAATCCATCCCGGTAGCCCGTCGTACGAGCCGTGCATACTGCAGCAACAGAAACTGGACGAGGAAGGGATACAGCACTCCATGGACCGCGCGGCCCAACAAAAGCACCATAAATAGGCGCCGGCGTGGAAGTGGCCATTGCCCACCCGGATCAGCTGATTCATGTCCGGACCGTCCTGGGCGTCGTGATGGGTTTGAGCGTGGCCCGCCTGTTGACGGGCCTCGCGCGGCTGATACAGCACCCCGGCCGCGTCCGCCTGTACCCGACCCACCTGATCTGGGCCGCCTTCCTGTTTCTGGGGGTCGTCTACTTCTGGTGGTTCGAGTTCGGATTGCAGCATGTGGCGCAATGGTCGTTCGAACTCTATTTTTTCCTGATCTTCTATGCCGCGCTGTTCTTCCTCCAATGCACCTTGCTGTTTCCGGACCACATGGAAGAATACAGCGGCTTCGAGGCTTATTTCCACTCGCGGCAGAAATGGTTTTACGGGCTATTGGCCGCGCTGGCCATTGTCGACGTCATGGATACCCTGTGGAAGGGCATCGAGCACTTCCACGCAATAGGACATTGGTATATGTTGCGGCAAGGCGTCATGGTGCTGGCGGCGCTTGCAGCCATGTTCATTGCCGGCCGGCGCTTTCATTTCGTGTTCGCCGTTTGCTCCGTCGCGGGCCTGTTGTGCTGGATCCTGTTACGCTATCAGTATCTGCGGTAAGAGCACGCCATCCGGAAAGCGCTACGGCCTATGCGCCCCGGAATCCCGTACGAGCCAGACAGCGCTGCGCGACACGGGGCGGCCAAGCGCACGGGCCGTCAGGGCACGCCAGGCCAAGTGCGCTGGCTCTGTTGCAAAGATTGGC
>JAGRLL010000426.1 GCA_020441855.1 Nitratireductor sp.
CAACGTCGCGGCGCACGTCTTCGCCCACCTGAATGGCTCCAACCGGGCGCCGCCAGTTCGTCGGACAGGCATTGCGCAACGCCGTGAAACCCGCATGCATTTCCGAGGAGAAAGCGCGCGCCGCAGCCCTCGTGGCGATATCCTCCGGCCAGAACCCCTTGTCGGGAAATAGGTCGGCCAGATATTCGAGGATCGCCAGCGATTCCCAGATTCTCGTGTCGCCGTCGACGAGCGTCGGCACCTTGCCTGTCGGCGAGAATTCCCGAAACCTGGGGTTGCCCGCATCGTCGTCAAACGGGGTCAGCACTTCCTCGAAATCGATGCCCTTCACCTTCATGGCGATCCAGGGCCGGAACGACCAGGAGGAGTAGTTCTTGTTGGCGATAAAAAGGCGGATCTTTTCGCTCACGGTCGTATCCTCGCTTCGCCAGGGGCGTTCTGTTTCATTTACGTTCGGGCGCCCGCGCTTGCGTCGGTTCACGACGCAACGTTGGCCGCACGCCAAGGCTTCTCCTGCCTTGAAGGGTTTCGTGCTCTAACTAGCATTCGGCCGCAGGCAGCCGAAGCCTGTTTTTGTGAAGCACCCGACAGTTTGGCTGATGCGCTTATTCCAGCGCCTGATAGGCGGCGGTGCGCATGTCGTCGGCGAGCGGCAGCCTGGAACCCAGATATTGGGTCATGACGACGCCGATCATGTCTTCGGCGGGATCGATCCAGAAGAAGGTGGAAGCAGCGCCCGACCAGCCGTATTCACCCGGCCCCGTCATCGAAACCGAGCGCGCCAGATCGACCATGACCCGGCCGGCGAGCGAGAAACCGTAGCCGGGCAGCGGCAGCGGACCGATCGCCAGCGGCATCTGGCTTTCGGGAATGCGGTTCGTCCACATGAAGCGGACCATGTGGCGCGAAAGCAGGACATTGCCTTCCCGGTCGGTGCCCGTCTTCAGCAGTTCGCAGATTTTCGCGTAATCCTCGATGGTCGAATAAAGCCCGTAGCCGCCGCGGGCAAAGGCAGGGTCATTGACCGGATAATGCGACGAGACGTCCGCAGGCGTCAGCTTCTGCGGCCCGTCGGGGTAGACCATCAGCGTGTCGAGGTCGGGATTGCCGAACATCGGCATCAGACGATCCTGCTTCCCGGGCGGCACGCAAAAGCCGGTGTCCTCAAGGCCGAGCGGCGCGACGATGCGTTCGGCTACGACCTGCTGCAGCGGCTTGCCCTCGACGATCTCGATGATGCGACCCATGACGTCGGTGCCGACCGAGTAGCGCCATTGCGCGCCGGGCTCGAAGGCAAGCGGCAGCGAGGCGATCCTGTCGATGAATTCCGGGAGCGGCGGGTGGGTTCTGCCCAGATCGGTCTCGCGGTAGCGCGCGGCGGCTGCGCATCCAGCCAGGAAGCCATAGGTCAGGCCGGAACGATGCGTCAGCAGGTGCTCTACCAGCATCATGCGGCGGGCGGGATGCAGCGTGCCATCGTCGTCGATCACCTGCATCCGGGCAAAGTCCGGCAAGAAGGCCGCCACGGGGTCGTAGAGGTGCAGTCTCCCCTCCTCGACCAGCATCAGCGCGATGGCCGAGATCACGGGCTTGGTCATCGAATAGAGCCGGTAGATCGGCTTTTCGGGCATGGGCGTGCCGGCGAGCGGATCGGCAAGGCCGACCGAGCCGCGCAG
Source organism: Nitratireductor sp. (assembly GCA_020441855.1). Taxonomy (GTDB): domain Bacteria; phylum Pseudomonadota; class Alphaproteobacteria; order Rhizobiales; family Rhizobiaceae; genus BOKV01. The sequence goes on from JAGRLL010000426.1 coordinate 1,677, forward strand.
CCAGTCGTGGCCATCCAGCCTGACCAGCCATTCTATGCCGGCATGGGACCCCGCCTCGACGTGGCGGCGCGCCGCCTGTTCGATCCTGTCCGTTCGCGATGGCATGATGGCCCCTCCATGATTAGCACCGGCCATTACTATCTGCGAGCCGGGGCAAGTGAGGCAAGTCGAATCCGGCCACACCAGCACGGCACACAATATTCAACCAGTTGGTTGACTATTGCCTCGCAATCTTTATATTCAACCTTATGGTTGAATTAAATGCAGATGCGCTCAATTCCGTCTTTCATGCGCTGGGCGACGCCACCCGCCGGCAAATGCTCGCCGAGCTTTCGCGCGGCGAGCGTACGGTCGGCGAACTGGCCGAACCCTTCGACATGTCGCTCGCGGCGGCGTCCAAGCACATCAAGACGCTGGAGAAGGCCGGCCTGATACGCCGGGAAGTGCACGGGCGCACGCATGCGTGCCGCCTCGATCCGGGCCCGCTGGCCAGCGCGGCGGAGTGGCTCGGCCATTATGCCCGCTTCTGGACCGGCAGGCTGGACGCGCTGGAACTCATTCTCCGCAAGGAAGACGAGGACATTCCACACCGATCCGACAAGGGAGAGAAACCATGAACGACCTCGATACCGTCGATGCTTACGGGGTACTCGTCGAACCCGCGACCTATCGTATCCAGCGCCTGCTTCCAGGCCCTACAGAACGCGTCTGGAACTATCTCACGAAAAGCGATCTTCGCCGCCGGTGGCTCGCCGCCGGCGACATGGGAATGGCGGCCGGCACGAATTTCACGCTCAAGTGGCGCAACAGCGAATTGACCGACCCTCCCGGCAAACGCCCGGATGGCTTCGGCGAGGAACACAGCATGGAGAGCAGGATCGTGGAGGTCGATCCGCTCCGGAAGCTGGCCTTCACCTGGGGCGGTGGCGAGGTGAGCTTCGAGCTTGAGCCGCAGGGCGAGGACGTGCTGCTGACCGTCACGCATCGGCGCATCTCCGACCGCGCCAACACGGTGATGGTCGGTGCGGGCTGGCACATGCATCTCGACGTCCTCGCGGCGAAGCTTGCGGGCCACGCCCCGGAACCATTCTGGGACGGCTGGGTACGCCTGAAAGGCGAATACGAGAAACGCATACCGGCCTGACCACCTTTCGCGCACAAAAAAGCCGGGGCCAAGGCCCCGGCTTTTGCCGTCACACACCAACTCTGCGACTTACGCCAGATCGAAACGGTCGGCGTTCAT
>JAGRLL010000427.1 GCA_020441855.1 Nitratireductor sp.
CCGGCCATGAACAGCTTGCCGATCGAGACTTCCGTGATCATGCCGTAGACGATGAAGGCGATGCTCGGCGGCACCATCACGCCGATGGTCGCTGCGCACGCGATCGACGCCGTCGCAAGCTTCATGTCGTAATCGTATTTGCGCATCTGCGGCAGCGCGATCGACCCCATGCTGTAGACGCCAGACAGGGTGTCGCCGACGATGGAGGACAACCCCGCACAGGCAATTGTGCTGGCCGAGGCAAGCCCGCCCGGCAGATGGCCGATCCACCGGTAGGCGGCGCGGAAGAGCGATTCCGCAAAACCCGACGCGACGACGATCAGCCCCATCCAGGTGAACAGCGGCACCACGCTCCATGTTGGATCGCTGACCACATCGATGGTCGTCGTCCCCAGACTCGTCAGGCTGGCCTTGGCGTTGATCAGAAGGCTGATGCCCAGAAGCGAGGTCACGGCCATCGCCGCCGCGACATGCACACTGAGAAAGATTAGAACGAAGCACAGAAGAATGGAGAGGCCGCCACGCCACACGCGCGGCATCTCGAACGGCAGCGCCTCGGGATGAAAGGAAAGGTAGAAGATGGCGGCCACGACCCCCACCGACACCAGCAGGACAAGATAGGCCACCGGGTTCCGCTGCCGGGCGACGGTGCCCAAATCCTGCACGAGGTTGATGGCAAGCGCGAGTGCAAACAGGATGACGAACACCGCGCCCGCCATCACGAAAGGCCATTCGTGCACGCGCAGGACCCCGGTCACGATGTCGTTGGTTCTCAGATAGCCGGCCTGGTCGACAATCCGCACCGCAGTCACGATCATCATCGCCAGCGTGAGCATAAGCCCGCCGGCGGCCACGGCGACGCGGACGGGTTCGTAGAGCAGCCGCAGCAGGAGATCGACCCTGATGTGGTTGCGCTCGATCTCGACAACCGCCAGCGTCGACAGAGCGACGATGATCATCAGCAGGCCAGTCATCTCGATGCCGCCCGGCACCACGATGGAAAACAGGTTCCGCAAGATGACGTCGGCTACCGTCAGTCCCATCATGATGACTAGCGCCACCCCGCCGGCATAAAGGCAGAGCCGTCCAGGCCACGACAAGGCGCGCGCCAGAACACCTGCCTGGGTGTCTTCGGCGACGGAAATCTCAGTCTGGGATGTCGTCAAGGGAGCATTCCTTGCTCGCGGAGCGATAACACACGCATCATGTGGTTCCGCGCCGGAGCAAGACCGGCGCGGAAACGTTGCCCGAAAACGCCAGTCAGTTCTGGTCGTACAGCTTCATCAGACGCACGGCCTCATCCAGGATTTCCTGGCCCGGCAATCCCGCCTCATCGGCGCGCTTCACCCATGCAGCCCATTGCGGCTGCATCTGCTTGCCCAGTTCGTCCTGGTCTTCAACGCTGAGCGAGAAGATGTTTTCCGCCGGAATATCCTGCGTCGCGCCCGCTGCGGCATCGGTCGTGTTGTAGAAGAAATAGACCGGCCGCAGGTCGGCCAGGTGGTTCTTCTCCGCGTCCGTCAGCATGTTCCAGGCATCCTTATTCATGACCGTGCTGTAGGTGCCCGGATTGAGGTTGAGCAGCGTGTGATAGGTCGTGACCTCGTTCAGCTTGAAGTTCTTGACCCAGCCCCAGGCGCATAGAACGCCGTCCACCGCACCGCGTTGCAGTGCCAGATAGGCATCCGGCCCGACCATGACGCTGGCGCTAGCACCGAGTTTCTCCAGAACGGCCACACCGGCAGAGTCCTGGGCGGCGAACACCTTGCCCTTCAAATCGTCGAGCGCGCGAACCGGCTCCTTAGTGTGAAGATGCGAGCCCATCGCCACAAAGGTCGCCAGGTCGACGACATTGTCCTCTTGCGAATAAAGCTCACCCATCTGCGGAAACTGGTCGCGCAGCCGCCAGTAGACGATGGTGGCGAGTGTCTGGTTCTTCGACAGGCCCGGCAGGGAAAACAGTTCCATCTGCACGAACTTGCCCGGCAGCACCGGGTGCCAGACAAACCCGATATCGAGCAGGCCGGCACCGGTCGATTGCAGCCAGTCCTTGAACGGCGTCACCGAATTCGGCGGGAAGAACTCCACCTTGGCACGATTGTTGGTGATGGCTTCGAGTTGCGCCGCGAACCGTCGGTCCATCTTGTTCCAAGAAGTCCCGTCGGGCGAAGCGAACTGCATCTTCAGTTCCAGTTCGGCGGCGGCGGCAGGCTGGCCTGCAAACGCCAGTCCCAGCGTCATCGCAAGGCCGAGCGCACCAGCGATCGTTTTGTTCAGTCTCATGGGTTTCCTCCCGTTTTGCGAAACGGCCACAGGCCGGTTTCTCCTGCAATGCGCCGAACTGCGTGATTGCCGATGGCGCGGTATGCTCCCAGCGTCAGGGCCACCAACGGCCCGCGCCAGGCAATGTCAGTCTCAGGCCAGGTCAGTCGATGACACCCGCCTCGCGAAGTCCGGCGATTTCGGCCGCGTCGTAACCCGCAGCCATCAGCACCTCATCGGTGTCCCCGCCGAGTTCGGGCGGCGGCACCGTTGGAGACACGACTTCGCCGTCGATCTTGAAACCGAGTGTCGGCAGGTGAACTTCCTGCGCACGACCGATCAGAGATACCCCATGCGTGAACTGTCGCGCCCTGGCGTGATCCTCGGCCAGTATCTCGTCCAGCGAGCGGACCTTCGCCGCCGGTACGCCAGCCTCGTCCAGCATCGTTTCCCATTCGAGCGCCGGGCGGGCCTTAAAGATTCCGATCAACTCCGACCGCAATTCCTTGGCGTTCTTTTCGCGTTGTTGCGTGCTGTTCCAGCGCGGATCTTCCAGCAGATCCTCTCGGCCAATGCCAGTGCACAGCGTGCGGAACTGCTTGTCGTTGTTGGCCGCGATCATCAGCATACCGTCGGCGGTGTCGAACGCCCCGGACGACGGGCTCTGGCTCCATGCCTCATTGCCCGAGGGAACCGGCATCCAGCCCGCGCTCAGGTGGTTGGTCAGAAGCGAGGCCATCAGCAGCATGGTCGTGTCGAGCATGGCCACATCGAGATGCACCGCCTTGCCGGTACGGTTGATCTCGTGCAGCGCCGAAACGATGGCGAAGGCCGCATTCAGGCCGGTGGCGAAATCGACATAGGGTGCTCCGACCTTGAGCGGGCCGGTCTCCCGCGTGCCGGTCGTTTTCATGATGCCGCAAATGCCTTGCACCACATGATCGTAGGCCGGCCGCCGGCTCATCTCGCCGTCCTGCCCGAAGGCGGAAATCGAGCAATAGACGATCTTCGGATTGATCTCCCGCACCACTTCAAACGGTAGGCCGAGCCGTTCGATCGTGCCGGGCCGGAAATTCTCGATAAAGACATCGGCATCCGCCAGCAAACGCTTGAGGATGTTGAGCCCTTCCTCTTTCTTTAAATCCAGCGCCACCGACTTCTTGTTGGCATTCTGGGTCAGATAGGCGAGCCCCATCCTGTCTTTGTTGAGTTCGGGCAGATGTCCCTTGTCGCGCGTCCAGTCGCCTTGGCCGGGGATTTCCACCTTCACGACGTCTGCACCCATGAGGCCGAGCTGGTAGGCGGCATAGGGGCCCGCCAGCACCTGCGTTAGATCGATGACACGGATACCGGATAAGGGTTGGAACACGGCAAATTCTCTGAATGTGATGTTATCGGGGGAATGGCCGCGGACCGCATGGCCCGCGGCACCACTGTGCTTACTGAGGCTGGTAGCCGACGCTTTCCATGATGCCCTTGTTCTTCATGTAGCTGTCATGCATCTCCTTGGTGGAGGCATCGACGCCCAGATACATGATCGGGATGTTTGCGGCGGCGACGATCTTGGCGAAGTCCTCGTCGGTTTCCGCCGCCTTCAATGCCTCCGCCAGCTTGTCGAGGATCGGGCGCGGCGTGCCCTTGGGCAGGATCAGCGTCGTGCGCGAATCCATCGCCAGCGGATAGCCGTCTTCCTCGATGGTGTTGACGTCTGGTGCTGAAGGGTGACGGAAGGTGGTCAGCGCGCTGATCATCTTCATTTCGTCGGGATATTTGTAGTTGATCCCGCCCGACAGGGCCAAGGCCACCTGCTTGCCGAGAATGGAGCTGACCATCTCGCCACCGCCCTTGAGCGGCACGATGTTGACGTCCAGGCCCTCCTTGGCGGCAATCTGCTCCATGTACATGCGCGAGG
>JAGRLL010000095.1 GCA_020441855.1 Nitratireductor sp.
TTGGTCATTTCATTTCTCCAGGTTGGTGGCCCTTTGTCGGACTGTCAGTTCCGGGCCAGTTGCGACGAAGCATCATTGCCGTTGTCGTGACCTGAAGATGGGGACGTGGTTTCCAGGAAGGTGTGCATTTTAACGCATCAAATGCACATCAATTGCAAAACAAAAGCGATAACAATGAAATAAGATAGCGACAAGAAATTTCACACGTCTATTGAAACGGCAACTGGGCCATCAAGGCCTCGGCATTTTCTTCAATCGGCACCACTTTCTTTGTCATCCCGGCCGCCAGGGCGAGCCAGGATCCATTGCCGGTCGGGCGCAAGTCGAGGATCGATCGCCACCACGCTTTACCCACCCTCATCCTGAGCTTGTCGAAGGGCGAGGTTGGCCCCTACGACACCGCCGCCAGCAGCGAGGCGTTGCCGCCGGATGCCGTCGTGTCCTCGGCGATCGAGCTTTCCGCATACAGCAAGTGGAGATCGCTCGTGCCGGCGATGACGGGCACGCGCTTTCCCTGCTTTTCGGCCAGCATGATACGAAGCTCGCGCGGCGCTTCGCCGTCCACCATCAATGCGGCGATACGGTCCTCGTCAAGCGCCTTGCGAAAAGCCGCATCGTCTATCGCGGTCGACATCACCGCATTGCCGGCATTTTTCGCCAGTCTTGCCTGCTCCTTTTGCCGGTGGTCGTCGGGCCCCAGACAGGCGACCAGCCCTCGCGGCCGCAGCGTGTAGGAATTCTTCTCGCCTGTCGGGCCGGGCAGGATGCGGGGTGCGGGATCGGGAAGGGCGTCGGCTGGCTCAAGGGGTTTTGAGGATTTCGACAACCGCATGAGATAGAGCGGCCCACCGGCCTTCGGCCCGGTACCGGAAAGACCCTCGCCGCCGAAGGGCTGAACGCCGACCACCGCGCCGATCTGGTTGCGGTTGACATAGATGTTGCCGATATGCGCCCGCGCGCAGATAGCGTCGATGCGCGAATCGATGCGGCTGTGGATGCCGAGCGTCAGTCCGTAGCCCGCCGCATTGATGTCGTCGACGATCGTGTCGATTTCGTTCGCCTCGAACGTGACGACATGCAGCACGGGGCCGAAAATCTCCCGTGTCAGTTCCTTCATCGAATCGAGCCGGAAGGCAGCTGGCGCAACGAAGGTGCCGGCGTCGCATCCAGGTGGCGTCGCCAGCCGGAAAAGCAAGCGGCCTTCGCCCTCCAGCCTTTCGCAATGCGCATCAATGATGCGCTTCGCATCATCGTCGATCACCGGGCCGACATCGGTCGACGGATTCCAGGGACGCCCGATGCCCAGTTCGCGCGCCGCGCCCTCGAGCATTTCCAGCAATGAAGGCGCGATGTCCTTTTGCACGAACAGTACCCGCAGCGCCGAACAGCGCTGGCCTGCGCTCTGGAAGGCGGAAGCGAGGATATCGCGCACCGCCTGTTCGGCCAGCGCGGTCGAATCGACGATCATGGCGTTGAGGCCACCCGTTTCGGCGATCAGCGCCGCCGCCTGGTTGCCGTCTTTCGCCATCGAGAGGTCGATCAGGCGCGCCGTCTCCGTCGAGCCGGTGAAAACGACGCCCGCCACGCGCCTGTCGCCGGTCAATGCAGGGCCGATAATGGCGCCGTCGCCCTGCACCAGTTTGAGCGCATCCGCCGGCACGCCCGCCTCGCGCAGGAATTCTACCGCGCGCGCCGCGATCAGGGGCGATTGCTCGGCGGGCTTGGCGACAACCGTGTTGCCGGCGGCAAGCGATCCGGCGACCTGGCCGGTGAAGATTGCCAATGGAAAGTTCCATGGCGAAATGCAGACGACCGCACCGAGACCGGTGCGCTTGCCGAGCGTTTCGCGCGCCTGCGCCGCATAGTAGCGAAGGAAATCGACCGCCTCACGTATTTCGGCGATGGCGTCAAAGCGCGTCTTTCCCGCCTCGCGCACGCACAGCGCCATGAGTTCGGCGGCATTCTCCTCAAAAAGATCGGCGGCTCTCTCCAGGATGGCGGCGCGCGCGCCGGCCCCTTGCGATGACCATTCGGGGAAGGTGGCGGCGGCGCGCGCTATTGCTTCCTTCGCTTGCGCCTCGTTGGCGTCGTGCACGTGGCCGACGATGTCGTTCCTGTCCGCCGGATTGGTGACGGCGCGGCTTGCGCCATCCCGATTGGCGTCGCCCCATCTGGCCGCAAGGAATGGCGTCATCGCCTTTTCCAGCGCTTCGAGGTCTGTGGGATCGTTGAGATTCCAGCCGCGCGAATTGCGTCGCGCCGCGCCGTAGAGATCGCAGGGCAGCGGGATGGAGGGATGCGTGAGCGGCGAGACCGCCTCGACTACGGCGATCGGGTCGGCGGCGATTGCTTCGGCCGGAATGGCCCGGTCGAGCACCCGGTGGACGAAGGAGGAATTGGCGCCGTTCTCGAGCAGCCGGCGCACCAGATAGGCCAGCAGGTCCTTGTGCACGCCGACGGGCGCGTAGATGCGGCGTCTGTGACCATCGCTCTTGCGCGCGATTTCGTGCGCAGCCTCGCCCATCCCGTAAAGTCGCTGGAACTCGAACCTTGCCGGTTCCCCTTGCAAGGCCATGTGGCTTATTGCGGCAATGGTGTGCGCATTGTGCGTGGCGAATTGCGGATAGAGCCGGTCCGTCATCGCCAGCAATTTGCGCGCGCAGGCCAAATAGGCGACATCGGTCGTCTCCTTGCGGGTGTAGACCGGATAGCCGGCAAGGCCGAGCACCTGCGCGTTCTTGATCTCGCTGTCCCAGTAGGCGCCCTTGACCAGGCGCACCGAAAGCCGCCTGCTGTGTTCGCGCGCCTGCGCATGCAGCCAGTCGAGCACCGCCGGTGCGCGGCGCTGATAGGCCTGCACCACCACACCGAAACCGTCCCATTGATGGAGCGTGGAATCGGCTAGGATGGCGCCGATCACGTCGAGCGACAGGTCCAGCCGGTCCGCTTCCTCCGCGTCGATGGCGATCGGAATGTTGACGGCGCGCGCCAGCCTGACCAGTTCGATAACGCGCGGCACGAGTTCGCTCATGACCCTTGCGCGGTTGACCGTCTCGTAGCGCGCGAACAGCGCCGACAGCTTGACCGAAATGCCGGAATTGTCGTGCGGGTCGTCTTGATCGGCCTGTTCGCCGATCACCGAGATGGCATGGGCGTAGGAAGAGAAATAACGTGCCGCGTCTTTCGCCGTTCTTGCCGCCTCGCCCAGCATGTCGAAGG
>JAGRLL010000096.1 GCA_020441855.1 Nitratireductor sp.
CTCGGCCAGGGCGAGGAACTCGAGCCGGCGCGCCGCAAGGCGGAAATGCTGGGCATCCGAGAGATCTATATCGAGGATCTGCGCGAGGAATTCGTTTCCGATTTCGTTTTCCCGATGTTCCGCGCCAATGCGGTCTATGAGGGCGTCTACCTGCTCGGAACCTCGATCGCGCGACCGCTGATCTCCAAGCGGCTGGTCGAGATCGCGGAGGAAACCGGCGCCGACGCCATCGCGCATGGCGCGACCGGCAAGGGCAACGATCAGGTTCGTTTCGAATTGTCGGCCTATGCGCTCAACCCAGACATCAAGGTAATCGCGCCCTGGCGCGACTGGGATTTCAAGTCGCGGACCGATCTGATCGACTTTGCCGAGAAGAACCAGATTCCGGTGCCCAAGGACAAGCGCGGCGAGGCGCCGTTCTCCGTCGACGCCAACCTTCTGCACTCGTCTTCGGAGGGCAAGGTGCTGGAAGATCCGTGGCAGGAGCCGCCGGCCTATGTCTTCCAGCGCACGATCTCGCCGGAAGAGGCGCCGGACAAGCCGACTGAAATCGAGATCGAATTCGATCATGGCGATGCCGTCGCGCTCAACGGCAAGAAGATGTCGCCGGCGACCCTGCTTGCCGCGCTCAACGACCTTGGCCGCGACAACGGCATCGGCCGTCTCGATCTTGTCGAGAACCGCTTCGTCGGCATGANNCGCGCGGCGTCTACGAGACGCCCGGTGGCACGATCCTGCTTACCGCGCACCGGGCGATGGAGTCGATCACGCTCGACCGCAATGCGGCGCATCTCAAGGACGAGTTCATGCCGCGCTATGCCGAACTCATCTACAACGGCTTCTGGTTCTCGCCGGAGCGCGAGATGCTGCAGGCGATGATCGACAGGAGCCAGGAGAGCGTCGAAGGCAAGGTGCGGCTGAAGCTCTACAAGGGCAATGTCATCGTCACCGGCCGCGAAAGCCCGTTGTCCCTCTATTCGGAAGAGCTCGTCACCTTCGAGGACGATCACGGCGCCTACGACCAGAAGGACGCGGCTGGCTTCATCCGGCTCAACGCACTGAGACTCCGCACGCTGGCCGCGCGGCGCCGGCGCGGCGCCTGAAGACGCCATTGCATTTGCGGGCTTCCTTCGATCATCATCAATCTCGGAGGGGGCCGGATGGCGGACAACGAGAAGCAGGCTGAGGCAAGGGTGCCGGAACGACGCGCCAATCTGCGCTCGCGCAGGGCGCGATACCGGCTGTTGCTCGTACTGCTCACCTCGGCCGTGTTGGCCGCGGCATTCGGCGGGTGGTATTTTCTGGGGCGCACGTCAGCGCCCATGGTGCTGACCGTCGGGGCGGGTCCCTACCTTTCCGATTCCCATGAATTGATGCGGGAAGTCGCCGAAGTCGTGGAGCGGCATACGGACCGCCTCAAGGTGCGTGTCCTCGCTACCCGCGATTCCAGCCAGAACATCACCTTGCTGAACGACAAGAAAGTGGATCTGGCGACGATCCGTTCCGATACGCCGGTCATTTCCAGCGTGCGCCTGGTCGCCAATCTGTTTCCCGACTATTTCCAGCTTCTCGTGCGTGGACAAAGCGACATCCGCACGGTTCGCGACCTGATCGGCAAACAGGTCGCCATTCCCCCCTTCGGTACGGACGAGTTTCGCTCGTTCTGGGTCATTTCCGACCATTACGACCTGCCGATCACGGCGGTGAAATGGCGTTCCCTGACGTTCGAACAGGCCGCGAACGCCTTTCAGGCCGGCCAGATCGATGCGATCTTCACGGTTCGCTCGCTGCGCGACCGCCGCCTGCTCGATCTGTTCGAGGACGCCAAGCTGAAGAACATTCCGATCCGCTATGTGGAGATCGACCAGACGGAGGCGATCGCCGTCAAGCGGCCCTTCCTGGAGACGGGCCGAATTCCCAAGGGCGTGTTTTCGGGCGACGGGCCGACGCCGATGCGCGACATGCTTTCGTCCGCCGTCGAGCGCGCGCTGGTGTCGAGGCAGGATGTCAGCGCGGAAGCGATCGCGGTACTGACGCAGATCCTGTTCGAGCACAGGCTGGACCTGACGATCCGCTTCGCGCTTGCCTCGGCCATCAGCAAACCCGAAACGGCAGAAGGGCTGAACGTGCCGCTGCACGAGGGCGCGCAGCGCTTTTATGATCGCAACGAACCTTCCTTCCTCCAGGAAAATGCCGAACCGCTGGCGCTGATGGTCACGGTGATGGCGATGCTCGGCTCGGCGATGCTGGCGCTCAGGTCGCGGCTGATGTCGCGGCAGAAGAACCGGATGGACAGCTACAATTACGTCCTTCTCGACATTGCCGAACGCGCCAACTCGATCTCCGATCCCGAGGGCCTGCGGGTTCTGAAGAAGGAAATGTTCGCAATATTGGAGAATGTGGTGCGGGCGCTCGACACTGACGAGGTGACGGAAGAGGGCTTCCAGTCCTTCTCGCTATTGTGGGAATCGGTGCGCGAGATTCTCAACGAACGCGGCGCGGAGCTTAAGGGCGACTGATCGCCGGCTTGCGAATGCCCATGTACCTGCCTAGATGCGATTCCAGTCCCCTCGGTTTCGACAAATCCGGAAAGCAATCATGTCAAAGAACACCACGAGCAATTCGTCGCCGACGCAGCGGGTTATCACCGACTGGGACGGGCCGCTCGGCCTGCCTCGCTTCGAGGCCGTTTCCGACGAAGACTTCCCGCCCGCTTTCGAGGCGGCGATGGCGGAACACGAACGCGAGATCGATGCGATCGCGAAGGATGATGGCGCAGCCGATTTCGACACCGTGATCACCAGGCTGGAACTGGGCGGACAGGCGCTGAACCGGGTTGGCGCCATTTTCTGGAACAGGGCCGGGGCGCATACCAATCAGACGATCCAGGCGCTGGAACGCGAGATCGCGCCCAAACTGTCGCGGCATTTCTCCAAAATCGCGCAGAACCGCGACTTGTTCGCCCGCGTCGACGCCGTGTGGCAGGGACGCGACAAGGCGAAGCTGACAACCGAACAAAGCCGTGTGCTGGAACGCCACTGGAAGGGATTCGTGCGTTCGGGCGCGAAGCTGGGCGAGGGGGAACAGAAGGAACTCGCGGAGATCAACGAGCGGCTGGCGCTGCTCGGCGCGCAATTCGGGCAGAACGTGCTGGCCGATGAATCAGGCTGGAGCCTGCATCTCGACGACGAGGCCGATCTCGCCGGGTTGCCGGACTTTCTTGTCGAGGCGATGGTGCAGGCCGCGCGCGAACATGGTCACGAGAGCGGCCATGCGGTGACCCTGTCGCGCTCGATCATCGAGCCTTTCCTGACCTTTTCCGAGCGGCGCGACCTGCGCGAGACGGCCTTCAAGGCGTGGATCTCGCGCGGCGAGGGCGTGCAGGACGCCGCGCACGACAACCGGCCGCTGATCGGCGAGATGCTGCAATTGCGTGCGCGCAAGGCGGCGATGCTCGGTTACGCGGACTATGCCGCCTACAAGCTTGACGACACGATGGCCAAGACCGCCGAAGCGGTGAACGGGCTGCTCGCGCCCGTGTGGGAAAAGGCGCTCGACCGGGCGCACGAGGAAGCGCGCGCGCTCGAGGCGCTGATCGCGGAAGCCGGGCTGAACCACAGGCTGGAAGCCTGGGACTGGCGCCATTACGCCGAGAAGCTGCGCCAGCGCAAATTCGACTTCTCGGAAGGCGAACTGAAGCCCTATCTCCAGCTCGACCGCATTATCGAGGCGGCTTTCGATGTGGCCGGGCGTCTGTTCGGCATCTCGTTCGTGCGGCGCGAGGACATCGCCGCCTATCACCCCGATGTGCGCGTGTTCGAAGTTCGCGATGCGACCGGCAAGCTGGCCGGCATCTTCATGGGCGATTATTTCGCGCGGCCCTCGAAGCGCTCGGGCGCGTGGATGAGTTCCTTCCAGAGCGAGCACAAGCTCCCCACCGAAGCGGGCGTGGGACAATTGCCTTTCATCTACAACGTGATGAGTTTCGCAAAGGCTGCGCCGGGCCAGCCGGTGCTCCTGTCGCTGGACGACGCCCATACCCTGTTCCACGAATTCGGTCACGCCCTGCATGGTCTGCTGACTCAGGCGAGCTATCCTTCCGTCTCGGGTACGTCGGTATCGCGCGATTTCGTCGAACTGCCCTCGCAGCTCTACGAACACTGGCTGACGACGCCGCAGGTCCTGACGAAATACGCGGTGCATTGCAAAACCGGCGAGCCCATTCCGCAGGCGCTGATCGAGCGGGTCGCCGCCGCGCGCAATTTCAACGCCGGGTTCCGCACGGTCGAGTACACTGCCTGCGCGCTGGTCGACATGGCGTTTCATACGGCGGGCGAGGTCAAGGACCCAATGGCGTTCGAAGGCAGGAAACTGGCCGATCTGGCCATGCCGGACGCGATCGCGATGCGCCACCGCTCGCCGCACTTCGCCCACATTTTCGCCGGGGACGGGTATTCCGCCGGATATTATTCCTATATGTGGTCGGAAGTGCTCGATGCCGACGCTTTCAGTGCATTCGAGGAAAAAGGCGATGTTTTCGACGCCGCGACGGCCGAACGATTGCGCAAGCACATCTATGCATCGGGCGGCACGGTCGATCCCGAGGACGCCTACAAGGGTTTCAGGGGCAAGTTGCCGAGCGCGCAGGCCATGATGGAAAAGCGCGGCCTGGCGTGAACGTTGCGCGAAACCGGGTTCCCCGAAGCGGGGCGGCATGGTTTGGTGTCGGGCCGCCGGTATTTGAGGCAGTGATACGATGCAATGGTCCTTTCCCATAGCGCGGATCGCGGGGAGCGAAATCCGGGTTCATGTGACCTTTTTCCTGCTGCTTGCCTGGATTGGAATCGTGCAGTTCCGGCAGGGCGGGCAAACGGCGGCGCTTGAGGGAATCGCCTTCGTCATCTCGATCTTCGCCTGTGTCGTGTTGCACGAACTGGGCCATGCCGTCGCCGCGCGCCGCTACGGCATCAAAACACCGCGCATCACGCTGTTGCCGATCGGCGGCGTCGCGGAAATGGAGCGCATGCCGGAAAATCCGCGGCACGAGATCGTGGTTGCTGTGGCGGGTCCACTGGTCAACGTCCTGATTGCCCTCGTGCTGGTCTTCGGGTTCGGCGCGGTTTTGAGCGCCGATGCCATGGGGGCGATCGAGAACCCGGCGCAGAATTTCCTGAACCGCGTTGCGGCGGTCAATGTCATCCTGGTCCTGTTCAATCTCATTCCCGCCTTCCCGATGGATGGCGGCCGGGTGCTGCGCGCGCTGCTGTCGACCTATTACAGCCGCACCCGGGCAACCGACATCGCGGCGAGGATCGGACAGGCGCTTGCTTTCGCCTTCGGCTTTCTGGGTCTCGTCAGCGGCAACGTGCTGCTCGTGTTCGTGGCGATCTTCGTCTATCTGGCGGCTTCCGGCGAAGCGATGGCGGTCAATCTGCAGGACGCCGCGCGGTCGGTCGATGTGCGCGATGCCATGATCACCGAATTCGAGACGCTCGGCCCGAACGCCATCCTCGACGATGCGGTGGAACTGTTGCTGCGCACGACCCAGCACGAATTTCCCGTGGTTGACGGCGCGGACAAGGTGCGCGGCGTGCTGACGCGCGAGGCGCTGGTCGCCGGCCTCCAGACGGGCGGTCGCGCGATGCCGGTGATCGAGGTGATGGCCAAGGACATGCCGCTCGTTGGCGTGAACGAGGGGCTGGAAGCGGCGCTCAAGAGCCTGCAGGGCAGCAGCACTTCCGTGGTTGGCGTGGTCGATGGTAGCGGCAAGCTGATCGGTTACATCAACCGGGAGAATGTCGGTGAACTGATGATGGTGCGCGCCGCGATCGGATCGTGACATGCCGTAGCGGGCAGGACGTAACAAATCCGTCAGACAAGCTTCATCCAACGGTAATCCGGACGATCAATTGCTGTCAAAACGGTTTGGCTAATTGCATCGCGCGCAGCAATGATGCTGACCGGGAGACCAGCAAGATGACCACCCAGAAACGTTCCGGGGCCTTCAGCCCGTCACGCCGCACCCTACTCAAGGGCGCCGGCGCGCTTTCGGCCTTCTACGCCACTTCCTTGGCGCTTCCCTATTATTCCCGGGCAAACAGCCGTCCGGTCTTCACGCATGGTGTGCAATCGGGCGATGTCGACACGGTGTCGGGCATGATCTGGACGCGTACCGACCGGCCGGCGCGCGTTGCCTTCGAGATTGCGACACGCGAGAGCTTCACAGATGCGGTACGGCTCGCCACGCTCGATGCGCTGCCCGATAGCGACCTGACGGTGAAGCGGCTGGTCGAGGGGCTGCCGTCCGATCAGGACATCTTCTACCGTATGGTCGCGGCCGATCTTGGCGACATCAACGCGGTTTCCGAGCCGATCGTCGGGCGTTTCCGCACCGCTCCGGCCGGCCGCCGCAATGTCCGCTTCGCATGGTCGGGCGACACTGCCGGCCAGGGCTGGGGCATCGACGGCGATGGCATGCTGACCTATGCCAGGATCGCCGGTCACCAGCCGGATTTCTTCCTCCATTCGGGCGACACGATCTATGCCGACGGCCCGATGAAGGACGAGGTCGAGTTCAAGGACGGCACCAAATGGGTCAACAAGGTGCTGATCGACGAAAAGCGCAAGGTCGCCGAGACGCTGGACGAATTCCGCGGCCAGTGGAAGTACAACATGATGGACGAGCATGTGCGCGCCCTTTCGGCCATCTGCCCGACCTTCTACCAGTGGGACGACCACGAAGTCTGCAACAACTGGTCTTCCTCCAAGGATCTGACCGGTGACGACCGCTACACCGAGAAATCCGTGGCACTGCTCTCGGCGCGGGCGGGCCGGGCCTTCCACGAAATGTCCCCGATCCGCTATACGCCGGCCGAACCCGGCCGCGTCTACCGCAGAATAGCCTACGGGCCGATGCTCGACGTCTTCTTCCTCGACATGCGCTCCTATCGCGGGGCGAACGGTCCGTCGATGGAAGACGAGCTTTCGCCGGAAGCGCGTATCCTCGGCGAGCAGCAGGTTGCGTGGCTGAAGCGGGAGCTGGCGAATTCGAATGCGACCTGGAAGGTAATTGCCGCCGACATGCCGCTCGGCCTGATCGTGTGGGACGACTGGCAGGCGCAGGCGGGCGCCGAAGCCGTGGCCAATGGCGACAACGGGCCGGCGAAGGGCCGCGAACTGGAGATCGCCGATCTGCTGCGCTTCATCAAGTCCGCCGGCATCGCCAACACGGTGTGGCTGACGGCGGATGTGCATTACACGGCAGCGCATTAT
The DNA here is from genome assembly GCA_020441855.1 of Nitratireductor sp. Classification (GTDB taxonomy): domain Bacteria; phylum Pseudomonadota; class Alphaproteobacteria; order Rhizobiales; family Rhizobiaceae; genus BOKV01. The sequence goes on from JAGRLL010000096.1 coordinate 7,273, forward strand.
TACGATCCGTCGAAAGCGCAGTTCCAGGATTTCGAGCCGTTCTGGGAATTCGTCTCCGGGCCTTTGCATGCCGGTACGTTCGGGCCGAACGCGCTCGACATGACCTTCGGGCCCGAAGTGAAGTTCGTGAAGGCGCCCGAGGCCGGCAAATTCAACCTGCCGCCGTCGGAAGGAATGCAATTCTTCGGTCTCGTCGACATCGATGGCGACACCCAGCAGATGACCGTGCGGCTGATGGACCGAGCCGACACCGAATTGTGGAGCATCACGCTCGATCCGGCGAAGAAAGCCTGAACGGCTTCACCCCTTGCAAATGCGATGGCGGGCGTCGGCCCGCCATTTTCGGCTGATGAAATCTCCCGGCACATCGCCGGCTTTTTCCTACCATCCGCTCTTTGCCTCAAGGGAGCGGCCTGTTATCCAACGTGCCTCATTGTCACGAAGGAGCAGATCATGGAGCAGCGCAGGCTTGGCAGGGACGGACCTATGGTGGGCGCGGTCGGACTCGGCTGCATGAGCTTTGCCGGTGTCTACGGCTCGGCGGACATCAGGGAGGCCCATGCGACGCTGGCCAAGGCGCTGGAACTCGGCGTGACGCATCTCGACACGGCGCTGATCTATGGCAACGGTCTTTCGGAAGAGATGATCGGCGCCTTCATCAAGGATCATCCCGGCCGTTTCACCATCGCCACCAAGGCGGGCATCGTGACGCAGCCCACGCGCCGTTTCGACAATTCGCCCGACTATCTGCGCGAAAGCCTCGAAGGTTCACTAAGACGCCTGGGCGTCGATCACGTGGACCTCTTCTACATTCACCGCCGCGACCAGACGATTCCCATCGAGGACGTCACGGGAACGCTTGCGCGCTTCAGGGAAGAGGGCAAGATCGGCGGCATCGGTTTTTCGGAGATCGCGCCCTATTCGCTGGAGCGGGCAGCCTCCGTTCATCCCGTGATGGCGGTGCAGAACGAATACTCGCTTTGGACGCGCCTTCCGGAACTGGGGCTCATCCAGATGTGCAAGCGCCTTGGCACCGCCTTCGTGCCGTTTTCGCCGGTGGCGCGCGGTATGTTCGGTATCACGCCGCCCGACATCGGACATTTCAACGAGAAGGATTTCCGCCGCAAGAATCCGCGCTTCCTGGAGCCCCATTTCAGCGCCAATCTCAAGAAGGTCGCAAAACTGCGCGACTTTGCGGCCGGACGCGGATGGTCGATGCCGGCGCTGGCGATTGCCTGGGTGCTGGCACAGGGCGATCATCTGATCCCCATTCCCGG
>JAGRLL010000097.1 GCA_020441855.1 Nitratireductor sp.
GCGCTCGGCAACACCTATTATGTCGGGCTGATGATGACCAATGAAAAGGAGCCCGAGCAGAAGGAATGGGCCGCCTCGATCAAGGTCCTGTTCCCGAACGGTCCTGGGGCGGGAGACGAGCGTGGAACGCATGTCAACATTTCCGGCATGTCGCTCGCCAAACATGCACCGCACAAGGAAAACGCGCTCAAGCTGATGGCATTCCTCGCAAGCCCCGAAGCGCAGCAGATCTACGCCGAGCAGGTGTTCGAATATCCGATCGCGCCTGGCGCGGAGCCGACGGCAATCGTGAAGTCGTTCGGCGAAATCCAGCCGGATACGCTGCCGCTCGAGGAGATCGCCAAATTCCGCAAGCAGGCTTCCGAACTGGTCGACAAGGTCGGCCTGAACGACGGACCGTCCAGCTAATACTGGCGCCGCGCATCATTCCTGGGCGGACAGTTCGTCGTTCTCGATATCTTGTGACAGGTTCTGCCTGGCCTTTCGCGTAGGCTGCCGGGTGAAGCCCTTCACATCGGCTTTCTGCTCGAAGTCGCGCTTGATCTCGACCGGACTCGCCACGTAAGCAGTGATGAGTTCGGCGAGCGAGCGCAGAGCGTGCATGTGCACGCGCTCATAGCCATGCGAGGCGTCGACGCCGAAAGTAATGAGCGCGGTGCGCACATCGGCGCCCGCCTCGATGGCGCTGGCAGAGTCCGAGCGGTAGTAGCGGAAAACATCCTTTTGATAGCGGATGTCGTTCGCCTTGCACAATTCCACGACCTTGCGCGTCAGGTGATAGTCGAACGGACCGGTCTGGTCCGCCATCGCCACGGTGACGCCGAACTCGTCGGAATTCTGCCCCGGCGCTGTCGTGCCGTTGTCGACGGCGATCAGCGAGGCGACGTTGCGGTCGATGATCGAGGAAGCGCCAACGCCGACCTCCTCGGCAATCGTGAAGATGAAATGGATATCGACCGGCGTGACGGTCTCGTGATCCTGCAGCGACTTGATTGCCGCCAGCATGACCGCGACACCAGCCTTGTTGTCGAGATGGCGCGAGACGATGAAACCGTTGTCGAGGAATTCCGGCTGCGGGTCGATGGCAATCATGTCGCCGATCTCGATGCCGAGCTTGTCGATGTCCTCCCGGCTGCGCGCCAGCGCATCGACGCGCAATTCGACATAGTCCCAGCCGATCGGAAGCTTGTCGATTTCGTCGTTGTAGGTGTGTCCGGAGGCCTTCAATGGCAGGATCGTGCCGCGATAGCCGCCATTCTCGGACAACACGGTCGCCCGCGCGCCCTCCGCGAAGCGCGACGACCAGTGGCCGATCGGGACCAGCGCCAGCCGGCCGTTGTCCTTGATGAACTTGACCTGCGCGCCGAGCGTGTCGAGATGGGAGACGATGGCGCGCGCACCCTTGCGCCGGCTGCCGTGCCGCACGGCCCGGATCGCACCGCGCCGGGTCAACTCGACCTCCAGGCCCAGCCGCTCCAGTTCGAGCGTCACGAAGCGCACGATCGGATCGGTGTAGCCGGTCGGGCTCGGGATGGCGAAAAGCTGTTTCAGAAAATGTTGCAGATAGTCGGAATCGATGTTCAGCCGGTTCATTGCCTGCCCTCCTTCAAGCGTTGCTCCCGCACCGGCCTTGGCACGGAGAGCGGAAACAAAAGGTCCATGAAGCGCTCGGCCGTCGGCTGCGGCTCGTGGTTGGCGAGACCCGGCCGTTCGTTGGCCTCGATGAAGGCATAGTCGGGCTGAAGCGGTGAAGGCACCATCAGGTCGATGCCGACGACGGGAATGTCGATGGCGCGCGCAGCCTTGATGCCTGCTTCAACGAGCGCGTGATGCACCTGGCCTGTAACATCGTGCAGCGTACCGCCGGTATGCAGATTGGCGGTGCGGCGCACGCGCAATTCCTCTTCCTCGGCCGGGACGGAATCGAGATCGTGGCCGGCCTGCCGGATGGTGCGCAGCGTTTCGGCGTCGATCGGGATGCTGGATTCGCCGTCCGTCGCGGCCTGCCGGCGCCGGCTCTGGGCGGCGATCAATTCGCGGACGGTGTGGGCGCCGTCGCCGACGATGCTCGCCGGGCGGCGCAGCGCGGCGGCGACAAGGCGGTAATTGATGACGACAAGGCGCAGGTCCTCGCCCTCGACGCATTCCTCCAGCAACACCTCGTCCGAGATCCTTGACGCTTCAGCAATCGCCGCCTCGACTTCCTCCATGTCGGTCAGGCCGACCGAGACGCCCCTGCCCTGTTCGCCACGCGCAGGCTTGACCACGACTTTGCCGTGACGGTTCAGGAAGGTTTCGAGCGAACCGCGATCATCGCTCAGCGATATCTGTTCGGGAACGGTGACGCCGACACGCTGCATCACGCGGCGCGTCACAGCCTTGTCGTCGCAGATCGACATGGCCACGGCCGAGGTCAATTCCGAAAGGCTTTCGCGGCAGCGGATCGAACGACCGCCCTGCGACAGGCGAAAGAAGCCGCGTTCGGCGTCGGTCACCTCGACATCGATGCCGCGCCGGCGGGCTTCGCGCACGATGATCCGTGCGTAGGGATTGAATTCGGCGTCGGTTTCGTTACCGGTGAACAGGGTCTCGTTGATCGTGTTCTTGCGCTTGACGGAGAAATAGGGAAGCCGCGTGAAGCCAAGCTTTTCGTAAAGCGCGATCGCCTGTTCGTTGTCATGCATGACCGAAAGGTCGAGAAAGAGCGAACCGCGCGCGGCGAAATGTTCGGCGATGCGGCGCACCAGCGCCTCACCGACGCCTGGATGGCGCGCCTGCGGGTCCACGGCAAGGCACCACAGCGAGGCGCCGCGCTCAACATCGTCGAAGGCACGAAAGTGATCGACACCGGTCACGGTCCCCACGATCTCGCCGCTGGTCTCGTCCTCGGCGACGAAATAGGTGATGGCTCTTGCGTCGCGTTTCGACCAGAAGAATTCGGGTGGAACGCGAACCATGCCCCGCGCCGCATAGATGCGGTTGATCGCCTCGGCGTCTTCCTGCGCGGTCAGGCGGCGGATGAAGAATCCCTTCGGCCTTCGCCGCGATGCGCGGTATGTCGCGAGGTCGAGGCGATAGGTGTGCGAGGGATCGAGGAACACCTCGTTGGGCGCGCTCGACAGCAGAACATGCGGATCGCGGACATAGACGGCAATGTCGCGCCGGTCGGGAAGTTCCTTGTCGAGCACCTCCACCAGTTCCGCCGAACTGTCGAAGGTCTGCCCGAAGACGACCCGCCCCCAGCCGCAATCGAGCGAGAAATTGCGTTTGGGCTCACCACCCTGCGCCTCGTGGTGTGAAATGGGAGGCTTGAGGCCGTGTTCACGCATCCGCTTCAGGCGATGCGCATAGGCATCGTGGCTGCGAGAGCCTCCGTGGGTGTTTCGTTTTTTTTCACCTGGGGCCATGGGTTCAGACTCCCTGTGTCTGCAGCCACATTTCCAGAAGTGCGACCTGCCAGAGTTCGGACCCGCGAAGAGGTGTGATGTGGCTGACAGGATCGTCGAATAGCGTTTCCAGATAGTCCTGCCGGAACAGGCCGCGCTCGCGCGCGGGACGCGACGTGAGCGCGTCTTTCACCATCTCCAGATATTCGCCCTGGATGTATTTGAGCTGCGGAACGGGGAAATAGCCTTTCTTGCGGTCGATCACCTCGCCCGGCACGACAAGGCGGGCAGCTTCCTTGAGCACGCCCTTGCCGCCACCCGAAAGCTGGAAATCGGGCGGAATCGATGCCGCCAGCTCGACCAGCTCGTGGTCGAGAAAGGGCACGCGCGCCTCCAGACCCCAGGCCATGGTCATGTTGTCGACACGCTTGACCGGATCGTCGACCAGCATCACCTGCGAATCGAGGCGCAGCGCCCGGTCGACCGGCGTTGCCGCACCGCCGCGAAGCAGATGATCGGACACGAACTCCCGCGAGACATCCCTGTCGGCCAGCCATTCCGGCGCCAACTGGCCCGCCAGTTTCTCGTGGCTGCGGTCGAAGAAGACCCGGGCGTAATCGCCGACGACATCGCTGGAACTGGCAAGCGGAGGATACCAGTGGTAGCCGCCGAACACCTCGTCGGCGCCCTGCCCCGACTGGACGACCTTGATGTGTTTCGAAACCTCGCGGCTCAACAGGAAGAAGCCGATATTGTCGTAGGAGACCATCGGCTCCGACATCGCCGCGATGGTCGCCGGCAATTCGCTGATCAAATCGCCCGACGGCACGAAAATCTTGTGGTGGTCGGTATCGAAAGTCTGCGCGATCAGGTCGGAATAGACGAATTCGTCGCCCTTCTCGCCATGCGCTTCCTCAAAGCCGATGGAAAAGCTCATCAGCCCTTTCTGGCCCTGCTCGGCCAGCAGACCCACGATGAGGCTGGAATCGACGCCACCGGACAGGAGAACGCCAACGGGCACGTCCGCGACCATGCGCCGGCGCACGGAAACCCGCACCGCCTCGAGCACGCGGTCGCGCCAATCCTCGAATGAAAGAGCGGAATCCGCCGCCTTTCTTTCATAGACGGGCGACCAGTACTTGCGGTCGGAGATCGTACCGTCGGCTTCAATGCGCCGCGTCGTGGCCGGCGGCAATTTGCGGACGCCCTTCAAGATGGTGCGCGGCGGCGGCACGACGGCATGGAACGTCATGTAAGTGTGCAGCGCCTCACGATCGATCGAGGCGTCGACGTCGCCGCCACGCAGCAGCGCCGGCAGAGACGAAGCGAAACGCAGCGTTGCGTTCGTCTGCGAGATGTAGAGCGGCTTGATGCCGAAGCGGTCGCGCGCAAGCGTGACCGTGCCGCTGTCGCGCTCGAATATCGCAAAGGCGAACATGCCGTGGAAACGCTCGACACAGGCATCGCCCCAGCAATGAAAAGCCTTGAGAATGACTTCGGTGTCGCCGGTCGAGAAGAACCGGTAGCCCTGCGCCTCGAGTTCGGACCGCAATTCGGGATAATTGTAGATGCAGCCGTTAAAGGCGATGGTGAGACCCAGATCCGGGTCGTTCATAGGCTGGGCGGCTTTTTCGGAAAGGTCGATGATCTTGAGTCGCCGGTGACCGAAGGCCACTCTTCCCTGGGCCGCGATCCCGCTGCCATCGGGCCCGCGCGGGGCCAGCGCCTCGGTCATTCTCGCAACGGCGGCAGCATCCGCAAATCCGCCGTCAAATCGGATTTCTCCGGTAATTCCACACATATCGGTTAGGTAATCTCCTTTGGAAGCCGGCTTCCTTGACCGGCAATCACCTCTTTGAGGTTGAAAAAAGAAGGCGCGGGAAAACCCGCGCCGGACGCGCAAGTCATAGGCCGTCCATCCGTTGCATGCAAATTTCGACGACGAAAAGGCCAGAGATGTTTCTTGATGGCGCTTGCCCGATTAGTTATGTTGCATAACAATCAGGAGGAGTACCGTCACACATGCCGCTGATCGATCTTCCGGGCATGCGCCCCGTGCGCATGGGCGATCTTTCTGCCGAACTCGTTCGGGCGGAGGATGGCGTTTGCTATGTTCGCGCCCGCGAGGCGCTTGGCGATTATCCACGTTCGATGACCGACCGGTTGCGTCATTGGGCGAGTGGCGAACCGGATCGTGTTTTCATGGCGGACCGCGTCGATCGCGGCGAATGGCGCCGCATCACCTACGCCGAGACGCTTGCAGCGGCCCGCGCCATTGCCCAGTTCATCCTGGAGCGCGACCTTTCGGCGGACCGGCCCATTGTCGTCCTGTCCGGCAATTCCGTGGAGCACGGACTGATCGCGCTTGGCGCGATGATGGCGGGCGTACCCTATGCACCGGTATCGCCGGCCTATTCGCTGGTCTCGAAGGACCACGCCAAGCTCAAGCACATCTTCGACCTGCTGACGCCGGGCCTTGTCTTTTCGGCCGAGGGAGCGCCCTTCGAGGCAGCGCTTGCCGATGTGATGAAGCCGGACATCGAACTCGTCACCGCCCGCAAGCCGGCGGCGGGGTTCGACAACATCTCCTTCGATGACGTCCTTGCCACCACGCCGAGCGCAGCGGTGGAAGCCAGCGACGCCTCGGTGACCGGCGATACCATCGCCAAATTCCTGTTCACCTCGGGGTCGACTGGGCTTCCCAAGGCGGTGATCAACACCCAGCGCATGCTTTGCGCCAATCAGGTGATGAT
>JAGRLL010000098.1 GCA_020441855.1 Nitratireductor sp.
GATTGACCGACAGCACGGTGAACACAATCGCCAGCCCCGGCGGAATGGCGAGGAACGGACTGAGCGCCATGAAAGTGGCGGCCGTGTTGAGCATAGTGCCCCAACTCGCATCGGGCGGCTGCACACCGATGCCGATGAAGCTCAGCCCCGCTTCGGTGAGCAGCACCGCGCCAACCGTCAGCGTCACCTGCACGATCAGCGGCGGGGCGATGTTGGGAAAGATGTGGCGCAGGAGGATGCGGTTGGGCGATGCCCCTACCACGCGTGCGGCCTTGACATAGATTTCCTCGCGCTCGGCCAGCACGACCCCGCGCGCCAGCCGCAGGAAGGCGGTGGAAAACAGTATGCCGAGCGCGATCATGGCGCGATGAAGCCCTGTCCCCAGGATGGAGATGATGACGATCGCGACCATGATGCCCGGAATGGATACCACCGCCTCAACGATGCGCATGGCGATCCAGTCCCACCAGCCGCCGCGATAGCCGATGAACAGCCCGATGGGCACGCCGATGGCAATCGCGATGGTCGTGGCCTCGATCGCTGCGATCAGCGCGATGCGCCCGCCGAAGATGAGCCTGCTCAGAACATCGCGACCCAGATCATCGGTGCCGAGCCAGTGTTCCGCCGATGGTCCTTGCAAAGCATGGCGCAAGCTTTGCTGCAGCGGGTCGTAGGGCGCGATCCATTCCGCACCGATGGACACGATCACCAGCGCGATAAGAAACGCAGCCGCCGGCACCGCCACAACGAGCATGGAGGCGCGCCCGGACCGTGCACCGCCCTTCTTCCCGGCGCCTTGGGTTACTGCCTCCCCGCTCACGACGGCCGCGCCCTGGGATTGAGAAAGCCGTAGACCACGTCGGTGACGAGCTGGACCATCATCACGATCACCACCGAGACCAGCACGATGCCCTGGATCATCGGAATGTCCTGCTGGCGTACCGCGGCGATGGCCAGCGTGCCGATACCGTTGATGGCGAAGACATGCTCGACGATTAGCGCGCCGCCCATCAGGATCGTGACGAGAAAGGAGAGAACGGTGACAACGGGAACCAGCGCATTCTTCAGCGCATGCTTGAACACGACGCGCATGGGAGAGAGCCCCTGCGCCCGCGCCGCGCGGATATAGTCCTGCTGCAGAACGCCGACCATGGAAGAGCGCACCTGCCGGGCGATGTCGGCGCTGGTGGAAAGTCCCAGCGCCAGCGCCGGCAGCGTCAGGCTGTGCAGCCAGCCAGCGGCCGATTCCGTCAGCGGCGTGAACCCGGTCGCCGGAAACCATTGCAGCTTGACCGCGAACAGCGCGACCAGAAGGATGCCGAACCAGAAATTCGGGATGGCCTGCCCGATGGTCGCCAGAAGCGTCGCCAGCCGGTCGATCCATGAGCGGGGATAAAGCGCGGCGGCAATGCCCGCCGAGGTGCCCACGACCACCGCGACGAACGCCGAGGCGAAGGTAAGCGACAGCGTGATCGGCATGCGCAGCATCACCGCATCGGCGACCTTCACGCTGTTAAAATAGGAGGTGCCGAGATCGCCTTGCACGGCGCGGCCCAGCCATTTGAAATAGCGCGTGACGACCGGGTCGTTCAGTCCCAGCCGTTCATGCACCATTTCATGCTGCGCCTGGGTGCCCTGATCCCCGATGATCAGATCGGCCGGATCGCCCGGAAGCAACGAGGTGAAGGAAAAGGTCAGGATGGACACGATCAACAGGAGGGGCACGAGGGCCAGAACCCTCTGAACGACTAGCCTGAGCATGGCCCTCGCGCGCTCCCGAAACCGTGTGTCAGTTGTCCATCTTCAGGCCGCGGAGATAGACCGTGTCCTCACCCGGACGATATTTGAGCGTCGGGTTGTTGATCACCTCTTCCCGCACACCGAACAGGACCGGCGTGGCACTGATGAAGATCATGTAGGCTTCATCCGCCAGTTCCTTCGCCATATCGCGGTAGAAAGGCGCCCGCGCTTCGGGACCGACGGCTTCCACGCCCTCCTTGCTCAGCTTCGCCATGGTTTCGCTCGGCTTGACCTTGAACGGGTTGAATGCGGCGTTCTCGGCGGTCGCCCAGAGCGTCAGATAATGCGGATCGCGCGCACCGTTCCAGACCAGATTGGTCGCGGGAAAGTCGGTCGTGCGGCTGCGGCGCGCCAGCGTGCCGGGTTCGACGGGCACGATGTTCATGGTGATGTTGATGTCGCGCAGGAAACCCTGCAGGGCCTCGAGCCGCGGCTGAAAGATCGGAATGGAGGGCATGTCGAATTCGAACCCCTCCTCGTAGCCGGCCTCCTTCATCAGCGCACGCGCCTTTACCAGATCGTATGTGTAACGCCCCTCCAGTGAAGGCTCGTGCGGCCATGTTCCTTTCGGATAGGGCTGGAATGCCGGTACTGACAGACCGAAATCGACAGCCTGGACATAGGCGTCACGGTCGATAGCGTAATAGATCGCCTGCCGGACCCTGACATCGCCGAAGGCAGGAACCTTGGTGCCTTCGCGGTCCAGGATGGAGATGAAATAGGAAACCCCGCCACCGTTCTGGACGAGTTTCAGTCCCGGCGTCTTGTCGATGATCGCCGATTGCGGATTGGCAAGCCAGATGCCCGCATCGACCTGACCGGTCTTCAGCGCATTGAAACGCGCCGTGTTGTCCGGCATCTCCCAGATTTCGACGCGGTCGAGCCCGATCATGTCCGGATCCCAATAGTCCGGGTTCGGCGTGTAGACGCGGACCTCACCCTCGCGCGACTCTTCCTTGTTGTAGACATAAGGGCCGGTGCCGACCGGATTGCGGTCGAGCGCCGGGTCTTCCAGCGCCTTGGGGCTGATGATCATGCCGGGAGCCGACGTGAAATCGGACAGAAGCGAAGGCGCCGGCGAGGCAAGCGTGATCTTCACCGTGAAATCGTCGACCGCCTCGGCCTTCTCGATCGGCTTGAGCGCGGTGAGGATACCGACCTCCTTGCCACGCATCAGCGAGGCGACGACCGCCTTGGCATCGAACCTCTCGCCGTCGGAAAACTTCACATCTTCGCGAAGGGTGAGTGTGACAGTCAGACCGTCGACCTCGTATCCGGTCGCCAGCAGCGGCGCGATGCCGTCCTCCGGCGTCCTCGCCAACAGCGTCTCGTAGACGGGCCGCAAATAGGAAATACCACCACCCGCGATCTGCTGCGGATCGAGCGATATGAGCTTCACTTCCTCGGCGAACTTGAATTCACCGCCACCCGCTTCCGCGGTTCCGGCAAAACCTCCCACGGCCAACATGACCGCAAGGATCGAACCCTTGACCCAGTTCTTCATCGATATCCTCCCCACTGTACACAGAACCTGCCGCCTGGGCGGCATTCACCCATCAAGTGGGTTTCGGCATACAGAAAACTTTCACATTGTGATATTGCTCTAGCACATTAGTATACATCTGCAGCTTTGAGAAGGGAGGAAATCCAACGCATTGCCGCATCATCGCGCTATGCGATACTAACGACACCAGCAAGAGTGGAATCGGCATTTGACGACCGCGATCAGGATCAAGCAGCGCCTCCGCGAAGACGGAACGCCTTATTACGTGCAGCTCGCCGCGATCATTCGCCGCCAGATCGCCGACGGCAGTCTGGATATCGGCGACAAGCTGCCGACGCTGAGAAACTTGGTAGAGACCTTCGGCGTATCGCCGATGACCGTGCGGCACGCGCTGGCGGGCCTTGAGAAAGAAGGATTGATCAGCCTCGAGCGTGGTCGCGGTACCTTCGTGGTTGCCAGGCCCGAAACGCCGGAAGCCCTGCCCTTCCACCTGACGCGATTTCCAAGCTCCAATCACGGCGCGCTCAGTTTCCGGGTTGCCGCCCTGAGACCGGCAAGAGACGAATTGCGCGTTCTAGAAGAAGATGGAGTGGCGTTCTCAGGCTACCGCTACATGAAACGAATCTTCTCTCGCGATGGCCAGCCCTTCAACATCGGCGAATACCTGATCGCCAATGAAGTCTTTGAGGCCATTCCCGACCGGCAGTGGTCAAGCGAACTGATCAGCACGTTACTCTACGACAACAGGCAGATCGGCCTGAGCGCCGTTCGCCAGAAGTTCAAGGTGATCGCTTCGACCCCTCCCGAAGCTGCCGAACTCAACATCCACACCCATGACCCGGTGGTCCAGGTCCGTCGGATATTCCTCAACGAGCATCGCCAGGTGCTTTGTCTCGCCCAGCTTGTCTATCGCACCGATGGTGTTGTTTTCGATATCAACATCGACATCGGAGATCGGGATCGCCTACTCGAACTAGCTGGTGTGCCAGAATCTTAAGCGGCAAGATTCGCGTCAAAATGACAATAATTCTCAGTTATCGTGACTTAATAACTGGCCTGCCGGACATCGCGATCGGGATGCTGTGGATGCGGCACCTGAAGCGCTTCTAGATCACGTTTTGGTGAGCAGATGCACGCAAGGATACCTGTGGTGCTCTTGCCGTAACTAACTTGCCAACTGCTCTTGACGCTTCTGCATGGCCTCCCCAAGCTGGCGCCAGCAGTGAATGCACGGATCGGACGATATTGTGAAACGCTTATCGTCCAGGTGTTGGTGAAACGCCTTCACCCCGGCGGAAACCCAGATCCCTGAGTTCATAGTGCGAGCCATCAGGCGGAACGCCTGATGACCTGCCGTCCGAAGGAATTTCGGGCACGCAGTTTCTTCATTCCCTGAAAGCCGTAGCTCGCCCTATCGGGCCGAGCATTGATCACTCGTGGAGAGAACCATGCGTGCGTTCGTAACGCTATCACGCGATCCAAGATCGCTCAGGCCATCGCCTCACAATGCGCGGCTGCATTCGCGCAAGCAGCGTCGACAGCTGGTGCACAGCATCAAACGGTTCGGCTTCAATGGCGTCGTGGTCATCGACGAAAACGGCGTCATTCTTGCCGGTCATGCGCGCGTCGAAGCCGCGATTGATGCCGGGCTGGATCAGGTTCCATGCCTGGTCGTCTCGCATCTAACCGAGGTCCAGAAACGGGCATTCACGATCGCCGACAACAAGCACGCCGCCAACTCGACCTGGGACGAACAGCGTCTGGCTGTCGAACTTGATGCCATCTTACTTGAGCACCCGGAGATCGAACTGGACAGCCTCGGCTTCGACGCTGTTGAACTGGACCAACTAAAGGTCCAGCTCGAGCCGAACGATCCGGGACCTCCCGAAGACGATGATCTGCCGGATCTGCGTGAAGATGATCCGCCGGTAACAGTCGACGGCGACAAGTGGATCTGTGGTGATCACCAGATCATCTGTGCGGACAGTCGAACCGCGCCACCATATCTAGCGATCCTTGGTGATGATTCCGCCGAAATGGTCCTGAGCGATCCGCCCTACAACGTTCCAATCGATGGCCATGTAGGCGGTTCCGGCAGCATTCGTCATCGCGAGTTCGCCATGGGCTCGGGCGAGATGTCGAGCACTGAGTTTGTCGGCTTCCTGCAAGCGGTGTTCAGGCTCATGGCCGAGTTCTCTGTCGATGGCTCAATCCACTTCGTCTTCATGGACTGGCGCCATATGGCCGAAATTCAGCACGCTGCAGAGGGCATCTATTCCGAGCTCAAGAACCTGATCGTCTGGGTGAAGGACAATGGCGGCATGGGAACCTTCTACCGCTCCCGACATGAATTGGTCTTCGCCTTCAAGAACGGGAAATCTGCCCACATCAACAATTTCGAGCTGGGCCAGAAGGGTCGCTATCGGACCAATGTCTGGAATTATCGCGGCATCAACAGCGCCGGCAGTGAACGCTTAGAGCTCCTCAAGCTGCATCCCACGGTCAAACCTGTCCAAATGCTGGCCGATGCCATGCTTGACTGCTCCAGACGCGGCGGGATCGTGCTCGATCCCTTTGGCGGGTCGGGATCGACCATGATTGCGGCAGAAAAAACCAGGCGACGGGCGCGGCTCATCGAGATCGACCCCATCTATATCGACCGGACGGTTCGTCGCTGGCAGGTCTTTGCCAGGGAAGACGCCATCCACGCTGCAACAGGCGAGACCTTCAACGCGCGCGAGCAGCGGTTGAAGCGTGAGCGCGAAGCGGTGGTCACCATCCCCTATCCCGATCGGCCTCACATCCGGCGGGTAGACTTCAGCAAGGCGGTGTAGCCATGACCACGCGAAACCCAGAGCGGAACCGTGCCGAAGATGCGGATGAGCCCGACGACTACGAGGTCGGCTATGCCAAGCCACCCAAACAGCACCAATTCAAGCCTGGGCATTCCGGCAATCCGCGGGGCCGCCCGAAGGGCAAGAAGAACCTGAAGACCGAGTTACAGGAGGCGTTGAGCGAACGGGTATCGGTGCGAACAGGCGACGGTCGCAAACGGAAGGTGCCGGCGATCAGCGCGGTTGTTCGCGTCAACCTCCAACGAGCACTGTCAGGTGATGCCAACGCAGCGAAGCTCATATTCGGACTGCTTGACCGCTACGCCCCCCCTGACGCCTCGGACGGCGACGCACCAGACCTGACCTTCGGCAATGTCGAGGACAAACTCGATCGCTACTTGTCGTGGCGTTTCGGTGTTCCCTCCGCTTCCAACGAACCCGCCAACGAAGACAGCGAGGAGGATTGAGGCATGGTGCTCAGAAAAGATTTGCCTCCGGACCCCGAAGAACTATGGACTGAGATCCTAAGAACCGACCTCCTGTCGTTCGTCACGCAGGTCTTCGAGACACTGAGACCCGGTCAGAAGCTGGACCATGCCTGGCATATCGACGCCATGTGCCAAGCGATAATGAACCTACTCTATGAGGGGGATCCGATTGAAGACAGTCGACTCATTATCAACGCACCACCGCGATCTCTGAAGTCGATCGTGTGCTCCGTCGCCATGCCCCTTTATTATCTCGGACGGGATCCCTCCAGGAACATCATTTGCATCTCCTACGCCGATGAATTGGCCGAAAAGCATGCCGGCGACCGCCGCCGAATTTTGGAAACACGGTGGTACAAGAAGGTGTTTCCCGGCCTCCAGCTAAGGAAGAACACCGCCACGGAAATCCGGACGAGCAAGGGTGGTTCGATCTTCACGACGTCGGTCTTCGGCACGCTGACTGGCCGTGGCGGCGATCTGATCGTCATCGACGACCCGATCAAGCCTGCAGATGCCTATTCGAAGTCTATACGCAATCGTACGAACGAATGGCTGGGCTCCACACTGGCCTCGCGCCCGGACGACAAGCGCACCAGCAAGATGCTACTAGTCAAGCAGCGCCTTCATGTGGAGGCTCCGTCTGCAATGCTGTCTGCAACAGATGATTGGATCGAACTCGTCCTGCCGGCGATTGCCACCGAGCAGGAAACCTTCTACTTGATGCATGGGCGGACACACACCCGAAACCCCGGCGATGTTCTGGATCCGGAACGCGAACCACTCGACATCCTGGAGCGCCAGCGCAGTGTCATGGGCGAACTGGCCTTCCAGGCGCAGTATCAGCAGCGACCGGTCCCTCCTGAAGGTGGCCTGTTCAAGATGGCCTGGTTCAAGCGCTACGACAAACCTCCTCCACATCAATCCGGCGATCTGACCGTCCAGAGCTGGGATACTGCCTTTTCCGAAAAAGAAACGGCCGATTGGTCGGTGGGCACGACCTGGCTTATACGCGGCGATCGCTATTACCTGCTCGACTGCTACCGGGCGCGCTGCAACTTCCCTGATCTCAAGCGTGCGATCGTCGCGTTCCGGGAACGCCATCCGGGACCCAGGTCAAGGTTGCAATGGGGATGCTGACTCGCTGAGGTCTGTACACTCTGTACACCTTGTTTCCGACTCCTCCCTGCGAAATACGGTCGACCTGCGTCGTACACCTTGTACGGCTTTGCTGCCTCTGCAGCCCGATTGGCCGTCAGAACATCCCTGATATCCTTCGCAGTGATCTCGCGAGTTTCACTGCGAAGGCCTTCGAGACCGTCGAGCCCGGCAAGAGATACCTGCCCAACTGGCATATCCGGGCCATTACCTGGAAGCTGGAAAAGGTGATGCGCGGCGAGACCCGCCGGCTGCTGATCACCATGCCGCCGAGATCGCTGAAATCGATCTGCACCTCCGTCGCCTTCCCCGCCTTCGCGCTCGGCCACGATCCGACAAAAAGGATCCTCTGCATCTCCTATGCCGACAGGCTGGTGTCGAAACATGCCCGCGAATGCAGGACCGTCATGGCGTCGCCATGGTATGGCCGCGTCTTTCCGCGAACCAGGCTCAGCAAGGCCAAGAACACCGAGCTCGAATTCGAGACGACGCGCCATGGCAGCCGGTTCTCGACGACGGTGCAGGGTCCGCTGACCGGGTTCGGCGGATCGCTGATCATTCTCGACGATCCCCAGAAATCGGACGATACCGGTTCGGCGACACGCCGCGCCTCGGTCCTCGACTGGTTCCGCAACACGCTTGTCTCGCGCCAGGACAACAAGCGTGAGGACGCCATCGTGGTGGTCATGCAGCGCCTCCATGTCGACGACATGGCCGGTTACCTGATCGGGCGTGGCGGCTGGGAGCATCTGAACCTGCCGGCAATCGCCACCGCGGACGAGGACATCGAGATCGGCGACGGCCTGGTGCACCACCGCAGGGCCGGCGACTTCCTGCATCCCGCACGCGAGGGCGAAAAGGAACTGGCCGAGGTCAGGACCGACATGGGCTCGTTCCACTTCGCCGCGCAGTATCAGCAGGAACCGGTCCCCGAGGAAGGCAATCTCATCCGCTGGGACTGGTTCGAACGCTATTCGCAGCCGCCGGCGGCGGAACGGGGCAGCAGGATCGTCCAGAGCTGGGACCTTGCGGTAAGGGGCGGCAGCCAGAACAACTACACGGTCTGCATCACCGCGCGCGTTCACGGCAACACCATCCACATCCTCGACGTCTTCCGCAGGCAGCTCGACTTCCCGGACCAGAAGAAGGCCTATGGCAGGCTGGCAACGAAATTCGGAGCCAGTGTCTGCCTGATCGAGAAGGCAGCCAATGCCCATGCTCTTGCCGCAGATCTGAAGCGTGGCAGTGAGGCGGGAGTCCCGACACCAAGACTCGTCAACGCGAAAGGCGACAAGGAAGAGCGCCTTGCGCTCGCGTCGAGCCGGATCGAGGATGGCGATGTGCTGCTGCCTGAACAGGCGCCATGGCTCGACGAGTTCCGTACCGAACTGCTGGCCTTTCCCCGCGGCAGGCACGACGATCAGGTTGACGCCCTCTCGCAGCTGATCAACTGGCATCAGGAACAGCAGCGTCGCAAGAGGACGGTGTCCATGTCACCACCACAGATCATTCCGCTCGACCGAACCGAATGGTAACCGCCATCGAAACAGGCGCACCTGGGCATGCTTGTGGCACCGTGGAGGCTGCCCTCATGAACGTTGGGCTGGCGGGTGGATCGACCACCTCTCCCGGAGCGGCGCCTGCATCCGGCTGGCAAACAACATGTCGCTAGGGCTACCCCGTGGAGAAAACAGTCGACGGACATCCGCTGATCGGCGACCTCGGCAGGACAAAAGGCATGGGCGTTCCCTCGCCCACACCGATCGTGCCGAGAGGTTCAAAGACCGAACGCATGGCGGTCCGCTCCCACCTGATCGAGGCGGGTGATGGTCGAACACATCGGCCAGGAAAGATCAGATAAGAGTATTTGTGCAGATGACAACCATAATAATGATATTCTTTTCCCGTTCCCAAGCGTCGAAATCAATTAGAGGTGAGGTGGCGTTCCCCAGGATCCTATTCCGGCCAATGAATCGCGACGGTATATAGACACGGTCGTTACGCTTCCATCGGCCAAGAAAACCTTCAGTATTTTGATAAACCTTCTGCTGCAATCTCTGGATATTCATTTCAAAACCGGCTTGAAGGCGGTGGTTGTGGGTCTGCCTTGACAGAAGCGCGGAGCATACCGTCGATCACCTGTGGGATCTCGCTACGCATCAATCCGATATCAGCGAGCATTCTGTCGTCCAACCGATTGAGCTCCGCAATGGCAATTCGCCGGTTATGCCATTTGATCAACCGCCTTATGATCAGTCGATCGACAATTTCAGCTACACTGGAAACCCTTTTCGAGAATATAATCATTTGATTTGTTGCAATCTGTATTGACATTTCATCACCTCATTATTTCTGTAATTTTGTTTTGTCTGAATTGACTCGAATAGACTCATTTTAATCCATGTCAAATCAGCTCCGAAACTATCACGACACAAAGTAAAGCGGCAGAAACCGCGCTCATCGCCCACACCTGCCACTTCGCCATTCTGCGAAAGGTAAACGACTCTCGGACATATTCATTCGGGTCGTCGGTCGAGGCCGGGTTTGACAAATGTAAATGGCTGGACTTCAACATTTTTGGATCCTTTCCTTTGTGTTGAATATTGACGAAATCATTGCCGCGATGGCAGCTTCCGGCGGATCTGCGCTCACTGCCTCAAGCAATCAGTTTGTTGGAACCTGCTCTCGTTAACGGCCGGATTTTTCCGCCATCATCTTCCCATCGCGCGATATGACCATCGTATTTCGATGGTGTCGTGCAGCTGTGCCACGCGTACCGGCTGCTTCCATTTCCGTAATCTTCCATGTCGTCCATCCATGGAAAAACGTCCGCGAAGTCTGCTCTTGAAATCATGACTCCAACTTCTCCATTGTTAACGCGCAACATTGACATGGGGCCCGGATTTCCATAGTTCCAATCGAAAGATACTTTGGGATCGATAGTTTCAGGCTATCCAATGCGACCAACACTCCGACAACTGCAATATTTGGTTGCGGTCGCCGAGACAGGCCATTTCGGCGACGCCGCCAAACGCGTAAACGTGAGTCAACCAAGTCTTTCCGCGCAGGTTGCGGATATGGAGGCTGAAATCGGCGCCACCCTTATCGAGCGTGGTCGCCACGGTGCCTTCCTCACCCCCAGAGGCAAGGAAGCCGTCAGGCGCGCAAAGCTGATCTTGCGGGATGTCGAGGATCTGAAGGCTGCCGCAAAGTCTGCTCCCGACCACCTTACGGGGCGTCTGCGTCTCGGAGTGCTGCCGACGATTGGGCCTTATCTGCTGCCGCCGGCCGCACGACGGCTACACAACAGCTACCCTGATCTCCGGTTCAACGTAACTGAAGAACGATCCGTTGATCTGGAAGTTCATCTGCACGAAGGTCAGTTCGATACCGTCATCTCGACAGTCGGCGATCATTCAAGATGCAACTCGGAACGATTGTTCGACGATCAATTGTGGATATGCGTAGCACACGACGATCCACTGGCCACGACACCTGCCCCGATAAAGTTACGGGATATGAAAGGGCGGGAGTTGCTCAGTTTGGGATACTTGAATTGGCATAGTCTTGATCTCCAGGTGCATGCTATTGCCAACGCCTCTGGAGCAACCGTCAGTTCCGAATACCAGGGCACGACGCTTGATGCCGTGCGCCAGATGGCCGAGATGGGGGCGGGGCTTGCGGTGCTTCCAAGCCTTTATGCCTTGATCGAGGTACGGCGCGATCCACAATTGATAGTCAGGCGCATTGATCACCCAATGGCCATCCGTTCGATTTCACTGGTTTGGCGCGACACTTCACCGCTGGATGCGAGTCTCCGCACCCTCGCAGGGGTATTGCGTGACGTTGCGGCGGATATACTCGGTTCCCAAAAGCCGGTTCGTTGAGAAGGTGCCACTCAGAAGATCGCGATGTTTTGCCTTACCACTCGATCACTGTCGCAGCCCCGCCAGAAAGTGTAGCGAGCGACTTCAGGAATGAACGATGTATGTGCTACTTCCGATCGACCAGAAGTTTCTCAACCACGCGATCAGCCAAATTGGCACACCGTTTGCCCGCGAAAGGAAAAAGATCGGCAAAACCCGAAGACACCACCTTCTCGAGGTCTGCCCTGAGCAGTCGGCGTGCACGATGCAATCTGGTTCTTACTGTCTGCCGACGCAACGCCAGGTGCTTGCCAACGGCCTCCGTGCTCAGCCCTTCAATGTCACGCAAGATAAACACGACACGGAAATCATCAGGGAGTCGATCCACCGCCACTTTGAGGATGTCCCGGATTTGCCGACGGGCTGTCTCTGATTCAGGGCCGGGAATATGGGTTATCGTCGGAAACATGATCACGGCACTTTCCTGATAAAATTCGACAGCTTTCTGGTTATTCACAAACGCGAGACGGCGTGACTTTCGATTGCGTCCCCTCGCTTCGTTGAGAGCAATACTGGCAAGCCATGTGGAAAATGCCGCGCTGCCACGAAAGGAACTGAGACGCGTGAAAGCACGGACATAGGTTTCCTGAACAATGTCTTCGGCTTCTGCGTCATCGTTGACCAGTCCTCTGGCGAGACGGAACAGAAGCCGGTTGTTGCGCCGTATCAGTTCCCGGACGGCACTTTCGTTGCTTGTGCGGGCGAGGGCCACGAGATCGGACTCTTCGCAATCGGCCATTAGCCTCTCGTGAACGGCCGGCAAGGCGCGGGCGACAGTCGTCATTCTCCAGCTCCTGCATCATCGGGCGTTTGGTGAACTTCTCCGGAATAGAGGATCTCTGCTACGCTTGGTAAGCGGGACAATGCCGCCTTCGGTATATCGGCTCCGCCTTCGTAGTTACTCCACGTTCCAGCACCTGCACCGTCCACAACAATCCGCCCGACCATTCCGGCGTGTTCATGCGGGATGCAATAGTAGTCATAGACACCCGGGACGGAGAATTCCCATTCAAAGGTTTCGCCAGGCAACAGAAGTTCCGAGTCCCATGGGCTGGCACTTCCCGGGATCCGCTGGACACGTTCGAAATAATCCGGGTGATAGGCCGTTGTAGTATGCGAATTGCCTTTATCGGCATTCACCCAACGCACTGTCTCGCCAGGTTTCACGAGGAGGCCGATCGGATCGAATCCCACATGCGCGCCCCTGTTGTCGCCAATCATCATGATCTGGCGAACGGATTCTGTCGCCCTGGCAACCAGTCTCAATGCCAGCAGGGTGGCGAGACTGCCACCCCCCAGCAACATTTCGCGACGGTCAATTCTCATTCCGCCACTCTCGCCTCTTCGTCGGGCGAAACATGCCACAGGATGAAATGTGCGTGTGGCACCTCCACGCCAGGATGGCCGGCATTGTAGTAAATGTCGACATGATCGACGACGGTGCCGCCAGCCGATCCAAGGTCATCGAATGTCTTGTTCGGATTGAGGTCCGCGACAGGGATCATGTAGATGGTACTGACCAGATTGCCGTCATGGTCATAGGCAAGGAAAGGGCCGGCCGGCAAGGTCTTCGGATCAACAAAGAGCTGACCGAGACCCGGAATGAAGTCTGGCAACTTCACCAGCTTGCTGACCTGCTGATACGGTTCTGAAGGGGGCGATTTGGCAACTGCGTCGACAGGCTCATGCGCCCAGGCAAGGGTGGTTGATACCAACATTGCGGCACCGGCAAGGGAAAGAACAAGTCTCATGGAAATACCTCCGTTTGGGAATGCATCCGGTGTTGGATGGCACCCCATTGGATGCGGCAAGCCGCGATACGTTCCCGAATTTTTCGGCAGCTTCACGCGCTGCCCATTCGCTGCTCGAGATAATCCCTCAGAGCCACGGCATTGTTATGCGCCTCGTCTCTGGCACCGTAGACCAGCGTCACGGGTCCATGGGCGATCATAGTTTCAAGCACAGCAATCTCGTCAGGCTTGGCGGCCAGTTCCTGGAAATAGGAATCGCGGAAATCTGCCCACCGTCCTGGATCATGATTGAACCATCGCCGCAGTTCGGCGCTGGGCGCGACCGATTTCATCCAGCACTTGAGGCGGATCCGCTCCCGGCTCATTCCTCGCGGCCAGATCGCATCAACAAGGACACGCTGTCCGTCCGACATGCGAACAGCGCGATAGGCGCGTTTAACGCGTATGCTGCTCACAGCGGCGGTTTCCATTCCTTTTCTCCCAGCAGGACCTGACCCATTGGTATATCGTGCGGCAGCGGGAATATGGTTTCGATCTCCGCAATGGGGTGCCCGACACCGATCACAAGCGGTTTAGTCGTCAAGGAAGCGAGCGTCCTGTCATAGAAGCCACCGCCATAACCCAGCCGGTATCCTTCACGATCAACCCCAACTACCGGAGCGATGACGATCTCAGGTGAGAGACGCTCATCCTCTGCAGGAACTGGAATGTTCCAGACGCCACGCTCTATGCGACAACCCGGCCGCCACGCACGGAAAACCAGCGGCTTGTTCCTGGCAATTACAACGGGAAGAGCAATTCGTGCACCGTGGTCCGACATTTCCTTCATCCAGCCGCGCAAATCGAGTTCACCGCGAAACGGCCAGTAGACGCTGACGACCGGATGGCTGAACGGGTCAACGATCGTGCCCAGCGCATGACAGACCTTCTCGGCGATTTTCGCCCTGCCCGCGGCCGATATGGCGAGTCGGGCGTCAATCAGGCGCTGGCGTTCTCCCCGGCGCCAGCGCGCGACATCGATTTCGGTTTGTCGGTCAACAGCTTCATAACCCCGTTCGCCCAGCACCAGTTCGTGTGCGAAACAGGGCGAGGAAGCGTATCGCGAATGCGCCATGGCAATGCTCCGATCCGGGCCAGATGACCCGCTATTCGTACCGTCCCTCGATCTCCAGGATCCGCGCACAATTGCGCAGCATGAGCGCCACCCGGAAATTGTCGTTGCCCGCACTCGCCATGTCGACTGCGATGGCGATCAACGAACAGACAGCCAGATTGTCGCCGTATTGATCTGCCTCGCGCCGAACTGCCTGAAGCATGGCGCCCACACACTCCTTCAGCCCGGCGGCGCATGTGCCGGACCACGCTTCATCCAGTTCAAAGCTGTGTGCCAGCACTTCGGCTGGTGAAATATTGGCAAGCACGGCGTTCTCAACGATTTCATTGCCGCAATCGTATCGCAACTATAATATTGGTAAAGCGAATTTAATTGCTTGTTATTATCGAGAAACACGATGGGTTGCACATGAACACTGAACACGCGCGTACGTTTCTGGCAGTCGCCGATACCGGCAGTTTCGTTGCCGCGGCGCAGCGCCTTCACGTTACACAGTCAACGGTCAGTGCGCGGGTTCGTGCTCTGGAAGAAAACCTCGGTCGTCAGCTGTTCATCCGGAACAAGGCAGGTGCACAGCTTACTTCTTCGGGAAGCCGTTTCCTGAAACATGCCGGACTCATGGTTCGAACACTCGAACATGCGCGCCATGACATAGGCTTGCCCGGTCGTTTCAGAGCCAGCGTCGTCATCGGTGCGCGGATAGGCTTGTGGGAAGACCTGCTCATCAACTGGTTGTCTCAGAGGCAGAAGGAAAATTCGGACGTGTCGTTTCGCGCCGAAATCGGATTCGAGCCGGAGATCATGCAGGGTCTGATAGAGGGGCGGATCGACGTCGGTTTCCTCTATACACCGCAGCGCCGCCCGAATCTCGATCTGCTGCCATTTGTCCGGGAACGACTGGTCATGGTTTCATCCTCGCCCCAACCGACGTCGACCGCAGCGAACTACGTCCATGTCGACTGGGGACCGGAATTCCAGGATCAGTTCGCGGCCGCATTTCCGGTATCTCCGGCCCCCGCCGTCACCTTCAACATCGGTACGCTGGGGCTGCAGTTCTTGAGACTGAACGGCGGCTGTGGCTATTTCCCGTATCGGCTCGTGAAAACGGCTCTGGAGTCAAAGCAGTTTTTTCTCGTTCCAGACGTTCCGGCATTCGAACTGCCCGCCTGGATTGTCATCCGCCAGGATCGCGACAAAACGCTCGTCGATCCAATGTTGGATGTGCTTCCCAAGAACGGCTAACCTCTCCGTCACCTATAATGTGTTTCCTCGGTGTTCACCTAGTGCGCGCGCCTCAAGACATTCAGTGGCGCAGATCAGGAAGAAACACAGTCAGCAGCCCAAGCGCAGGAAGGAAAGCGCACACCAGGAACACGAACTCGATGCCCTTCGCATCCGCGATGACGCCCAGCA
>JAGRLL010000428.1:0-480 GCA_020441855.1 Nitratireductor sp.
CGACGGCGATCCGCGCGCTGATGGGTGCCGGCGACGATCATGTGACGAAGACCTCGCGCAAGAGCCTGCGTGTGCTGGGTTCGGTCGGAGAGCCGATCAATCCGGAAGCATGGGAATGGTATTACAGGATCGTCGGCGAGGAGCGCTGCCCGATCGTCGATACCTGGTGGCAGACGGAGACCGGCGGCATTCTGATCACGCCGTTGCCGGGCGCGACCGATCTGAAGGCCGGCTCGGCGACGAGACCGTTCTTCGGCGTGCAACCGCAGCTTGTCGACAATGAGGGCAATGTCCTGGAAGGGGCGACGGAAGGCAATCTGTGCATCATCGAATCCTGGCCGGGACAGATGCGCTCCGTCTATGGCGACCACGATCGCTTCGTGCAGACCTATTTCGCCACTTACAAGGGCAAGTACTTCACCGGAGACGGCTGCCGGCGTGACGAGGATGGCTATTACTGGATCACCGGTCGCGTCGACG
>JAGRLL010000428.1:580-2475 GCA_020441855.1 Nitratireductor sp.
TCAAGGGCCAGGGCATCTATTGCTATGTGACGCTGATGGCCGGCGAGACGCCTTCTGACGAGTTGAAGAAAGAACTGGTCGCCCATGTGCGCAACGAAATCGGGCCGATCGCCTCGCCCGACAAGATCCAGTTTGCGCCGGGCCTGCCCAAGACGCGTTCGGGCAAGATCATGCGCCGCATCCTGCGCAAGATCGCCGAGGACGATTTCGGGACGCTGGGCGATACGTCGACACTGGCCGATCCCGGTGTGGTCGACGACCTGATCGACAACCGGCAGAACAAGAAGTCCTGACGGCAGCACCGGATTGACGGATTGGGAAGCAGGCGGCCACTGGCCGCCTGCTGCTTTTTGGAGAGCCGGAACATGCGCATAGTGGTAGCTGGCGGCGTCTATTTTCTCCTCGTTTTCGCAAGCGGCTTCGTTCTCGGCGCAATCCGCGTGACGTTCGTCGCGCCGGCCGTCGGGGCGCTCGGGGCGACATTCATCGAGCTGCCGGTCATGCTGGCCATCTCCTGGTGGGTGGCGAGGCGGCTCGTCGCCATTTGCGAGGTGAGGAACAAGGCCGGCGACCGCCTCGCCATGGGCGGCGTTGCCTTCGCATTGCTGATGACGGCGGAAATGGCGCTCGGCATGGCGCTCGGCCGTCCGCTCGCCGTACAATGGCATGATCTGTTTCAGCCGCCGGGGCTGGTGGGTCTTGCCGGGCAAATCGTCTTTGGCTTGATGCCGCTGGCGATCATGATGCAAAGGCGGTCTTCTTCGGAATGACGTGTGTCCACGGGAACCGGACAGGGAAAATGCGGGAGGCGAAGCCGCGATGATCGGCAGTGTGAGCGCGCTCTGGCGCTATCCGGCCAGTTCGTTGGGTGGCGAACGGCTGGACGACATCGTGATCGGGCTGCGCGGCGTCAAGGGCGACAGGCTTTACGGCATTGTCGACGCCGAGACCGGCGATATCGCCAGGCCCGACGGACGCGATCCGCGCTGGCCGAAGGTCGTTCAGATCAGGGCGAGGCTGGCGCCGGACGGCGGATTGGAAATCGCAATTCCCGGTTCCCGCTGGCATGGCGCGCCCGGGGAACGGGCCGACGCGGCGGCGTCGAACTTCCTGGGGTTTGCGGTTTCGATCCGCCCGCTTGGCGGCGAGGCCGCGGATGACGGGATTTCGCCCGTGGCGCAGGCGCGTTACGTCAAGGCGCCCGTGCATCTCATCACGACCGCATCGATGCAGCGACTGAAGGCGCTGCACCCGGCCGGCGACCCGGACCAGAGGCGTTTCAGGCCGAACATCGTCGTGGACATGGCGGAAGTCGAGGGACATTTTCCGGAAACGGAGTGGATTGGCCGCAGGCTCGCCATCGGTGACGTCGAACTGGGCATTGCCGAACCGTGCCGGCGCTGTGGCTTTACCATGCAGGCGCAGGAAGGGCTCGGCCACGATCCGCAGATCCTGCGCCAGCTCGTGCGCCACAACGCGCACAATATCGGCGTCTATTGCACCGTCGAGAAGCCCGGACGGGTGGTCAGGGGCGATGGTATGCGCCTGATCTGAGCGGTCAATTCCGCCGCCTCTTGCATCGCGGCGCGAATGGACACAGATTAAAGACGTGTCCAACCAATCGAAAGGAGGTGATCCGATGTCGAGTGATTTCGTTTTCCGTTATGTGAGCTCCGCGGATTGCCTGAGCGGGGAGCAGCCTTCCCGCTGACCGCATGAGGCGCGGCCGGAGGTTCTTCCGGCCTGGAACGTGCATGACGGACGAAACACGACGGGCCGCCTTCCGAAAGGAGGGCGGCCTTTTCCATGGTCCTCGTATTCGGGCGAGGGCCGGAAGCGCATACAAACACGCCGAACAAGAATTTGAAGGCAGAAAAGACGAAGCCCACCGGGGG
>JAGRLL010000429.1:0-633 GCA_020441855.1 Nitratireductor sp.
GCGCAGGTGCGCTGCACCGGCGGGCCGTCGCCGAAATTCTGCATGTGTCCGCCGAAGGGCCGCTGGTAGATGCGTCCGTCCTCGGTACGCGAAAACGGCACGCCGTAATGTTCGAGTTCGTAGACGGCGGCCGGCGCTTCCATGGCGAGATATTGCATCGCGTCATTGTCGCCGAGCCAGTCGGAACCCTTGATCGTGTCGTAGAGGTGCCATTGCCAGGAATCGGGACCCATGTTCTTCAGCGAGGCGGCGATGCCGCCCTGCGCCGCAACCGTATGCGAACGCGTCGGGAAGACCTTGGTGACACAGGCCGTCTTCAGGCCCTGCTCGGCCATGCCAAGCGTGGCGCGCAGCCCCGCGCCTCCGGCGCCGACAACCACGACATCGTGGAAGTGATCGACGATCTGGTAGGCGCGTTCACCGGCTGCCGGCTTGGAGTTCTTTGCCGCCATCTGATCAGCCTCCAAAGCCGAGTTTCAGGATCGCGAACAGGCTGAAAGCGCCGACCGCGATCGTAAAGAAGGTGTTGAGGACGAGCAGAACGATCTTGTTGCCCTCGCCATGCACGTAATCCTCGACGATCACCTGCATGCCGAGCCGCATGTGGATCAGCCCCGAGAGCAGAACCAGCGC
>JAGRLL010000429.1:690-1879 GCA_020441855.1 Nitratireductor sp.
CATTGAGCGAGACGATCAGACAGACGAAAAAGACGATCAGCGGAATATTGGCGATAGCCGTCAGGCGCTGCCGCCAGAAATGGTCGGTGCCTTCTTTGGCTGAACCCAGCCCGCGTACCTTGCCGAGCGGCGTGCGCATGCTTTTCAAATTCCCTTTAGCGAACCATGTAGCCGACGATCCAGACAAGGACCGTCAGTGCAATCGAACCGGCCAGCGTCGCCCAGGCCATGGTGGTTGCGGTTTTCTTGTCGAACATCGCGCCGGTATCCCAGATCAGATGGCGCACCCCGCCCAGCATGTGATGGACGAGCGCCCACGTGTAGCCGAACAGCACGAGCCGGCCGAGCCAGGAGCCGTAGATGGCATTGACGTAGGAGAAATAGTCCGGACCGGAGGCCGCCGCGACCAGCCACCAGGCAACCAGCAAGGTGCCGAAATAGAGCGCGGCGCCGGTGATGCGATGGACGATGGACATCACCATCGTCGGAATCGGCCGGTAAACCTGCAGATGCGGCGACAATGGCCGCTTCGTTTCGAGCCCTGCATTGGCCATCGGTGTGCGCTCTCCCAGCCTTGACGGAACCCCATCCGTCCACCCAGCCCATGATGCGAGGGTAATCCCTTCGCACCTGCGAATGCGCCTGTTCTAGTGCGCGTTTTTGGGCGCGTCAAAACCCAAGTGGGACGTTCATCGGGAAAAATCGATTAAATACCCGTTGGGGACATCGGCCGGATTTTGCCGGCAATGGGCGCCAATCGCCTCATTCGCCGCGAAAATGCACGACATAGCTCGACCAGTCCGCCGGCTCGGCAACCGCCTCGAAAACACGCATGCCCGTGTCCGGCTTGCGGGGCGCATTGAGCATCAGCTTGGACCATCCCCGCTCCGTACCGAGATCGGCCAGCACGTCGACCAGCGCCTTGGCGATACCCTTGCCGCGCTGTGCGTGATGAACATACACGTGGTCACTCATCCCCGCGCGCTTGCCCGTGATCGGGTCCGGCAGGTCGTAGAAAACGATGAAACCGACGACTTCGCCGTCAATGCGCGCGCCGAGAAACTCCGCCGTGCGGTCCTGCAGCAATTGCTCGGCATAATACTGGTCGGGCCGGCGTTGCGCGCCGCGCTTGAGCGCCTGTCCTTAGGGCGCGATCAGCGGCGCGAGCGCCGGCGCATCCCTCAGGCGC
>JAGRLL010000099.1 GCA_020441855.1 Nitratireductor sp.
TGGCAGAGGGCCTCGTCGCCAAGACCACCGACGTGGTCAATGAGGTCGTCAAGGTGTGGGTAACGCTGATAGCTATCCTCTATCGCGGCAAGATGCGCTTGTGAATGAAGGTCGTCGATCAGGAGACCGGCAAGGAAATCGACAAGGACGCCGCCGAATAAGGCTCCTGCGATCAACGCAAACTCAAAAGCCGGGCTTTTAAGTCCGGCTTTTTTCTTGCCCGGTCTTTTGCGGAATGTTACCATGGTAATATGGTAGAGAAAACTCAAACCGGTATGCGTCTGTCGGCGCCGGTGCTGAAGGTGCTCAAGGGCCTTGCCGAATACAAGGACATGAGCCTCGGCGATCTGGTCGAGGGTATAGTTCTGCACGCCTTCGAAAACCGTACGCCGTTCGAGCCCGGAACGCTTGACGTCATCGCGAAGCTGAAAGAGGTCTATGGCTGTTCGCTCTCCGCCGAGGATGCGCACAAGCTTGCCGAAGATGGAGAGGCGGGGACATGAAACGCATTCTGGAGACCGAAATCCGGATCGGCCTCGCGCCGTTGCGGGCGATACACCTCTTCACGCCGAAGGGAGAGGAGGACTGGGTGCCGGGCTGGAAGCCGCGCTATATCGAACCTTCAACGCATGAAACGGTCACCGGCATGGTGTTCGAGACCGCGGCGGGCGGCGAACGCACGATCTGGACATGCCTCGACTGGTCGCCGCGCGAGGGCCGTGCGAGCTATCTGCGCGTCGTGCCCGATGCGCGCGTGAGCCGTGTCGATGTCCATTGCCGCGGCGACGGTGGAACCGGTAGCCTAGTCGGCATCCGCTATGAGCACGTGGCGATCTCGCGCGAAGGCGAAACCTGGCTCGCCGGCGTGACGCAGCGCGAGTTCGAAGCCGAGATCGGCGGCTGGCAGGATGACATCGAAGCGGCAATGGCGGCGGGCAGAATTGCCACCGCCGCATGAAGAACGGGATCGCACGCGCGTGAACGACACTGGCTGGAAGACCCTGTTTCATCCATTCGAACGTGGCCTCATTGCGATGCCGGGCGAAGGCGGCAAATGGCTGTACTCCGGATCGGTTCCGGGCTTTGTCCTGCCTTCGGATTTCGAGGCGGACCTCACCTGTGTCCAGGGGTTCAGGCCGTTCTTTCTCGCACTCGAAAAGCAGGGCCGCCATGTGCTGCCCGAATTGTCGGCCGTCGAAACCTGGAGCGGCGCGCTTGTGCAATTGGGCCGTTTCCGCGACGACAACACGCGCCGCTGCCGCGAGGCGATTTCCGCTCTCGAACCGGGCAGCCTTGTCGTCATTGCCGGGGGCAGGACCGAGGGCGTCGATCCACTGCGCAAGCGTCTGCGCGCCGCAATTCCCCAATTGCAGCATGCCTCCAAGCATCACGGTGTCGTTCTGTGGTTCGAGGTACCCGAAAACGGCGGAGACGATCTGTTGCCCCGGCCTGCCGACCCGGTACGCCATGACGGCATGACCATCCCCGTCGGCGGCTTTTCCGCCGACGGTCCGGATCCGGGTTCCGTGATGCTGGCGGGATACTTCGGCGAAAAAGTAAAGGGTGCAGTCGCCGATTTCGGCGCAGGCTGGGGCTATCTCGGCGTCCAGGTGCTCCGGCATTGTCCGCAGGTCGGTTCGCTCGAATCCTTCGAAGCCGACTGGCGTTCGTTGCAGGCCGCACGGGAAAACCTCGCCACGGTCGCGGGATCCGTTCCATTGGCATTCCACTGGCAGGATCTGCTCACCGAAGGCGTCGAGCGCCGTTTCGATACGGTCGTGATGAACCCGCCTTTCCACGAGGGCCGCGCTGCCCGGCCGCAGATCGGCATCGGCTTCATCGACGCGGCAAGTCGCGCGCTCAAACCCGGTGGCCGGCTGTTGATGGTCGCCAACCGCAACCTGCCATACGAAGCGATGCTGGAAACACGCTTCCGCCGCTTCGACCAACTGGCCGACGCGGACGGCTACAAGGTCATTGAAGCGATCAGGTAAAAAGAAAAGCGCCCGGCGAACCGGGCGCTCTATCCGTTGCGGTATCCTCGCAGTGTGTGACGGGAATGCGGGGAGGGAGGGTACCTAAAACCGCAGCGGAATCCTTGTCCTGCCGGACCTCGATTTCGATGGCATGGCCGGGCTACCCGATCCGGACGGTATCCTCGCCACCCCGGGTCACGCATCGCTCGCTCCACCCAACGCGACGCCGATCCGGCTGATTGGTGTTCACTCTATCCTCGCGCCTGTTCCCCGTATTGATCGAGATCAAGGCACCTCAAGTAATTCGCGCTCGGTCGGGATGGGTATGCGCAATACGCTTTTGCGGGGGCGTCCGGTCGCTCTGGCGGCAGCGCGGAACAGGCAAGGACAGGCGGGGTATGCTCCACCGGTGCCGCCAATCGCGGCGTCATCGGCTGTGCCGGCGCCGGCGAACATCCGGCTCACCGGGAACAGAAGCGTAGAAAAATTGTTTCGGGATACACGCCCCCGCACGCTTGCCTTGTCTCAACCTCCCACGCCCGCCCCCGTACCATATGGCGGCGATATCCCGTTGACCCCCGTCGACGGAAATTCCGTATCGTCGAGCAAGCCCTCACAGCCCGGAATTGCGGCAAGCCCTTGCGTCTCGCAAGACGCGTTGCCGGAAGCGGAAAGGAGGGTTATGATTACATTCACACATTCAAATGAAAGAATGTGATGGGAGGAGAAAAAGCATGAAGAAGCTGATTCCGGTTGTCGCCTTCGTGGCAGCGGCGCTGTTCTCGTTCGCTGCCTTTGCCGCGGACGGCGTGCACAAGATTGCCTTTCATGTCGACCAGAACGACCCGGCCGTCATGAATCTGGCGCTGAACAACGTTCAGAACGTGAAGAAATACTATGCCGACAAGGGCGAAGCGCTGGTCGTCGAGATCGTCGCCTATGGACCCGGCCTCAACATGTTCATCGCCGACAAAAGCCCGGTCAAGGAACGCATCGCTGCCATGTCGCTGGAAGACCCGGAAATGCAGTTCTCGGCCTGCGGCAATACCATGGCCGCCATGAAGAAGAAGACCGGCCAGGATGTTGTGCTGATCTCGGAGGCGAAGGTGGTCGAATCCGGCGTCGTCAGGCTGACCGAGCTTCAGGAAGAGGGCTACGCCTACGTCAAGCCATGATTTGGAACCTGACATCCGGCCCTGGCCGATTCTGCAATCAAGCCAGCTGACCCCAACCCACTCTCCAGGCTGGCTTGGGGCGCACCCGCCATGCGGGTGTGCCCATCCTATTCGGTATCAGTGCTTTTGAGTTCTTCCAGACGCGGCATCGAGATGGTCGAATAGCCCGAATCGACGAAATGGATTTCACCGGTGACACCCGACGAGAGATCGGACAGCAGATAAAGCGCCGATCCGCCAACCTCGTCGATCTCGACCGTGCGCCGCAGCGGTGCGTTGCGCTTCTGATAGTTGAACATCTGTCTCGCATCCGAAACGCCGGCACCCGCCAATGTCCGAACCGGACCGGCGGAGATCGCGTTGACGCGCACATTCGAGGGGCCGAAATCGCTGGCGAGGTAACGAACGCTCGCTTCCAGCCCTGCCTTGGCAACGCCCATCACGTTGTAATTGGGCATGACCCGCGTGGAGCCGCCATAGGTCAGCGTGATCATGGCGCCGCCATCCGTCATCAGGGCCGCAGCGCGCTTGGCGATTTCAGTGAACGAGAAGCACGAGATCACCATGGTGCGCACGAAATTCTCGCGCGTGGTGTCAGCGTACAATCCCTTCAGTTCGGCCTTGTTGGAATAGGCGATGGCATGGACAAGGAAATCGATGCTGCCCCACTGGCGTCTGAGTTCGTCGAACGCCGCATCGACCGTGGCGATATCCTCGACATCGCATGGCAGCAGGATGTTGGATCCGAGACTTTCCGCCAGCGGCTTGACCCTGCGCCCGAACGCTTCGCCCTGATAGGTGAAGGCGATCTCGGCACCGTGCTCGGCAAGTTTCTTGGAAATTCCCCAGGCGATGGAATGATCGTTCGCCACCCCCATGACAAGCCCGCGCTTGCCGGCCATCAAGCCTTCCATCTTGGTCTCCCCGCGATGACCGGTTCATGACCGGTCGATTTTCCGTCTGTTGCAATCCCGGCAGTTCGCCCCGATCGCCCGCGCGATTGCCCGACGGAACCTTATTGCATGTAAGGCTTTGTCACGGTCCGGGAGGTTTAGATCAACCCCTCTCCCGATCAACCATTGTAACGTTGCATAACGATCGAGGCGTTCGTGCCGCCAAACCCGAAGGAATTCGACAGCACGGTATCGATCTTGGCGTCGTCGACCCGTTCGCGAACGATGTTCATGTCGGCAAAGGCCGGGTCGATTTCCTCGATATGGGCGCTCTTGGCGATGAAGCGATTGTTGAGCATCAGCAGCGAGTAGATCGCCTCCTGCACGCCGGTCGCGCCGAGCGAGTGGCCGGTCAGGGACTTCGTCGCCGAAATCGGCGGGCACTTGTCGCCGAAGACCTCGCGCAGGCCTTCCATCTCCTTCTCGTCGCCCACCGGCGTCGAGGTGGCATGCGGATTGATGTAGTCGATCGGTTCGCCCACGGTCGAAAGGGCCATTTTCATGCAGCGCACGCCGCCTTCGCCTGCCGGCGCGACCATGTCGTAGCCATCAGAGGTGGCGCCATAGCCGACGATCTCGCCATAGATCTTGGCGCCCCGCGCCTTGGCATGCTCGAGTTCTTCCAGCACGAGAACGCCCGCGCCGCCCGCGATCACGAAACCGTCCCGGTTGGCGTCGAAGGCGCGCGAGGCCCTGTCCGGCGTCTCGTTGAACTTGGATGACATCGCACCCATCGCGTCGAACAGGTTCGACANNCGACATGGTCCAGTCGAGATCTTCGGATCCACCGGCGAAGACGATGTCCTGCTTGCCGATCTGGATGGTTTCGTAGGCATTGCCGATACAATGGTTCGATGTCGCGCAAGCCGACGAGATCGAATAATTGACGCCCTTGATCTCGAATTGCGTCGCCAGCACCGCGGAAGCCGTCGAACTCATCGCCTTGGGCACGGCCGTCGGGCCGATGCGCCGCGGACCTTTTTCCTGCGTGATCAGCCCCGCCTCGAAGATGGTGCGCGTCGAGGGACCGCCCGAACCCATGATGATGCCGGTCCGCGGATTGACGATGTCGTCCCTCTCAAGGCCCGAATCGACAATCGCCTGGTCCATGGCGATGTAGTTCCATGCCGTGCCCTTGCTCATGAAGCGCGCCGTGCGCCGGTCGAGCACTTCGAAGGGGTCGAGCTTCGGTTCGCCATGAACCTGGCAGCGGAAGCCATACTTCACGTAGTCTTCCGCCTTTGAAATGCCGGACTTGGCCTCGCGCAACGAGGCGAGTACCTCCTGGCTGTTGTTCCCGATCGAGGAAACAATGCCGATACCTGTCACGACAACTCGTTTCATATCAATCCCCTTCGTATGAACCGGCCGGGCGCCTTCCGGAAATCGCGCCGGTCGACCGATCAGCCATGCGATCATGCACCCATATGGGCACTTTCGACAGGAAGGATGTCAAAATTTTGCGTAGATCCTGGAAAGCATTCCGAAATGGGCCGCTCGTCAGCCTGCCTGCGCCAGGCCAACCTTCAAATCTTTTGCGACATAGGCCATTTCGCCGTCCGCCTTCATCCATCCATCGGCGATGCCAAGCACGAGGCGGCCGCGCATGACGCGCTTGAAGTCCACCCCGAATTCCACCAGCTTGGTATTCGGCGTCACCATTCCCTTGAATTTCACTTCGCCGGTCGACAGCGCCATGCCCCTGCCGGGCAAGCCGAGCCAGCCAAGGAAGAATCCGGTCATCTGCCAGAGCGCATCGAGGCCCAGGCATCCCGGCATGACGGGATTGCCGATGAAATGACAGGGAAAGAACCACAGGTCCGGCTTGATATCGAGTTCGGCCCGGATCGCGCCCTTGCCGAATTCGCCGCCTTCCTCGCTGACCTCGGTGATGCGATCGAACATCAGCATGGGCGGCGCCGGCAATTGTGCGTTGCCCGGCCCGAAAAGCTCCTCGCGTCCGCAGGCGAGAAGTTCCTCGTAAGTGTAACTGGATTTGCGCTCCGCCATTCCCCTCGGTTTCCCTCGAATTCTCCTCACCGTTTTGACCGGTGTCCGTGTCTGATTGCGCGGTCTTAACACAGCCCCAGCCTGTGTCCAAAGGAAGTTTGGCTGTGGAAAACGGCGACTTGCGCCGTGCAATGACGTCCCGCCGGCGTCGTTTTCGCGTATTCCTTCGCCTGTTGCCTCCCCTTGACTCCAAAACTATATTTACGGCAGGAAACTACCGGGCCAGGCAACAAGGCGACGCAATGAGCGAAATGCCGACAATTCAGGATATTGACGCAACGCACCGCGAACGCGACGTGGCGGGCATGTTGCGTTACGCCGGCTTGCGCCCCACGCGTCAGCGCATGGCGCTGGGAGAAATCCTGTTCGGCAAGGGCGATCGTCATATCTCCGCCGAAACGCTGTTCGAGGAAGCGCGTCAGGCTGGCGTGCCCGTGTCGCTGGCGACGATCTACAACACGCTGCACCAGTTCACCGGGGCCGGTCTGCTGCGCGCCATCTCGGTCGATACCACGCGCACCTATTTCGATACCAACACCGGCGACCATCATCACTTCTTCCTGGAATCCTCCGAGGAAGTGATCGACATGCCCGACGGCTTCATTCGGGTCGAGAACCTGCCCGAACCGCCGGATGGTTTCGAGATTTCGCGCGTTGATGTCATCGTGCGCGTGCGTGCCTCCGGCAGCAAGGGCTGATAGCGGCATCCGCCCGCCGTCCCTTGTGCCCGTATTTCCTTCAGAAACCGCAGGATCCTAGAGTTTTTCGTCGGGGTAGACGCCCCAGAGCTGGTTCTGGCGCATGTAGCCGGACGCTCCGCTGGCCGCGATTTCGCACCAGCCGCCATCGCATTTCGATACCGAGGCGACGACACCAGGTTCGACCTTCGCCACGAGCCGTGAATCGCTGCTCGCGGACGCGCGCATTTCGAGCATGTCGCTGCTCTTGTTCCAGGGCGAGACGATAACGGTGCGTTCGCCCGACAGGAGCGAGTGCAGGATCCAGCCCTCATTGCCTTCCGGATCGCGAACCTTGCGCCAGTTGTCGAATTCCTGGATCACCTCCATCGGCAGGCCGCGTTTGAGATACATCCATTCGACCTGGTATTCCGTGCCGGGTCCTACGCGCATGTTGACGCGCTGCGACTTGAGCGACACATAGCGCGGCAGGGGCAAGCCGCTGGCGCCTTCGGAAATCGACTGGCCCGCCGCATGTGCTCCGCTACCCGAAGCTTGCGCGAGCAGGAACGCACCGGCGACGAAGCCGGCCGGTATCAGCCTGCACGGGCCGAACCGGGCAAGCGCGATCGTGGCTTGGTGAAGAAACTGGATGTGGAATGCGCGACAATGCAAGGCTGACACTCATCTTCGCTTTGCCGGTTCACGGCCGGTCGGCATGGCCATGCCGGCGGTGCGCCACACGGCTTTTGCTTGCCGTCCCGGTCTGCTAGAAAACCGACCAGAGGGAACGCCAGTTTGGCGGGGGTATGGTTAAGGCTCCGTCAACGGTCCGAACGAAATAGAACAAATCCGGAGCCGCGCCTTATGACGCGCCAGAAACCGCTTGTCGTCGTAACCCGCAAACTGCCCGATGCCGTCGAGACGCGCATGTGTGAGCTGTTCAACGCCAGGCTCAATCTCGACGACAAGCCGATGTCGCAGGCCGAATTGCTGGCGGCGGTGCGCGAGGCCGACGTGCTGGTGCCGACCGTTACCGACCGTATCGATGCGGGCCTGATCGGCCAGGCCGGCGAGAAGCTCAAGCTGATCGCCAATTTCGGCAATGGCGTCGACAACATCGATGTCGCCGCTGCCTCGCGCAAGGGCATCACCGTCACGAACACGCCCAATGTCCTCACCGAGGATACGGCGGACATGACCATGGGCCTGATGATCGCCGTTTCGCGCCGCCTCGCCGAAGGCGTGGCGATCATCGATTCGGGGCACTGGAAGGGCTGGTCGCCGACCTGGATGCTCGGCCGGCGCATCTGGGGCAAACGCCTCGGCATCATCGGCATGGGCCGCATCGGCACGGCGGTCGCGCGCCGCGCCAAGGCATTCGGCCTGTCGATCCACTACCACAACCGCAAGCGCGTCGCCCAGGCCGTCGAGGAAGAACTGGAGGCGACCTACTGGGAAAGCCTCGACCAGATGCTNNCGCATGGACATCATCTCGGTCAATTGCCCGCACACGCCGGCGACCTTCCACCTGCTGTCGGCGCGCCGGCTGGCGCTGCTCAAGCCCGAGACGATTATCGTCAACACCGCGCGTGGTCAGGTCATCGACGAGGAAGCGCTGATCAGGGCGCTGGCCGAGGACAAGCTCGCCGGCGCCGGCCTCGACGTCTTCGAGCACGAACCTGCGGTCCGCCCCGAATTCCTCGAACTTGCCCGCAAGGGCAAGGCGGTCATCCTGCCGCACATGGGCTCGGCCACGATCGAGGGCCGCCTCGAAATGGGCGACCGGGTGATCATCAACATCCGCACATTGTGTGACGGCCACCGTCCACCGGACCGGGTGCTGCCGATTGACAGTTGAGGCGGCCGGAACAAGGCCGACGGATTGACGGCCCGTCCGGACCGGTCGCCGCGACTGGATGCGGGCATTTGCGGCGCCGGGAAGCCGTCCGGGCGCGCGCCACCAACCTCCGCCTGACCTTGCCGAACAGGTATCTTGAGCGATCTTGCCGCAACTTCGGCACGCAAGCTGGCGTTTCGCTGATCGCCCCTTTTGGGTGGGCATACGCAACGCTTCAGCGTGTCCTCACCAGACGGTAGCCGACATCCAGCGCTTCAAGATCGAGCAGCACGCCATGTTGCTTCGCCCACGCGCCGCTGTCGAGATCGGCCCGCAACCTTTCCAGCCCTTCCGTGACGTCTCCGAGCGCGTGAAACGAAGACATCGCGGCGCGCACCTTTGCGTCGAGATAGGCGCCCGGCCTGCGCCAGTAGGCGTAGAGGAAACCATCGGCGCAGTCATGCGGAAGAGGCACAGGTGTGACCTCTACCGCGCCGAGCCAGCCTTCGTAATCGGCGATCTGCGGCATGTTCGCGTCGTCGAGCATCGCAAGCTTCGGGAAATAGTCAAGGAGCCAGATGTCCCTGAACCGCGGGTCGAAGGTAAGCAGCACGATCGGGCCTCTTGTCACCCGGCGCAATTCCGAAAAACCCTTCGCCTTGTCGGACCAGTGGTGCACCGTGTTGACCGCCATTGCGGCGTCGAAGCCGTCATCCGCGAAAGGCAGGGACTCGGCCGATCCCTGCACTGCGGGCCCTGCCATTGCCGGCCGCTGGCGGATCATCTCGATTGAAGGTTCGACGGCTGTCACCAACCTGCCTTCGGGTTCGTAGGAACCCGATCCCGCGCCGACATTGAGGACCGTGCGGGCATCGCCCAGCGCACGATCGATCATCGCCGCGATGCGAGGATCGGGCTTGCGCAGATTCGCGTAATCGATGCCAATCGTGTCGTAGGAAGCGGCCATGCCGATGACTAGCAGCCGAAGCTCCGGTCTTCCAGACGATCTTCCCTGGCGGCAGGATCGTTCTAGGCCTGCTCGCCGCGCGCATAGCGAAATTCCTCGAAACGCGCCGCTAGCGAATCGTACATCAGCAGCCGCCCCGCCAGCCCCGCACCGGTTCCGGTGATTTCCTTGATGATTTCCAGCGCCTGCATCGAGCCGATGACGCCGGTCAGCGCGCCCAGAATGCCGGCTTCGG
The DNA here is from genome assembly GCA_020441855.1 of Nitratireductor sp. Lineage (GTDB taxonomy): Bacteria > Pseudomonadota > Alphaproteobacteria > Rhizobiales > Rhizobiaceae > BOKV01. The sequence continues at coordinate 9,834 of JAGRLL010000099.1, forward strand.
CGCAGGTAGGCACGACGCCCGGCGGCGGCTTTTGCGGAAACAGGTCGCGGTAGCGGGGCAGGGGCTTGCCGGCTTCGTCCTTCAGGTGCGGCTTGAGCGTCGTCAGCGAGGCATCGAACTGGCCGACGGCGGCAGTGACCAGCGTCGTCTGCTCCGCTTCGCAGGCGTCGGCCACCGTGTAGCGCGTGTCGAAATTGTCGGAACCGTCGGCGACGATGTCGTAGCCGCGAACCAGTTCGCGTGCATTGTCCTCCGTCAGCCGCACATTGTGGGTCACGACCTGCACATGCGGGTTGATGCGCCCGACCGCATGCGCCGCGCTCGCCGTTTTCGCTTCGCCGACCGCCTTTGTGTCGTGAATGATCTGGCGCTGCAAATTCGACAGGCTCACATGGTCGTCGTCCACGATGCCGATCGTGCCGACACCGGCTGCCGCCAGATAGGCGATCACCGGCGACCCCAGCCCGCCCGCGCCGACGACCAGCACCTTTGCCGCCTTCAGCTTTTGCTGGCCCGGCCCGCCGATATCGCGCAGCACGATGTGTCGGGCATAACGTTCCAGTTCTTCCGCGGAGAGCGTCATCGTCTTCCTTCGTTGGCCATTCACGACGCCGGCGCAATCGTACCGCCGGCAACGGTGAAATGCTGCGCGCGTTCGCCCATCGCCTCGAAAAGCGACCGGTCGGTGCCTGTCATCCAGGCCTGGCAGTCGAGCGCCTCGATGCGGTCGAACAGCGCCGCGCGCCGGCCACTGTCGAGATGGGCGGCGATTTCGTCAAGCAGCAGGATCGGCGCGGCCCCGGCAAGCTCGCGCACCAGACGCGCATGCGCGAGCAGGATGCCGACCAGCAGCGCCTTTTGTTCGCCGGTCGAACACAATTCGGCGGCCATCGCCTTCGGCCGGTGCGTGACCTTGAGGTCGGTTCGGTGCGGGCCTTCCAGCGTGCGGCCCGCCGCCGCGTCCAGCCTGCGTCCGGATTTGAGCTTCTCCTGGTAAAGCTCCTCCAGTTCGCTCGCCGCCATCGCCCCTTCCGTCATGTCTCGAGCCAGCGCGTCGAGCGTGCCATCGAGCGCCAGTACGGCATCGGGGAAGGGCGATGCCGGGTCGCTTTCTCGCACGATCAGGCCGGAAAGCAGGCTTGCGAGTTCCATGCGCGCGATGACGATGGCGATCCCGGTTTCGGCCATTTGCGTCTCGATTGCATCGAGCCAGGTTGCGTCCGGCATGTCTTCGCCAAGCAGGCGGTTGCGCGACCGCATCGCCTTTTCGAAGTCCGCGACATGCCGCCCGTGCCCCGGATTGACCGCGAGCACCAGACGGTCGAGAAACTTGCGCCGGTCGGATGCCGGCCCGATGAACAGCCCGTCCATCGCCGGCGTCAGCCAGACCACGCGCGCGTGCTCGAGCAGCGCGTCGGCCGATTTGACCTGTGCGCCGTTGATCCTGACGCGGCGCTGGCTTTCGAGGCCCAGCGCCGTCATCTGCAATCCGGTGCCGATCGATACCGGTCCGGCGCTGCTTTCCATCTCGGCGAAAACCGACCACGCGCCGTCGCTGCCCTTCCGGGCAATCGTATCGTAGGGCGCCCGGCGCAGCCCGCGGCCCGGCGACAGATAGGAAACGGCTTCCAGAAGATTGGTCTTGCCGGCCCCGTTCTCGCCGGTGAGCACGACATGGCGCTCGTCGCTGGTCAGCGCCAGACGCGCGTAATTGCGGAATTGCTCCAGCTTCAGCCGGGTAAGATGAACGCGGGCGGTCATGACACCCTTATGTCGCGCGCGATGGCTTTGAAACAAGCACCGTTGGTCGGGCTTATCCGCTCAGGGCATGGCGATCGGGGCGAGCAAGCGGGCCTGTCCGCCACATTCGCCCGTCACACTCGCTCATCACACCCGCATCGGCATCAGCACATAGATGGCATTGGCGTCCGATGAATCGCGGATCAGCGTCGGGGAACCCGGATCGGCGAGCAGGAAGATCGCTTCCTCGCCGTTGAGCTGGCTGGTGATGTCGAGCAGGTAGCGCGAATTGAAACCGATCTCGAGCGGCGCTCCCTCGTAGCCGACAGGAATTTCCTCCGTCGCGCTGCCCGAATCCGGATTGTTGACGGTCAGCACCACCTGTCCGTCGCCAAGCTGCATCTTCACCGCCCGCCCGCGTTCCGACGAAATGGTCGAAACGCGGTCCACGGCGCTGGCGAAACTCGACCGGTCCATGGTGAGTTCCTTGTCGTTCCCCGTCGGAATGACGCGATTGTAATCGGGGAAGGTGCCGTCGATCAGCTTGGACGTGAGAATGACCGGGCCGACCGTGATGCGGATCTTGGTTTCCGACAATTCGATCGTCACCGAGGCGTCGGGCTCCTCCACCAGCTTCTGGATCTCGCCGACCGCCTTGCGCGGAATGATGACGCCAGGCATGCCCTCGCAACCATTCGGCGCGTCGACCTGCGCGCGCGCCAGCCGGTGGCCGTCGGTCGCGACCGCACGAAGGTGGAGCTTGCCGGCATCCTCGACGGCATGCAGGAAGATGCCGTTCAGGTAATAGCGCGTCTCCTCCGTCGAGATCGCGAACTGCGTGCGCTCGATCAGGCTCGCCAGTTCCTTGGCTGGCAGGCGGAACGTGTGCGGGAAATCGCCCGCCGCAATGTCGGGGAAATCGCTCTCGGGCAACATCTGCAGCGTGAAGCGCGAGCGTCCGGCGACGATTTTCAGCGAGTTGGAATCGGCTTCGGTGGCGAGCATCACCTCCGAACCTTCCGGCAGCTTGCGCACGATGTCGTAGAGCATGTGCGCAGGAACCGTTGTCGCACCCGCCTGTTCGACCATGGCCGGCGCCTTTTCGAACACTTCGAGATCGAGATCGGTGGCCTTGAGATGCAATTCGCTGCCATCGGCGCGGATCAGCACGTTCGACAAGATGGGTATGGTGTTTCGCCGTTCGACCACCCGGTGGACGTGGTTGAGCGATTTGAGAAGGTTCGATCTCTCGATTGTCACGCGCATCGGTCTGCAACTTTCCAGTTCAATCGACTCACACGAGGGGGCTACTCGCACGCATGGATGGAGAGCCATTCTCCAGGCTGTTGCCATCCGGTTCGGAAGGAGGAGCAGACCGCCAGTCTATCGGATTGGTCCGCCCGCGCACTTGTCCCCGCCGGTCTTCCCCGAGGCATCTGGCAGGAAGACTGCACACCGCGAGAACGACCGGCCCAAGCCTGTTACGGCCCGGCTTGCTAAAGTGAGAAAAAACCGGCTGCTTTTCAAGAGCGGGTAAGCCAGCTGGTCCACCAGTCCGGCCGCTTTGCCCTCAATACTGGGGATAAAGCCGCCGGGCATGGCGAGGTCCGCCGGCCGGCTGACCTCCCGTTCGTTCTTTTTGCGTCCTAGTCCAGGACGAGGCGCTTCAAAAGCTCGATCTCGCGCGCCAGTTTCTGGTCGTTGGAAACCAGATCCTCGATCTTGCGCACCGCGTGCAATACGGTCGTGTGATCTCTTCCGCCGAAACGTCTGCCGATCTCGGGCAGCGATCGCGGGGTAAGGACCTTGGCCAGATACATCGCGATCTGGCGCGGCCTGACAATGGCCCGCGTGCGCCGGTTCGACAGCAATTCGTTCTTCGACACGTTGTAATGGCGCGCCACCACCTTCTGGATGTCCTCGACCCGTACGCGACGCGCGTCGCCCGAACGGATCAGATGGCCGAGCATCTTGTCGAGCTCCTCGAAGCTCATCGGCCCGTCACAGAAGCGGTGCTGCACCAGCAACTGATTGAACGCGCCTTCGACGTCGCGGCCGGACGTGGTCACCTGCCGCGCCACATAGGTGAGAATGTCCTCGGGAATTTCGAGCGCCGGCTGCTCGCGCCTGACCTCTTCGTAGCGCGCGAACAGGATCGCCTTGCGCAATTCGTAGTCGGGCGCTTCGATTTCGAGCGTTACGCCGCCCTTGAGCCGCGAGCGGACCCGTTCATCGAGGCTTTCGAGTTCCGCCGGCGGCCGGTCGGCGGCCACCACGACCTGGCGTGCGCTGTCGATCAGTTCGTTCAGCAAATGGCAGAATTCTGCCTGGATCGCCTTGCCCTGCAGGAATTGCATGTCGTCGATCAGCAGCAGATCGATATCGCGCAGGCTTTCCTTGAGCTGCAGCGCGGTCTGGTCGCGGATCGCCGAGGCGAAGCGCCACATGAAATATTCCGCTGTCAGGTAAAGCAGCTTCTTGGACGGATCGCGATTGCGCGCTTCCCAGGCGATCGCCTGCAACAGATGCGTCTTTCCAAGCCCGACCGAGGCGTGGATGAACAGCGGGTTGAAGCGCACCGAACCCTTGTCGTCGTCGGCCACCGTGCGCGCCGCCGCGCAGGCCATCCGGTTGGAGCGGCCTTCGATGAAGGAGTCGAAGCTGTGGCGCGGGTCCAGCGGCGAACCCGCAAAGCCCGGCGCGCGCTCGGCTCCCGCCCCCGATGACCGACGCCGCGCCATGCCTCCGCCAGCAGCGGGCATCAAAGCCGGCTGTTGCGGCGCCTTGGCCTCCATCTCGCTTTTTGCGCCCGTCGTCGTGCCTGTCTCGCTCGGTTCGGCATGGGCGATGCGCCGTATCGCGCTGCGCACCGCAATGTCGACGCGCAGGACGCTCGGGTTTTCCGCCTTCCACAATTCGTTCAGCAATTCGCGATAATGCGTCGACGTCCAGTTCTTCAAGAACGCGGTGGGAACCGTGTGCTGCGCGACGCCGCCGGAAATCCACTCCAGCTTCATGCGGCCGAACCAGCTCGCGAAGACCTCCTTGCCGAGCCGTGCCTGAAGCTGAACGCAAACACGCCGCCACTGCTCCTGCTCGGGACCGGTTTCGACATTGTCGCGTCCCTTTGCTCCACCTGTGATGCCGCCGGGATGCCCGGGCCTAGCCGCTTTGGAGGAAATCGCGATTTCACGGGCGTTTTCGGTCAGGGCGCGCGCGGAAGGTCTCGCTCCCATGGCGAGGGGCGGCGTGCCGCCTGCATTGGCGCGTTCCGCACCATTCGTCTGGATTGCCATTTCGCTCGTCCCGCGCCTTGCCATTCGATTTAGTCCTCCTGTCCGCCGCCAATTCCTGGATTCTTCAGTTTTGTGCTCGTCGACCCTGTTTCCGGGTCTTGTAGAAAAAAGTCCTGGGCCACCCGTTTCGTGCGGGTGAGTTTACCTGGTCCATGGTGCGGCAGGGTCATGGTCGGGCCGAATTTCGGCAAAACCTTCCCCACGCACCGGAAGCCTGTTCCGGCACGCACGCCACACTCGTCGATTTCAAATGTTCACGAAGACTGGACAGCCCCCAGAACGTCAATTGGTACGCAAGGTACCCATCGAAACGCTCGCACGTTCCGATTCATCATCCGCCTTGCCGAAAGGAGCGGCTCGACGAATACCCACAACATTCGACATCCTGCCGGCGCTCCGTCTTGACAGCGCAAGCGTTCTCATCGCCGGAATCGTCCCGGATCGACAGATCGATTGCATTTGCTGTTTGAACGGTTTGCGCCGCCCCCGACGCCGTTCGTTCGAGCAACTTACACAGGGGAAATTCTGTGGGCAATACGCTCCGCGGCCCGATTGCGAAAACACCTTCAGACGCGCCGTTTCGTTTCGTCGCAGCCCTGCAAAATGCCATCGCGAAGCGCTTGTGAATCATAGCGTTTTCGTGGGCGATTGACGGAGCCGTCTTTTTCGGCGCGCATAAATATTTTTTTTAAGGGCCCAAGACCCTTGACTTGAAATTTCCCTTTATTTTCGGTGGCCGGAAAAATACGTACATTTCGACATACCAATAAACCATTGAAAAATAAGAGAAACTTTCTAGAGGAAAAAATTCCGTGAAAAACAAGTTACAAGTGTATGAATGTCGAAAAAGGGGTATCGAATCAGCGTTCGGGCTTAGTCGGCGAATAAAAAAACCCGGCCGAAGCCGGGTTCATTAAGGGCAAATCGCTGGCTCCGATCAAGCCTCGATTTTCTTGACCCTTGCTGCCAGCCTCGAGACCTTGCGGGAGGCTGTATTGAGTTTCAGCACACCTTTGGTGACCGCGCGCATGATCTCGGGCTGTGCGTTGCGCAGGGCCTCGCTCGCCGCCGCCTTGTCGCCGCTGGTGATGGCTTCCTCGACCTTGCGGATATAGGTACGCATGCGCGAGCGACGCGCCTTGTTCTTCTCTGTGCGGCGCTCAAGTTTGCGTACGGCTTTCTTTGCCGATGATGTATTGGCCATGACTAGCCCTTCCGGATGTTTCGTGTGCAGGTCACCGCGCCAATGGCTGTCTTGTTTCGTCGCTGCCGGCGCACCGTCGAACGGGAACGTTTCAGGCAGTCGTTCTTGAAAAAACAGGCGGCCCTACGGCCGCCGCGGTAGACCTTCAAAAGTCTGGCGGGCTTATACATTCAGCCCCGCCGGGCGTCAACGCGGAATCTCCGCCATTTGCGGCGTCGTTCAGCGTTGGCAGGAAGGACAATAAAAGGTCGATCGGCCGGACTGCACGATGCGCTTGATCGTCCCGCCGCAACCGGCGTGCGGGCAGGCTTCGCCCTCACGGCCGTAGACGCGGAAACTGTGCTGGAAATAACCGAGCGAACCGTCGGTCAGCCGATGGTCGCGCAGGGTCGATCCTCCGGCCTCGATGGCTCTCGCGATGACGTCCCGGACGGCTTCCGCGAGCCTTTCGCAGCGCTCGCTTGCGCTGCCGTCGGACTTGACGATGGTTCCGGCCAGTCTTTTGGGCGAAAGGCCCGCCTGCCAGAGTGCTTCGCACACATAGATGTTGCCGAGCCCCGCGATCAGGTGCTGGTCGAGCAGGGCGGCCTTGAGCGGCGCGGTCTTGCCCTTGAAAAGCCGCGCGATCGCCGCCCCGTCGAGACTGTTTCCCGTAGGCTCCAGCCCGAGGGAGGCGAAACGCGGATCCTCGCCGAGCCGGTGGCGGTCGATCAGATCCATGAAGCCGAAGCGGCGCGGGTCATTATAGATGATTGCGGCCTGCTTTCCGTTCCGGTTCACATGGAGCACGGCGTGGTCGTGCGCCGTGTTCCTGGAACGCTCATGATGAAAGGCACCCGGTGCCCCTTCGCCGGATGCTTCGAGGATGCGAAACGAACCCGACATGCCCAGATGCATGATCAGCACGTCGCCGCCTTCGCGATCGCCATCGAGATCCGCCAGCAGGTATTTCGCCCGCCGCGACAGCGCGGTGACGGTCTTTCCCTGAAGCCGCCGGGCGAACTGGTCCGGAAAGGGAAAGCGCAGATCGGGCCGGTGAATTTCGGCGCGCTCGATGATCGCGCCTTCCATCACGGGCGCCAGGCCGCGCCTGACCGTCTCGACCTCCGGCAGTTCCGGCATGCTCTGCGACACTCCTGTTTGCACTGCGCCAATTGCGCTTCTTGTCAGCACCGGTCAACCGAAATAAGCCATGCGAAGAAGCCGGCATCGCCGCGACGATCCGGCCCGGGTGGTGCGTTGCAATGGCTTGCGCTTGCGATAGGATGCGCCGCGCCGCCGCCGGCGACGCAGAAACGGAAAGACGAATACGAGATGAGCGAGACGGGAACCGACAGGACGAGGGCCGAGAAAGCCGAGGACATGCGCGGCTCCTTCGGCTTTACCCGTGTCGAGGACAAGCAGGAGCGCGTCGACGACGTCTTTCACAAGGTCGCCAGCCGGTACGACGTGATGAACGACCTGATGTCGGGGGGAATGCATCGGCTGTGGAAGGGTGCAATGGTGGCGAAACTGGCGCCGCCAAGAATGCCGCGCGGGGCGCAGTGGCGCGCCCTCGACGTGGCCGGCGGCACCGGCGACATCGCCATGCGCATCGTCGAGGCCGGACGGCGCAACGTTCATGTCAGCGTGCTCGACATCAATGGCTCCATGCTGGCGGTCGGCCGCGAACGCGCCGACAAGGCGGGTCTTGCCGCCAATCTCGATTTCGTCGAGGCCAATGCCGAGAAGCTGCCTTTCGAGGATGCAAGCTTCGACGCCTATACGATCGCCTNTCCGCAACGTGCCGCGCATCGACGTGGCGCTGGCCGAAGCCTTCCGGGTGCTGAAGTTCGGCGGCCGCTTCCTGTGCCTGGAATTTTCCGAGGTCGATGTGCCGATCCTCGACCGCGTCTACGAGGAATGGTCGATGCGCGTCATTCCCCGCATCGGTCAGGCAGTGGCGGGAGATGGCGAGCCGTATCGTTACCTCGTCGAATCCGTTCGCAAATTCCCGCGTCAGGAACGCTTTGCCGCGATGATCCGCGAAGCGGGCTTCTCGCGCGTCGACTTCACCAATTTTTCGGGCGGGATCGCGGCCCTTCATTCCGGCTGGAAACTTTGAGCGGCGAGCAGACATCTGCGCTGGGCACGCTGCGCTCGCTGCTGGCACTCGCCGGCGCGGGCTGGGTACTCGCGCGTGAGGGCGTTGTCTCGGCGCTGCCGGCCGATGCGTTGCCGCCTGCGGGCAGGTTTGCGCACCGTCTTGCCAGGCTGGTCGCGCGCCGCCGCGCGCTGAACCGGAAGAAATCCGAGCGCCTTTCCATCGCGCTCAACCGGCTGGGGCCGAGCTGGGTCAAGCTCGGCCAGTTCCTGGCGACAAGACCCGATGTCGTCGGCTCCGATATTGCCGGCGACCTAGAGCTTCTGCAGGACCGCATGAAGCCGTTCCCGGCAGCCGAGGCCCGGCGCCGTGTCGAGGGTTCGCTGGGCCGGCCGCTCGATGAGGTCTTCTCCGAATTCGGCGAGCCGGTCGCCGCCGCCTCCATTGCGCAAGTCCACAAGGCCAGGCGCGCGAAAGACGGCGTCGAAATTGCGGTCAAGGTGATCAGACCCGGCGTGCGCACGCGTTTCCGCCGCGATCTCGACACCTTCTACGCGGCGGCGCGTTTGCAGGAAAAGCACATACCCTCAAGCCGGCGCCTGCGGCCCATCGCCGTCGTCGATACGCTGATGCAGTCGGCGCGCATCGAGATGGATCTGCGCCTGGAGGCCGCCGCGCTTTCCGAAATGAATGCGAACATTGCGGGTGATCCGGGCTTTCGCGTGCCATCCGTCGACTGGGTGCTGACCGGGCGCGACTGCCTGACCATGGAATGGATCGACGGCACCAAGCTGACCGAGATCGACACGGTCGCCGCCGCCGGCCACGATCTGAAACAGCTCGCTGCCACGCTGGTGCAGTCCTTCCTGCGCCACACGCTGCGCGACGGCTTTTTTCATGCCGACATGCATCCGGGCAATCTCTTCGTCGACGCCGCCGGCGACATCGTTGCCGTCGATTGCGGGATCATGGGCAGGCTTGGCCGCAAGGAGCGGCGTTTTCTGGCCGAAATCCTCTACGGTTTCATCACGCGCGATTACCATCGTGTCGCCGCCGTTCATTTCGAGGCCGGCTACGTGCCGCGCCACCATTCGGTGGACAGCTTTGCCCAGGCGATCCGTGCCATCGGCGAACCGATCCACGATCAGCCGGCCGACACCATTTCCATGGCCAAGCTGCTGACGCTTCTGTTCGAGGTCACCGAACTGTTCGACATGCAGACGCGGCCCGAACTGATCCTGCTGCAAAAGACCATGGTGGTCGTGGAGGGCGTGGCGCGCACCCTCGACCCTGCGTTCAACATGTGGAAGACCTCCGAACCCGTCGTCGGCGACTGGATCAGGGGCAATCTCGGCCCCGCCGGCATGCTGGAAGACGCGAAGGAAGGGCTGTCCGCCGCCGGCCATTTGTTGCGCACGCTGCCGGAGCTGGCGGAACGCGCCGAGGCGCTTTCGCAATCCTTTGCCGGAATGGCGAAGGACGGGATGCGGCTCGACGAAGAGACGGTCGATGCCATCGGCCGCGCCGAGGCGCGCCGCAATCGATGGGGTAATCTGGCGCTCTGGGCGATTGCGTTGATTGCATTATTTGCGCTATTGTGGCGTTAGAGGCCAAGAAACGATAGCAACGCAATCACATCAGGTCGATCATGGCCAGTATCACCGTCCGCAATCTCGACGAGGCGACGAAGCAGGCGCTGCGCGAACGCGCTGCACGCAATGGACGTTCCATGGAAGAAGAGGCGCGCCTGCTGCTCGGACAGATCGCGGCCGGCCTGCCAGCAATTGGCGAAGCTGCATCTGGCGAGGCTTCGTCGCGGGGTGAACACGCGCCACTCGAAGGTCTGCCGCTCTCCGGCAAGCGCATCCTGCTCGTCATCTCCGGCGGCATTGCCGCCTACAAATCGCTGGACCTGATTCGCCGCCTGCGTGAGCGTGGCGCGGCGGTGCGGTGCGTCATGACGCGCGCGGCGACGCAATTCGTGACCGAGATGGCGGTTGGCGCGATCTCCGGCGGACAGGTGTTTTCGGAATTGTTCGACCGCGCTTCCGAGCACGATATCGGCCATATCCGCCTGTCACGCGAGGCCGATATCGTCGTCGTCGCGCCTGCCACCGCCGATCTGATGGCCAGGATGGCGAACGGCCTGGCCGGCGACCTGGCGAGCGCCGTGCTGCTCGCGACCGACAAGCCAGTCCTGCTCGCGCCGGCAATGAACCCGGCCATGTGGTCGAACCCGGCAACCCGACGCAATGTCGCCGCGCTGGAAGCCGACGGCATCGCCTTTGTCGGACCCAATGCAGGCGAGATGGCGGAGAAAGGCGAAGCGGGCACGGGCCGTATGGCCGAACCCTTGGAAATCGTAGCAGTAGTCTCCGCCCTTCTCGATCCCGGCGTAAAACCTCTGAAGGGGCTCAGGGCCATCGTCACCTCGGGTCCGACGCATGAGCCGATCGACCCGGNNCGGTGCGCTACATCGCCAACCGGTCTTCCGGTCGTCAGGGTCACGCCATTGCGGCCGCGCTTGCAAAGGCTGGCGCCGATGTGACGCTGGTCTCCGGGCCGGTTTCCATCCCCGACCCGCAGAGCGTTTCGACCGTTCGTGTCGAGACCGCGCGACAGATGCTGGACGCCGTCGAAAACGCGCTGCCGGCCGACATTGCTGTGATGGTCGCCGCCGTCGCCGACTGGCGCACGCTGGGCGAGTCGGACCAGAAGATGAAGAAAAAGGCCGGCAGCGGTCCGCCCATGCTGGAACTGACCGAGAATCCTGACATCCTCAGGACCGTCGGCCATCACGACAAGCGTCCGCGCCTCGTCGTCGGCTTTGCCGCCGAGACCGAGAAGGTCGAGGTTCATGCCCGCGCCAAGCTGGAGCGCAAGGGCGCCGACTGGATCGTCGCCAACGACGTTTCGCCCCGGACCGGCATCATGGGCGGTGAGCGCAATGCCGTGAAGCTGCTGACCCGCGATGGCGTTGAGGCATGGCCGGACCTGCCCAAGGACGAGGTCGCGGCAAGACTGGTTGCCCGTATCGCCGAGGCGCTCGGCAAATAGCCGCGAGCGCCATGCCGCTTAATTCCCCCGGTTGACGATCCGCGCATGGAGCTTGCGGATGATGCCGCTCGCTGTCTTTTCGAACAGGCAAGGTACCAGCGCATGCACGAGCGCCGCGCCGGCCGCTGCAAACAGCAGGCCGGAAAACCTCAACGCGAAGCCGAAATGCTCCGCATAGCTCTCGTCGACCGATTGCGGATGCGCGATGAAAATGCGTTCGATGATGCGGGTCATGGCAGGTCCCTCCAATACGATGATCTGTGGGTAAAATGCACCGCTTCGGCGGGGATTAATTCTCGAACTTGCTCTTGATGATCTGACAAATTGGGATATTTATCCCATCAATGAACGAACTGGATGAATTCGATCTCAGGATTCTGCGCGAATTGCAGCGCGACGCCACACTGTCGGCCGAAGCGCTGGCCGAGCGCATCCACCTGTCGCGCAATGCCGCGTGGCGGCGCATGCGCCGCCTCGAGAGCGAAGGCTATCTGAAAGCCCGCGTCGCCCTCGTCGATGCGGAGAAGCTTGGGCTAGGGCTTGCGGTCGTCATCATGGTCCGCACCCAGGCGCACGACCCGGACTGGCTGGAGCGTTTCCGAGCGGCGGCGCTGTCCATGCCCGAAATCATTTCGGTCTGGCGCATGAGCGGCGACCTCGACTACGTGCTGCGGGCGCGGGTGCGCGACATGAAGGATTACGACCGGCTGTACCGGGAAATGATCGCGCGCATTCCGCTTGCCGATGTCTCAGCGTCCTTCGTCATGGAGGAAATCAGGGAGACGACCGAACTGCCGCTATCCGCCAGCTGACGCAAGCGCTGCGTTGCTGCCGTCAAAAACACGGGGAAAGTCGGTTCGACAATTGCCGGCCGTCTTCCGGCGGCAATCCGATGCGCATAAAATTCGGTCCATGCGAGTCATTCCCACACCCGTCAATTCCCGCTCCGCCAGGCACAGGCCTTCGCCCGAGCCGGCAATTCAAGCTGCGCCCGCGTCGCCCGCTGCCCCGGCCTCTCCGCCGGTCATGGGCGTCGTCCGGCTGCCGCACGGCGAGGGCATCGACCTGCCGGCCTATCAAAGCGCCGCCGCCGCCGGCATGGACCTCGCCGCCGCCTGTGGTGAGGTGACGATCATCATGCCCGGCGCGCGAGCGCTGATTCCCACCGGCCTGATCCTCGAACTGCCGGAAGGCCATGAAGGCCAGATTCGCCCCCGTTCGGGCCTCGCGCTGAAGCATGGCATTACCTGCCTCAACACGCCCGGTACCATCGACGCCGATTATCGCGGCGAGGTGAAGGTGCTGTTGATCAATTTGGGCAGCGAGCCGTTCACGGTCGAGCGCGGCATGCGCATCGCCCAGCTCGTCGTCGCTCCCGTCGTGCAGGCGAAGGTCGAGGAGCGCAGCCTTGCCGGTGCGACGACACGCGGGACTGGCGGATTCGGCTCGACTGGCGCATAAGACCTGCCGCCGAACTCTCTTTGCAGGAATGCCGCCATGGCTCCGTCGTCCTTCCTTGCCTACACGCTGGCGCTCGGCATCGCCGCCGCCATTCCCGGCCCGGGCGTCGCTGCGCTGGTCGGCCGCGCGCTCGGCACCGGCTTTCGCCGTACCATGCCGATGCTGGCCGGCCTCGTCCTTGGCGATTTGATCTATCTGACTTTCGCCATCCTCGGTCTTGCGCTGCTGGCGCATACGTTCGAGACCGCGTTCACGATCGTGCGGGTCGTCGGCGCGCTCTACCTTCTGTGGCTCGCATGGAAGTTCTGGACCTCGGGCCTCACGCCCGAGAAGATCGAGCGCTCGCCCGGCAGGCGCGACGGGCTCATGTCCTTTGCCGCCGGTCTTGCTGTCACGCTCGGCAATCCCAAGACCGTGGTCTTCTATCTGGCGCTGTTGCCGGTGGTCATCGACATGACAGGCGTAGGCCTCGCCGACTGGACGGTGCTTTCGCTGCTTACCATCGCCATCCTCTATTGCGTGCTGACGCCCTACGTCGCGCTCGCCTCGCGTGCGCGCTCCGCGCTGGCCGATCGCGCGACGCTGAAGACGGTCAACCGTGCCGCCGCACTCGCCATGACGGGCGCCGCCGGCTTCATCCTGGCCAGAACCTGATCGCTCCCGCTCAGGCGAAAGAGGCAGCGCGTCAGCCCGTCCCGCAAGGCCGGCATTGGTCCGGCGATCCGAATTTGCTTTGAATTCGACAGGGTCGCGACTACGATCCTGCGGTGTTGGTTCAATCCCGGCAGCGATCCTTCGCGCCTTTCCAGAGGGGCATGAAATGAAAACTTCCATCTTCGCAGTTCTGGCTCTCCTCGCAGGTACAATAGTGCCGCCCGCCTCGGCGCAGACACTTGAGGAAAATTTCAATGCCTGCATCAACGGTGCCGGCGAAATCTCCAACGAGGAAGTTGTCGCCGCTTGCACCTATCTGATCGACAACGCCCAGGCCGAAAACGAAACGGTCGGCTTTTTCTACGCAATGAGGGCGATCTCGAATTCGGATACCGATCTCAATTGCAGTGACGGCATGAAGGCGAAGGAACTGGTGACGGACCCGGATCTTGCCGGACCGATCGACCAGATCATCGAGAACAATTGCTGACCGGCGCCGGAGCTTTCCGTTAATTCCCGAACGATGATCGGCCGGCTGCCGCTTTGCGGCGATCATCGGCATCAATGGCCGGGACCGCCCTCGACGGGCTGGCCTTGCGAACCCCATGCCAGCATTCCCGGTGCCAGTCTCGGCCTCAGCACGGCGATTTTCATGCGCCGCGCCGTTCCCTCGACGCTTGCCTGGACGATTTCGGCTTCGAGAAGGCCGTCATAACCCTGTTCGACTGCCGCGGCCCAGGTCGCGGCATCGCAGATGCAGCGGCTGACCAGCTTCTTGTTGTGCTTTTCCAGTTTGGCCGAAAGGTTCACGGCGGGGCCGATCACCGTCATTTCCAGCCGGTCCTCGCGCCCGACCGCGCCCCAACTCACCGTGCCCGAAGCAATGCCGATGCCGACCTCGATTCCGCCGGCATGGGCGATTTCCGGCACCTCGTCCAGCCAGCGTTCGGCATCGAGGAGGATGGCTTCTGCCGCCCGGATCGCGTCGGCCTCGCAATGCGGGGGCTTGCGGTGATCGCCGGCAGTCAGATCGCCGATGCCGAAGCTCGCCATGATGCCGTCGCCCATGAACTTGTCGATGATGCCGTCCCGAGCCTGCACCAGAGGAATGACGCGCCCCTGATAGGCAGAGAGCACCGACATGACCGCATCGGCGTCCAGTCTTTCCGCAAGCTTTGTGAACCCCCGCAGATCGACGTTGAGGATCGTCGCAAAGAGCTTTTCGCCCTGGCCGGCCGCCAGCGTTTCCGCCGAGCGTATGCCCTGGGCTACCGAGGAATCGAAGAAGCGCGAGAAATCGGCCGCCGCGGAACGTTCCGCCACGGCGGTGACCAGCAGGTTGGACGATCCGTTGACGGCAATGCCCAATATCGCGGTGACGAACAGGATCGACAGGATCTTGTCGATCTCGGCCCCGATCAGGATGGAATTGGAGGTGAGGTATTCGATATAGGAGCGGGTCAGCATGTTGTCGCCCGGATCGATGCGGGTGACGTACACGATCACGACGGCCCAGCCGAGTGCGGCGACGCCGCCCGCCATCAGCACGAATTTCGGGTGGAAACGCAGGGCGCGTATGGCGATGAAGATGAAGACGTAGAGCAGCGACGGCGCCTTGAGGATGAACGAAGCCGGCTGGCCGTACTGGATGTGGAAGCTGATCATCAGTCCGTAAAGCAGGCAGAAGTCGAACAGGATCGAGATGTAGCCGGCCCAGTCGGGCGGTTCGCGCAGCCAGCCCCATACGAGGCCGACCGAGGCCAGCATCAGATAGGCGCCCAGCACATAGGGCACCGGCGCCGTCGTGTCGTCGGGAAAGGTCTTGGGCGAAATCGTGTAGATGAAACAGAAGATGAGGATGATGGTGAGCTGGATCGAGCGGAGCAGCAATTCGTTCGCCCATTCGCGTTCGGCAATGGCCTTGCGCACGCGCGGCGGCAGCCCGGAAAGGTCCGGTCTGCGCAGGAATTCCTTCCAGACGGTCTGCAATGGACCCATGTCGGTTTTTCCGTTTGCACCCCTTTCGGGGCATTGCCGGCCGCGACCATATCACGACTGCCGTTCACGTGGCATCAAATGGCCTTGGGCGATCGTGAACACGGAACCGGCGGCGGCATCGCACGGGCGTATTTTCAAGCCTTTCGCACAAGCGCGGCGCGACCTTGCGATCCACCGTCAAATGCTTGTCGCGCATTGGTTTTTGGCGCGAAAAACCCTATATGTCGGAGATGTATTCGGACGATGATTCGGCGCTGTTGCCAGCGTTGCGTCCGACGGATCAGTTCACGGGAAATCACGATGGCCGACACACCGGAAATGCCGGCGGAATATGGCGCCGATTCGATCAAGGTCCTCAAGGGCCTCGATGCCGTGCGCAAGCGTCCTGGCATGTATATCGGCGACACCGA
>JAGRLL010000006.1 GCA_020441855.1 Nitratireductor sp.
GGTGAAGGTGCCGCCGACATCGACGCCAATCGTGTATTGCGCCTTGCTCATTATCGTGCCGCTCCCGCGCGAAGTGTTCTTGTTTTCTCGGTATCGGGATTGCCGTCGGCATCGAGTTCGACGCCGTAATCCTTGCGTGCGCTTTCCACGCCGACGAAGCCCAGCCGGACATCGCGGGCGACCGCCTGCGGGTCACGCGAAAGCGCGTTGCCGTATCCGCCGCCGCCCGGGGTTTCGAGTCGCACCTTCTGCCCGCGCTGGATCCGCACGCCGACCATCTTGGAAACGAGCGGCGGCATGTGCTCGCCGTCCGCCTGCTCGTAGGTGAAGCGGTTGAGCGAGGCCGGCGCTCCACCGACGACGCCCTGCGGCGCGAACTTGCCGCGCTCGCCGAACAGGAAGACGTCGGCGTTCTTTTCCAGCAGTTCGATCTCGTAGACCGCGCCAAGGCCGCCGCGAAACTCGCCCGG
Organism: Nitratireductor sp.; assembly: GCA_020441855.1. Lineage (GTDB taxonomy): Bacteria > Pseudomonadota > Alphaproteobacteria > Rhizobiales > Rhizobiaceae > BOKV01. Next base: position 471 of record JAGRLL010000006.1, read on the forward strand.
ACCCCCCGAATCCGGGCGCAGCGCCCATTGGGTGAAACGAACGGGATAGGCGGTCTCCAGGATTTCCAGCGGCGGAATGGTCGCCATGGAGATTGGCGCGTTGCCGTGGTTCAACCCGTCTCCGGCGCCATGTGCGCCATGACCGCCACCGAAGAAGGAGAACATCACCCAACGCTGGCCCCGGTTTTGGCCATCGGCTCGATGGCCTGCGAGCGAAAGCGCATTGATCGTGCCGTAGGCGCAGGCCATGGCGGGTTCCGGCGCAAGCTGGGCAACCGCCTGGAACATGACGTCGATCAGGCGAAGGATCGTCTCGGTGTAGCCGCCGACCGGTTTGGGCGCCCTGACCGACAGCAGGGAATCCTCGGGAACGATGAATTCGACCGGCTCCAGCACGCCGGCATTGGCGGGCACGTCGCCAAAGATGTGCTTCAGCGCAACGTAGCATGCCGCCACCGTCGTCGCGCGCGAGATGTTGAGTGGCCCGGCGCAGGCGGGCGACGAGCGCGAGAAATCGATGATCATGCGCTCGCCCTCGACGGTCAGATCGATGGCGATCTTCAACGGTTCGTCGACGATGCCGTCATTGTCGAGATAATCCTCGGCCGAGACCGTGCAGGAGGGGAGGCCGGCGATCTGGGCGCGCATCATCTGGGCGGCACGGCTTTTGAGTTCACCAAGCGCGCCGGCAACCGTGCCGTCGCCATATTCCTCGACCAGTTCGACGACGCGCCGTTCGCCCAGTTCCAGCGCGTTGATCTGGCCGTTGAGATCGCCGTAGAGCGATAGCGGCAAGCGCGAATTGGCGGAAAGGATGTCGACGATGTCCGACTTGTATTCACCGGCCTCGAAAAGTTTCACCGGCGGAATCAGCATGCCTTCCTGGAAGCTCTCGGTGGCCGCCGGATTGTAGTTGCCGGGAACATTGCCGCCGACATCGTGCCAGTGGCCGACGGAGGCCAGGAAGCAGAACACCTCCCCATTGCGGAAGACCGGCTTGACCAGGCGGAAGTCGGAAAGATGCGTGCCGCCGTCATAGGGGTCGTTGAAGATCCAGACGTCGCCTTCCCGGACCCCGCCCTGTTTCGCGGCCTTGTCGATGACCGCCTTCACGGCGAATGCCATGACACCGACGAAGATCGGCAGGCCGGACTTGCCCTGAACCAGCGTCTCGCCGGTCTTCGCGTCGTAGATGCCATGCGAGGCATCGTGCGCCTCGGCGATAATCGGGTTGAAGGCCGAGCGGAACAAGGTGGCGTCCATCTCGTCGGCGATCTG
>JAGRLL010000430.1:0-719 GCA_020441855.1 Nitratireductor sp.
GTCTTTTCTTCTGTGCGTATTCTGGTGGGGAATTTGGGGGTGTGACAGCGCGGCAAAAAAAGGGATGGTTTGTGGCGAAAGCTGAGCTAAGGTCCGACCACTTTCCGGCGAGATACTGATTCGAGGGCAATCGAATAATCAGGCGTCGGCGGAAAGGCGAGAGGCAGATAGGCGATCTGCGTGTGGCCCTAAGTTTAGGAACCGTAGCGGGGAGAGTACACTATGGGGGATATGAAGCCTTCATCCGAGAAGACCACAGCGTTGCCATCGTCTGAGGTTAGTGAAGAGATCGGCGGTCTGCCCGAGGGAGCACAACTTGACGTGTTCGAAGTGGCAGGCTCGATCAAGTGGTTTGACGCCAGCAAGGGCTTCGGATTTATTGTCGCGGACAATGGTCTGGAAGACATCCTGCTGCACGTGACGTGCCTCAGGGCGGGTGGTTTTCAGACCGCATACGAAGGTGCGCGGGTCCACGTCCAGGTCCTTCGCCGTCCCAAGGGGCTGCAGGCGTTTGCCATCCTGAGCATGGATGAGAGCACCGCCATTCACCCCTCGCAGTTGCCTCAGCGTACGCACGTCATCGTGCAGCCGGAGAGCGACTGGGAACGCGCGATGGTGAAATGGTTCAACAGGATCCGCGGGTTTGGCTTCTTGACACGCGGTGAGGGTACACCTGACATTTTCGTGCACATGGAGACCCTCCGCCGGTTCGGCTTCAC
>JAGRLL010000430.1:816-1502 GCA_020441855.1 Nitratireductor sp.
TCGGGGCTTCCGTCGCAGCACTGACGCGCTTCAGACGCAAGGATTGACATGATCAGAGGCAGGTTCGTCGGCAGGGCGATCCTGCCTTTTGTATTTTTTGCCGTCATGGGGGGCATCGTGTTCTTGTCGATGGCCGATGCCGCGGATCTCCGCCGCGAAAAGATGACGTTGTTCGCCGGCGGTCAGGCGCATGTATTCGATATCGAGATCGCCGAAACGGACGAGCAACAGGCCATCGGGCTGATGTTCCGCACCAAACTCGGACGCCGCAACGGTATGCTGTTCCCGTATCCCAAGTCGCGCGTGCTGACGATGTGGATGAAGAATACGTACATCTCGCTCGACATGGTGTTCATCGACGAGAAGGGGATCGTGCGGCGGATCGAGACTGCGACCGAACCGATGTCCGAGGAGATCATATCGTCGGTCGTGCCTGTCCGCGCGGTGTTGGAGATCGCGGCCGGCGTGGCCAAGGAGCTTGGCCTCAAGCCCGGCGACAGGGTGGTGCAGGCATCCTATTTCCCATCGCGAAAATGATGGGGCTCGTCCAGCAGTGTACTGGGCGGGCGAGTGGTCACGGTATCGCCGCTTGACCTAGACCGTGGAAATCGGCATTGAGGCACACTGCCGTCGTCGGGGCATAGCTCAGCCTGGTAGAGCACCTGCTTTGGGAGCAGGGGGTCCGG
>JAGRLL010000431.1 GCA_020441855.1 Nitratireductor sp.
ACCGACAACCATCTGATGCTGGTCGACCTGCGGCCCAAGAACGCCACCGGCAAGCGCGCGGAGGCGGCTCTCGGCCGCGCCAACATCACCTGCAACAAGAACGGCATTCCCTTCGACCCGGAGAAGCCCTTCGTCACCTCGGGCGTGCGCCTCGGATCGCCGGCCGGCACCACGCGCGGTTTCGGCACGGCCGAGTTCGCCGAGATCGGCAATTTGATCTCCGAGGTTCTCGACGGCCTGAAGGCAGCCAATTCCGACGAGGGCAACGCTGCCGTCGAGGCCGCCGTCAAGGCAAAGGTCGTGGAACTGACCGGCCGTTTCCCGGTCTATTCGGGCATGTGAGCCGATGCGCTGTCCTTACTGCCAATCGGAGGATACGCAGGTCAAGGATTCGCGTCCGACCGAGGACGGCGCCATCCGCCGCCGCCGCGTATGCTCCGATTGCGGCGGCCGCTTCACCACTTTCGAGCGTGTCCAGCTTCGCGAACTGACCGTCGTCAAGAAGTCGGGCAAGCGCGTGCCCTTCGACCGCGACAAGCTGGAGAAGTCGGTCCACACCGCGCTTCGCAAGCGCGACGTCGATCCCGACCGAGTGGAACGCATGATCACCGGCATCGTGCGCCAACTCGAAAGTCAGGGCGAGGGCGACATCGTGACCGACCAGATCGGCCGACTTGTCATGGAGGGGCTGAAACAGATCGACGAGGTTGCCTATGTGCGCTTCGCCTCGGTCTATCAGGACTTCCGCGAGGCGAAGGATTTCGAGGGCTTCCTTCGCGACATGTCGAAGGACGGGTAGCTGCTTAGCTTCCCTTCCTTCCAGCTTTGCGGCAAGAACACCTCATGATCAAGCCCGACGACACCCGCTTTATGGCCGCTGCGATCCGCCTTGCAAGGCGCAACGAAGGCCTGACTGCGACCAATCCCTCCGTTGCCTGCCTGATCGTGCGCGACGATGGGAATGGTCCGTTCATCGTTGGCACCGGTGTCACGGCGCGGGGTGGAAGACCGCATGCCGAACCGATCGCGCTGGAAGAAGCAGGAGAAAGGGCGCGCGGGGCGACCGCCTATGTGACGCTCGAACCCTGCGCGCATCACGGCCGCACGCCGCCTTGCGCCCAGACCCTGATCGACGCCGGCATCGCCCGCGTCGTCTCCGCCACGCCCGACCCCGATATTCGAGTCGACGGCAAGGGACACGCCATGCTGCGCGCGGCGGGCATCGCGGTCGATGCCGGATGCATGGCCGGGGAGGCCGCATCCGGCCTGTTCGCCTATCTGACCCACAAGCAATCGGGTCGTCCCGGCGTGACGCTCAAACTGGCCGTGTCCCGCGACGCCATGCTGGGGCGCAAGGGGGAAGGGCAGGTGGCGATAACCGGCGCGATTGCGCGCGCGCAAACCCATCTGATGCGCGCCCGCCACCACGCCATCCTCGTCGGCGTCGGCACGGTGATCGAGGACGATCCGGAACTGACCTGCCGCCTGCCGGGTCTTCAGGCGCGTTCGCCGTTGCGCATCGTGCTCGACCCCAACGGCCGCATGCCGGCGCGTGCGAAACTTGCCGAAACCGCACGGCAGGTGCGCACGCTCGTCGTTGCGCCGCCGGGCCTGCCAGTGCATGCGGAACTCGTTGCAAAAGGCTGTGAAATTCTTGCCTGCGAAACCGTCAATGACCGGGTGGCGCTGCCGGAATTGATGGAGGATCTGGGCGCGCGCGGTATCCAGAGCCTGATGGTCGAAGGCGGCGCATCGGTCGCCGCGAGCTTCCTCGCCGAGGATCTGGTCGACCGCATCGCCCTGTTCCAGGGGCCGGAAACGATGGGCGGGCAGGGGATTGCATCGCCACTTGCGCCGCACGAAACACCTGCGGGTTTTGCCTTGACGCAGGAATGGCGGTTCGGCGACGACCGTCTGCGTGAATTTGCGAGGGAATGAACCGATGTTCACGGGTATCGTCACCGATATCGGCACGCTCGAAAAGGTCGAGCAGCTCGACCACGGCAAGCGTTTCCGGGTCGCCACGAAATGGGACATCTCCGATCTGGATATCGGCGCTTCGGTCGCCCATGCCGGCGTCTGCCTGACAGTGGTCGAAAAGGGCGGCAACTGGTTCGAGACCGAGGCGTGGGAAGAGGCGCTGCGGCTCACCACGCTTTCCGCCCTGCATGTCGACAGCCACGTCAATCTGGAACGTTCGCTGAAGATGGGCGACGAACTGGGCGGCCATCTCGTTTCCGGCCATGTCGACGGTCAGGCCGTGATCGTCGACCGCAAGGACGAGGGCGGCGCGGTGCGCTTCGTTCTCGAAGCCCCGCCGGAGCTGGCCAAGTTCATTGCGCAGAAGGGTTCCGTCGCGCTTGACGGCACCTCGCTCACGGTCAACGCAGTCCAGGGTAGGCGCTTCGACGTATTGCTGATCCGCCACACGCTGGAAGTGACGACCTGGGGCGAACGCGGTGTCGGCGATGCCATCAACCTCGAGGTCGACCAGATGGCGCGCTACGCCGCGCGCCTGTCGGAAACCCGAACGGGCGCGTGATCGCCGCAAATTCGCTTGCCTTGTTCGGTAGGGCATGGTTTGTCCCCGCCGAACCAAACAATGGAATGCCGAAATGTCCCAAGCCCCGCACCTGCTCATCGTCGAAGCGCGTTTCTACGAGGACCTTGCCGACGAATTGCTCGCCGGCGCCGTCAAGGCGCTGGAGCGCGCGGGCGCGACTTTCGACCGTGTCACCGTTCCCGGCGCACTCGAAATTCCGGGCGCGATCTCAATGGCGCTCACCGGCGCGGAAGAAGGCGGCGCCGAGTATGACGGCTTTGTCGCGCTGGGCTGCGTCATCCGCGGCGAGACCGGTCATTACGACGTCGTTGCGGGTGAATCGGCGCGCGGCCTGATGGATCTGTCCATCGAAGAATCGGTCGCCATCGGCAATGGCATCCTCACGTGCGACAACGCCGAACAGGCCTGGGCGCGCGCCCGCGTTTCGGAGAAGAACAAGGGCGGCGGCGCTGCCGAAGCCGCACTCGCCATGATCGCCCTGCGCGATCGCTTCGGCGCCTGAGGCCCGGAACGAGCACCATGTCCGGCACAGCCACGCCCAATCGGGAAACGAAACCCGCCAACAAGCGCGGCGCGGCACGTCTTGCCGCCGTCCAGGCGCTTTACCAACTGGAGGTTTCCGGTTCGAGCCTGACGGAGATCGTCGCCGAATACGAGAACCATCGTCTTGGCCGGGAGGTTGACGGCGAACAATACCTCGATGCCGATGCCGGCTGGTTCCGTTCCATCGTTGCCGGAGTGGTCGGACGCCAGCGTCAGATCGATCCGCTCATCCATGCCGCGCTTACCCCGGACTGGCCGCTGGCGCGGCTGGAAGTGCTGCTGCGCGCCATCCTTCGCGCTGCGGTATTCGAGTTGGGCAACCGCCCGGACGTGCCCGCCAGAGTCATCATCAACGAATATGTCGACGTGGCGAAAGCCTTCTTCGACGAGGACGAGCCGGGTATGGTCAACGGCGTACTCGACCGTGTAGCGCGCAAATTGCGTGCGCAAGAGGTCAATCCCGGTCGGGTCGGCGATACCTCACCTGCCACGGAGCCGGAAACCGATAACCCTGCACAGGACGAAGGCTGACCGCCGGGCTGTTCGTGTGGCATCATCCTCCCGGGTTGTCGGGGCCACCTCCCAGCGAGCGAAGAGCGAGCCGCGAAGCGCCCTTGCGGTGGCCCGAGCGGAGCGAATTGACCGTGAGCGAAATAATACGCCACCATCCCTCCGCGGCAGGGCCAGCTTTGGCGACCAGCCAAAGCGCCAGCCCGTGAACGGACGACGGGACGGATGTCCCGGCAGAAACTGAGGCAAGCCCGTGGGCGAAAAAAACCATCTCGGCGAATTCGAGCTGATCGAGCGTTTTTTTGCGCCGCTTTCGGGCGAGGGCGGCTTTGGCCTGAAGGACGATGCCGCGCTGATGAAGGTGTCGCCCGGCAAGGCACTGGTCGTCACCCAGGACGCGATCGCCGAACCCGTCCATTTCCTGCCCGGCAATCCGCCCGAAACCATTGCCCGGAAGGCGTTGCGGGTGAACTTGTCCGATCTTGCCGCCAAGGGTGCCGTGCCGACCGCCTTTTCGCTGGCACTCGGCCTCGGCGACGCCTGGCGCGAGGATTGGCTTGAAGGTTTTGCACGCGGCCTCGCAGAGGATTGCCGCACTTACGGGCTGACGCTCAGCGGTGGCGACACCTTCAGAACAGGCGGCGGGACGGTCATATCGATCACCGCCTGGGGCGAAATCGATCCCGCGCAGTACCGTTCCCGCCTGACGGCCAGGCCCGGCGACCGCCTGTTCGTGACCGGAACCATCGGGGAGGGAGCACTTGGCCTGCTCGCGCATACCGGCAAGCTTCCCTCATTGTCGGCGGGGACAAGGGACATCCTCGAGCGGCGCTATTTTGTGCCCGAACCGCCGGTATCCTTCGCGCCGCTCATTGCGGAATTCGCCTCCGCCTCGATGGACATTTCCGACGGTTTTGTCGGCGATCTCGAAAAACTCGCCACCGCTTCCGGTTTCGACGTCGAAGTGAACGTTCCGGATATTCCGTTCTCCCGCGAGGTGCGGGAGGCGCTTGATAGCGGCGGTGTGTCACCGGACAGGGCGCTCGAAAGCGCACTGAGCGGCGGTGACGATTACCAGATCCTTTTCACTGTGCCGGAAAGCCGCGTTGCCTCCTTCCTCGAAAAGGCGCACAAGCACTCCGAAACGGGTGAGAACACCTTGGTCACCCCGCTTGCCGTAATCCGCAAGGGTTCGGGAAGGGTGCGGGTGCTGGGCGACAATGGCGAACCGCTCGAATTCGCAGCCACGTCGTGGCGTCACTTCTAGAGCAGTTCAGGGAAGAGCGGGCGCAGAGTTTCTTTCCGGAAATTGCGAAAACAAGAAACGGGGCAGAACGTCGTTTCCGGAAATCGACGGATGGCTCAACGGGACGGGAAAGCGGAACCGATGAATATCGCGGCTGGCCATGGCGCGGATGCTCCCCTGAGCGCGGCTGAGGAAAACGCCGTCGCGCGCAAGAATGCGCTGCTCTACGCCGCCTGCCAGGCGTTCAACGGCGCCGCCGCGCCGGTGTCGATTTCGCTCGGGGGCCTGACCGGCTCCTATCTGCTTGCCGCCGACAAGTCGCTCGCGACCGCTCCGGTGACCGGCTACAATGTCGGTATGGCGATCGCCGCGCTTCCGGCCGCGATGCTGATGCGCAGGCTTGGCCGCAAGCACGGTTTCATGTCCGGCGCGCTGGTCGGCATTGTCGGCATGCTGATCTCCGCCTGGGCCATCGTGCGCCAGGACTTCTGGCTGTTTGCCTTCGCGCTGGCTGTCAACGGCATCTCCGGCGGCTTCACCCAGCAATACCGTTTCGCCGCCGCCGACCGCGGAACGCCCGATTACAAGGCCAAGGCAATCTCCTGGGTGCTGGCCGGCGGTGTCGCCGCGGCAATCATCGGGCCGCAATTGGTCCTGTGGACGCGCGATCTGCTGGCGCCCGTGCCCTTCGCCGGCGCTTACCTGAGCGGCACGCTGCTCTTTGCAATCAGCCTGGTCGTGATGACCTTCCTGGAGCCGTCGAAGTCATCTGCCTCGGCTGCTGCCAGGTCCCCGGCCCAGGCGGAAGCCGGGCCACCCGACACTGGCCGTTCCCTCGGCCAGATCATGGCGCAGCCGCGCTTCATCGTCGCCGTGCTCTGCGGCACCTCCTCCTTTGCGCTGATGAGCTTCCTGATGACCGCCGCCCCGCTCGCCATGATCGGCTGCGGCTACTCCGTCGACGAATCGACGCTCGGCATCCAGTGGCACGTCATGGCCATGTTCGCCCCTTCCTTCTTCACCGGCAATCTCATCGCCCGCTTCGGCAAGGAGGCGATCGTCGCGACGGGTCTGGTAATTCTTGCCGCCTGCGGCGCGGTCGCGCTGATGGGCGTCGAACTCGCCAATTTCTGGGGCTCGCTCATCCTGCTCG
>JAGRLL010000432.1 GCA_020441855.1 Nitratireductor sp.
GGGCCCTTGGCATAGACGGCCACATCTTCACCCGAATGGGTTTCCGACGACATCGGGATCAACGCCTGCTGAATGTAGTCGGGATCGGTCGCCTGCTCCTGGGTCAGGTTCGGACGGGTGCCGAAATAGGTCTCGTCGCCCTGCTTGGTCAGGACCGCGCCTGTGCCGTTCAGGTAACCGACAACCGTGTAGGGCTTGCCGTCGTCTGCCTTGAGGGGCTCGTCACCGTGTTTTACCTGGCCCTTGGCGACCTTGTAGCAAAGGCCGTTGATCGGAGAGCCACGGCCGCAATAGCCGTTGAAGGCGATGGCGTGCTCGTGGTCGGCGGTGACGATGATCAGCGTGTCGGCATCGTCGGTCATCTCGTCGGCCATGGCAACGGCCCTGGCGAATTCGACGCCGTCGGTCAGCGTGCGATAGAGGTTGCCGTCATGGTTGGCGTGGTCGACGCGACCTGCCTCGATCTCGAGATAGTAGCCGTTCTTGTTGTTCGCCAGGTACTCGATCGCGGCTTTGGTCATGTCGGAGAGCGACGGCTCTTCCGCGGCGTCGCGGTCGTGCTCGTACTTCATGTGGCTGTCTTCGAAGAGGCCGAGAACGGGCGTCTTGCCGTCGAGCTTCAGGCCCTTGAAGGTGTCGGTGTTCCAGGCGTATTGCATGCCTGCCGACTTTGCCGCCTCGACGAGGTTGTTGGCGTCCTTGCGGCGGCCCTTGCCGCCTTCATCGGTGGCGACGTCCGCAGGCATGAAATAGCGGCGGCCACCACCCATGGCGAGATCGACCGTGCCGGCCTTCATCGCGTCGATGAGCTGGCTGGCGATGTCGGCGCAACCTTCCGGCGCATCGCCTTCCCAGTTGCGATTGGCCGTCTTGGCGTAAACGGCGGCGGGCGTCGCGTGGGTGATGCGCGCGGTCGAGACGATGCCGACCGACTTTCCGGCGCTGCTCATCATTTCGGAAAAGAGCGTCAGACCCTTGCCCTGCTGGGAGGCGCAATCGTCGTGGATGACCTGATCGTTGACGTTGATGGTGTTGAAGACCTGCTTGACGCCGGTGTTCATCGAGCCTGCGGTCGGCGCCGAGTCGGGGGTCTGGGCGTTGATGTTGTAGGTCTTGACCAAAGCGAGGTTCGGGAAGGTTTCGTAGGGAAGCACGTTTTCCTCGCCGAGCATGCCCTTTTGCTGGCCGTCGAACAGACGAACGGCGTAATTCGTGCCCACGCCCATGCCGTCGGCGATGAACAGGATGATGTTGGTGGCGCGGTTGGTGTTGGGCTGGCGGGCAATCCGTTCCTGCATGGCGGACTGGGCATCGGTATACCAGGTGCTGGAGGCCTGGACGACTTCCTGGGCGGAAGCACTAGTCGAGACCATTGCCGGCGAAACCAGCGCGGTCGACAATGCCAGTGCGGCGATCTTCTTCATTGTTACCTCTCCTTGCGGTCGGCGTGTGATGACGTGACAGCAAGCTCATAGCGAAGCCCTGTAACAGCCATGCGATGGCCCTGTGGGCAGTTCCGGAATCCCTGAAATCCGGGCGTTCGCAATCGGTCTCACCCCGCCCGGGAGGGGCGGGGTCACACCTTTGTCACACAATGGGCGGGCGAGGTCATTGCGCCGGTTCGGCGGTTTTCGCTCGCGCGTTCGCAGACCGCGAGGTGGGCGAGCGGAACTGGCCGAGCAGATCCTGCTTCGACTTTTCCGCTTTGGCGATCGCGGCTTCCTTGACCGGGCCATAGCCCCTGATCTGGTCCGGCAGGGCGGCGAGCGCTACGGCGAAGCGGTGATTGTCTTTCGACAATGCGCCGAGGATCTCGCCGATCATCGCCTCGTAATCGGTTATGAGCCGGCGTTCCATCTTCCTTTCGGCCGAGCGCCCGAACGGGTCGAAGGCGGTGCCGCGCAGACCCTTCATCTTCGCCAGCAATTTGAACAGGCGGAAGGTCATGGGTCCGAATTCGCGTTTCTTCGGCCTGCCCTGCGAATCGGTCTCGGCGTTTAAGACGGGCGGAGCAAGGTGGAAGGTCAGTTTCAGCTTGCCGTCGAAGGTTTCGCGTATGCGCTTCTCGAACTCGCCGTTGGTGTAGAGGCGGGCGACCTCGTATTCGTCCTTGTAGGCCAGCAGCTTGAAATA
>JAGRLL010000433.1 GCA_020441855.1 Nitratireductor sp.
CCCTCCATCTGGCTGCGGATCGGCAGCAGGATCCATTGCACGCCGCCGCCCGCCAGAAGGAAGGCCGTGCTCATGAACAGGGCTAGGATGGGGATGAATTGCCGGGCCATCTTTGTTTTGCAGCCAACCTTTTGAGGTCTGTTCCTGGGACCTTATTAGGCCTGTGTGACGAGGGAACCGGTCAAACGCGATAATCGTGGCCTGATTGCGACTTGACCCGATCGGACGCTCGTTGCGCCCAGGCCAGAGCATGCATGATCCAGGGGAATATCCCGGACAGGGTCGCGAATTTCGGCACCGAACCATCGCGTTGCCGCGCCATGGCCAGCGCGAAGGTGCCGAGTGAATGGGTCGGTGCTCCCGGTGCTTTTTCCAGCTTCAGCAATTTTGCCCCATTCCGGGTCTCATGCTTTGTCGAGCTTGGCCTTCAGCTTGAGCATGTCCTGCCACGCCATGCGCTTCTGCGCGGGCTGGCGCAACAGATAGGCCGGGTGAAGCATGGCGATGGCGTCATATTGCCGGTTGCCGGTCGAATAGCTCTTCCATTTGCCGCGCAGCTTCAAAATGCCGTCGGTCGTCCCGAGCATGAGCTTGGCCGAGACCGCGCCGACGAAGACGATGACTTCCGGGTCGACCAGTTCAATGTGGCGTTCGATGAAAGGCCGGCAGATTTCCGTTTCCGCCGGCGTCGGATTGCGGTTGCCGGGCGGTCGCCACGCCAGCACGTTGGTGATGTAGACCGAATTGCGGTCGAGGCCGATCGCCGCCAGCATGCGATCGAGCAATTGCCCCGAGCGCCCGACAAAGGGCAGGCCCTGAAGGTCTTCGTCCCGTCCGGGCGCCTCACCGATAAGCATGATCCTGGCCTTCGGATTGCCGTCGGCAAACACGGTGTGCTTCGCGGTAAGCCGCAGATTGCAGCCGTCGAAATGCTCCATCACCTCGCGCAGCGCGTCGAGCGTGGCCGCGCCGGCCGCCAGTTCGCGCGCGCTTGCCGCCGCCTTGTCATCGGGGATCGCCGCCTGGGCGAGACCGCCGCCTTGCGCCGGCGTCTGTTGCTTGGGCTGAGGCGCGGCGCGTTGCCGGGACACATCGGAGAAGGAGGGCTGTCCGGAGGTGTTGCCGCGCGGGGGAGGTGCGGGTTGGGCGGCGGCCTGCGCCGCGCTTTCGGCAAAGCGGTCGACAGGCTCGTCCTCCAGCGCCATGTCGACGCCGATCTCCTGATACCAGCGCAGAATCTCGGCCGCATCGCCGAGCGACATCTCCGCCGATTGTCCTGCTGATCCGCCTGCCGGCATGGCCGCCTTGCCCGTGTTGCTCGTGTTGCCCGTATCGCTGGCAAGCCTATCAACATGGGGCCATGGCTGGCAAAGCCCGGTAGCCGGCACGCACAGTAAATTTATTGACTTTGACGTAAACGTAAGTCAAGGATTGCCGTCGGGCATTGCATTACCCCCTGAATCCGTTTGCGGATGCAGCAAAATCATGGCAACCCAGAGCCGGATAATGTGCGCAAGCTGATAGGTCGCGTATCCGCGGGTCGCCGCAGCAAGGTCCGCGAGAGGCTGGAATCGTCAGGAGAATTTGATGTCGGAGGAAATGGAGCTTCCCGAACGCGAGTCGATGGAATTCGACGTGGTCATCGTTGGTGCGGGTCCGGCCGGGCTTGCCGCGGCGATCAGGCTGAAGCAGCTGAATGCCGATCTTTCCGTCGTCGTGCTCGAAAAGGGCCCCGAGGTCGGTGCCCACATCCTCTCCGGCGCGGTCGTCGATCCCATCGCGATCAACAAGCTCATTCCCGACTGGAAGGACGATTCCGACCACCCCTTCAAGACCGCCGTCAACAAGGACAAGTTCTTTTTCATGACGCAATCCGGCGCGATCCCGCTGCCGAATTTCGCCATGCCGCCGCTGATGAACAATCACGGCAATTACATCGTTTCGCTCGGCAATGTCTGCCGCTGGCTCGGTGCCAGGGCGGAAGCGCTGGGGGTCGAGATCTATCCTGGCTTTGCCGGCGCGCAGGTGCTGTACGACGATAACGGCGCGGTCATCGGCGTGGCGACCGGCGACATGGGCCTCGAAAAGGACGGCACGCCCGGTCCGAACTTCGAGCGCGGCATGGCGCTGCTCGGCAAGTACACGCTGATCGGCGAGGGCGTTCGCGGTTCGCTCGCCAAGCAGCTGATCGCCAAATTCGATCTGTCGAAAGACCGCGAGCCGCAGAAGTTCGGTATCGGTATCAAGGAATTGTGGGAAGTCGATCCCTCGAAGCACCAGCCGGGCCTCGTCCAGCACTCCTTCGGCTGGCCGCTCGATTTCAATACCGGCGGCGGTTCCTTCCTCTACCACCTGGAGGACAATTTGGTTGCCGTCGGCTTTGTCCTGCACCTCAACTACAAGAATCCCTACCTCTCGCCGTTCCAGGAGTTTCAGCGCTTCAAGACGCACCCGAAGGTGCGCGACACGTTCGAGGGCGGCAAGCGCATCGCCTACGGCGCACGCGCCATCACCGAGGGCGGCTGGCAGTCCGTGCCGAAGCTGACCTTCCCCGGTGGCGCGCTGATCGGTTGCTCTGCAGGTTTCGTCAACGTGCCGCGCATCA
>JAGRLL010000100.1 GCA_020441855.1 Nitratireductor sp.
TCGAGGTCGATGTCGAGGATCGCCATCGAGAAATTGTAGGAAAGCTCGCCGTCCTCGTCGTCGCGGTAGATGACGCCGAGAAATTCGTCGTCGCGATAGAGTTCAGCCGAATCCGTCTTCTTCGGCCGGGCGCGCACTTCCAGGCCCGGTGTCATGAAGACGCGTTTGAAATAGGCGTCAAGCTTGCGCAGTTCTTCAGGTTTCACAGATCGTCTCCCGCATCTGGCCGCCAAAGAAGCGAAGGGCGGCGTGGAGTTGGCCGCTTGTCGCATAGCCCGTCATGGCCTGTAAAGGCCGCGTGCCGCCATCCACCGATTGCGCGTCAAACGGTCAGCCATGCGCTCACGAAGGCGGCAAACCTGCCTTCGGTCAGCGGATGTCCTTGTCCTCGGCGAGGATCTGGTCCATCGAACGGGCGGGCTCCGCGCAGCCTGCCACGCCGACGATTCTGGCCGGCACGCCGGCGACCGTCACATGTTCGGGCACGGGCTTGAGGACCAGCGAACCTGCGGCAACGCGGGAGTTCACGCCAACCACGATGTTGCCGAGCACGGTGGCGCCGGCGCCGATCAGCACGCCATGACCGATCTTCGGGTGACGGTCGCCGGTTTCCTTGCCGGTCCCGCCCAACGTGACGCCATGCAGGATCGAAACGTCATCGCCGATACTCGCCGTCGCGCCGACGACCAGCCCTGTGGCGTGGTCGAGGAAGATCCCCTTGCCCATGGAGGCCTGCGGATTGATGTCGGTCTGGAAGACCTGGCTCGAGCGGCTTTGCAGGTAGAGCGCGAAATCCTTGCGGCCGTTCTTCCAGCTCCAATTGGCCAGCCGATGGGTCTGGATGGCGTGGAAGCCCTTGAAATAGAGGATTGGCTCGATGAAACGCTCGCAGGCCGGATCGCGGTCGTAAACGGCAGCGATGTCGATGCGCAGAATGGACTGCCATTCCGGCCACTCGTCGAGCATGCGCTCGAAGCTCTGACGGATCAGATCGCCTGAAATCTCGCGGCTGTGCAGCCGGTCGGCGATGCGCGCGATCACGGCGTCTTCCAGCCTCGTGTGATTGAGGATCGTCGAATAGATGAAGGTGGCCATGGCCGGGTCGTTGACCGCGACTTCCTCGGCCTCCTGGCGAACGGCGCGCCAGACCGGATCCATCTCCACGGCGGCGCCGGGCGCCTGGTTGCGTCTCGTCTTACTCATGACCTTCTCCAGCCAAGCGTTTCCGTCTCTTTAGTATAGGTTTCCAAAATTCGCGAACAAGACACGCTACGGTGAACGCTTTTGACGATTGGTGAACAATAATTTCATCGCCAAACGTCATTGACTGGAAAGAAACTCCAGAACGCCGCGGATGTGGCCCCGGTCGCCAACCGCCTTCATGTGATCCCGGCCGGGGATCGGCAGGAACCGGCCATGCGGAAACAAAGCGGCAAGGTCCTCGCCCGAACCTGCAATGTCGTCCTCGGTGCCCACCGCGACCAGCACATCGTTTTGCACCTCCCGCAAGGCGTCGGCCGAAACCGACTCGCGCGCGCCCTCGATGCAGGCAGCCAGCGCCAGCCGGTCGCTGCCGGTCTGGTCGGCAAAGATGCGGAACTCCCGTTCCTTGACGCCATCGACATCGTCGAGCGAGGGCGCCAGCAGGGCATCGCGAACGCCCTCCCAGTGTTGCCTTCCTCTGGTCATCGCCGAGCCGTAACCCGACAGGACAACCTTGCCGAGACGCCCGGCATGGCCAACGGCCAGTGTTGCCGCAATGCGAGCGCCCATGGAATAGCCGGCCAAATGGACGCGCTCGACGCCGAGATGGTCGAGCAGCGCGATGGCGTCGCCAGCAAGTTTGGACAGCGGGTAGTCGGCCGGATCGTGGAACTTGGTGCTTTCGCCATGGCCGCGATTGTCGAAGGCGACGACGCGGTATCCGGCGCCGGTCAGAGCCTTGACCCAACCGGTATTGACCCAGTTGACCTGACGCGTGGACGCAAAGCCATGGATCAGCAATACGGTCTCCGCCGCATCGCTGTTCTCGTCGAGATAGGCAATTTCGAGTCTGTCGTCGCCGTTGGTCAGATGGGCTGTCGCCATGTCGCGCACCGCTTTTGGAATTGCCGGAAGTCACGTCCGCTTAAACGTCCGAACGGGCGGTGACAAGGCGCGGTGGCCCGGTCGGGCGACAAACGGCCCTCACCCACTCGGCTTTCTTCGCGGCGGGGCTTTCACAGCGCGGGGCTTTCTTCTAAGAAGTCTCTGGCTTCCAAGAAGTCTCTGGTTCGAAAAGCTTAAGGCGAGTGGACGTTGTCATGGCCGATCACACGGTTCCCCATTTCCAGAATGACCAGGGTGCGAGCACGATCGAGATCGGGGTTCGCGAGTTCATGTGCTGCGGCGCGTCCAGCCCGTACGACCACCCGCATGTCTATCTCGACATGGGCGACGAAGACGAAATCGTCTGCCCGTATTGCTCGACACTCTACCGCCATGCCGGCAATCTCGGCGCACTCGAAACGCGTCCCGAAGGCTGCCTTTACAAGGAAGTAGCCTAGGGAAACCGCTACGGGGCCGCGGCGGCAGCGCGCGAAAAACGGGGCACAGCCGTGACTCGCAAAAGCAGGACGGTGCTGGTAGGCGGCGGCGGAATTACCGGACTGACCGCGGCTCTGGCGCTGGCGCGCACGGGGTTCCGGGTCGAACTGTTCGAACAGGCCGAAGGCTTCGAGACGATCGGCGCCGGCCTTCAGGTTTCACCCAACGCACTTGCCGTTCTCGACCAGCTCGATGTGGCGCACCGGGTCAAGGCGGTCGCGACGGCGCCTGCCGCGATCCGCGTGATGTCGGCCTGGAGCGGCAGACAGATCGTCGCCATTCCGCTGGGCAGGCACGCGACTGAGCGTTACGGGCGGCCCTATCTCGTTGTCCATCGCGCCGATCTGCAGCAGGTTCTGGCGAGCGCCTGCGCCGACGATCCGGACATTCATCTGAACATGCAATCGCGCCTGGAGGACGTCGCCGCGCACGCCAATGGCGTGACCGCGCTGGTGCGTCAGGGCGCGGGGATGAACGAATATGGCGGTCTGGCGCTGGTTTGCGCCGATGGCGTGCGCTCGCGCCTTCGCCAAGTCCATTTCGATGCCGGCCCGCCCGTCCATAGCGGGCTGACGGCCTGGCGCGCACTCATCTCGTCCGAGCAGATCGGCGACAGCCACGATATGGAAAACACCCTGCTCTGGCTGGCGCCGAATGCACACGCGATCACCTACCCGGTGCGCGGCGGGCGCTATCTCAATGTCGTGGTCATCGTGCGCGGAGCGCCCGATGGCGCGGACGACGACCGCAGCGGACGTGAAATGAAGCATGCGCTCAAGGGCTGGGCGTCGAGTTTCAAATCGTTGTTCGACTATTCGGCGCGCTGGACCCGCTGGCCACTCTACCGCGCGCCGCACCTGACGCGCTGGGCCGATGGACCGGTGGCGCTTGCCGGCGACGCCGCGCACGCCATGCTGCCCTTCGCGGCGCAGGGCGCGGCCATGGGCATCGAGGACGCGGCCATCCTTGCCGACTGTCTGAGGCGGGTAATCGACACTGGGGACGATGCCGCCGAGGCGATGGCACAATACGAAAAGGCACGACGCGAGCGAGTCACCCGCGCGGCGCGGCTGGCCGTCATCAATCGCGCGCTCTATCACCTGCCGCCGCCGCTGAGCCTGGCGCGCAATATCAGCATGCTGCTGCTTGGCGGCAACCGCCTGCTGGCGCGACAGGACTGGCTCTATCGGTGGACACCGGAACGCTGAATCAGTCTTCGAGCGCCCCGGAGGCGTGCAGGGAAAGGCCGAGCATCAGCGAATGGGTCGTCGGTGTCCAGGCACCGGTAGCGAGACCCGCCCGGCGCAATCCACTCGCGACCCAGATGTTGCATGGCCTGAAAATGTTGAACCCGCCCCTTGCCGCGTAAAACACGTCGCCATAACCGTAACCCTGCTGCGAGGCATCGGAGCCACGCTCGAAACTCGCCTCGATGAAGTCCAGCAAGCGTTCCAGGCCGCCATCAGGCAGGCGGATCGCGGTGGCGTTGGGCAGGACGCTCACATCCCTTGCCGGCAAGACGTGCATGACCGATTCGTCACCGGTCATGGCGCGCAATGTCGTCGCGGCACTGATGTCGGCCAGCGTCGGCGTGTTGATGTAAAAGGCGCGGGAGCCCCAGCCAAAGACGAGGTAGCGCAAATCCGCACTGCCCAGAGGCACCCCCGCATCGCCCAGAAAGGCGAAGCGGGCGCGCAGTTCATCGTCGACGGGGATCGCGAAATCGGCATGCAGCAGCGTTGTCAGCAGATAGATACGCTCGCCATCCGCCTGGCTTCCCGTAACAGCTTCCGGCAAACGCGAAGGCGCTGCAGGGATGAGCGCGCCAGCAATCGTCGCACCCAGGTAAAGCGGCACGCTGAGCGCGACTGCCAAAACCAGCAAACCGATCGGTTTCAGGAAACGCAACACCACCGAAAGCATCTAGTCGGCGGAAGCTTTCGGGACGCCGGTTCCGGTGTTTGCTCCGGGCCATAGCGCGCGGTTGTAGCGCCACAATCCCAGCGCCACGGCCAGTGTGACGATACCGGCGAGCAGGATCGCGAGCGGGTTCGGGCCAAACCATTCGAACCATTGCGAGTAGAAATGGATGATGCCGAACACGGTGACGGTGCTGACCACCCATCGCCGATCCGCCATTGTCGCCCAGATGCCGGTCGCGACAAGCGCGCCGGCCCAGCCGATGGCGAAAGCCTTGTCGGAGATGTCGAAACTGGCGGCGCCGCTGCCTTCGGCGGCAAAGCCCAGGTGGACGGTGTCCCCCCAGAGCGAGCCGATCCAGAATCCGAAATTGACCAGGAAGACGGAGGTTCGCGCCGCGATGATCGCGAGCCTTGCATAAGCATGCGGCAGCCTCAGCGAGGCGAGGAACGTGCCGAGTGCGACCAGCGCAAACAGCGCGATCGTCATCGCCGGTTCCTTGATGCCGAGGAAATAACTCGCATGGGTGTAGCCGGTGCGCGCGCCGATCGCGGAAGACAGGGCCAGTACCGCCAGCATGACCAGCAAGCCACTGCGCGCGGCAATGCCGGCAAGCGTGAAGCCGGCCGCAATACCCAGCATGGCGGGAATGGAGGCGTCGGCAAGCACGATCAACCCGCCGCCCAGTACCAGAGCGCCGATCAGCACGAAGATGTGGGCAAGAATGTCCCAGCGGCCCGGCCATTGCTGATAGCTGAGAAGCCCAGCGCCAAGCATGGCGCCGCCGATAACGATGCCCGTTACCGCATTGGGCACCAGCGCGATGGTGCCTAGCGCCACCGACACCACGGCAAACCCGACGAGGATGGAGAAGGCGAGCGAGGCAGTTCCGCGCGCCGAAAGCGCCAACAGCCTGTCATGTTCCTCGCGGGTAATGCTGCCATCGGCCAGTAGACTGCCGAGGTCGAGTGTGACTTTCATGATGACGCCGCCGGCCGGTTTCCCCCGCCGCCCCTCTCACAGCCCCTGTCCAGCCCCTTCGTTCCGCCGAAGCGAACATTGCCATGCCGTTGAACGCCAGCGGCACGCCAATTGGTACACCGGCGCGAGTGAGCGCGAAAGAGCGATTCGAGGCAGCCAGGATGTCCGCAGCAGGGCCGCGGGGCCCAGCAAACCGGCGTCAGTGCAGAATCTGGCTCAGGAAGAGCTTGGTGCGCTCGTGCTGGGGATGATCGAAGAAATTGATCGGATCGTTCTGCTCGACGATCTGGCCCTGGTCCATGAAGATCACGCGGTTGGCGACCTGACGCGCGAAGCCCATCTCGTGGGTGACGCACAGCATGGTCATGCCTTCCTGGGC
>JAGRLL010000101.1 GCA_020441855.1 Nitratireductor sp.
CGTTCTGCATGGCCAATTCCGGCGTGGGCACATCGCGTCTGGCGATCGCGGCGAACACCGGCAACCTGCCTTCGGGAAGTGCGGCCACGCTCCGTTTCTTCGGCAACGGCATCGACCGCACCTATCAGGGCGCCGTGTCCAATCCGCAGGGAGGGGACGGCGGAGGCGGCATCGCCATCGACATTTCGAACCACGATCTGCTGTGGCGGGCACTGGCGGGCCTGCCCGTGATCAGCGTCCAGTCGCCGACCGGCGCCGTCGCCGCCCTGCCCTTGCGCGGCAGTTCCGGGCCGGTACGCGACTTCAACAGCCTGTGCATTTCCTTCGAGGGCGGCGGAGTACAGGCAGCACCCCAGCAGCAGACCGCTCAAACCTTCGATCCGCGCTGGCAAACCTGCGAGACACTCGGCGGCCAGCGGTCGCAAGAATCCGAAACGCCCGTCACCGTGACCTTCCGCAACCTGTCGGACGGTTTTCGCAGCGTCATGTGGATCGGCTTCGATGGCGTGCCGAAGCAATTCGCCAACCTCAACCAGGGCGAAGCCTTCACCATAAACACCTTCCTGACCCATCCCTGGATGTTCACGGACGGCCCCGGCAATTGCATCGAGATTTTCATGCCGCAACTGGGCGTCGACACGTTCAACATCACCGCGCCGGGCCGCAATTTCGGGGCTGAATGACAGGCACGCCTAGCCGGAGAGCGCGCGCGACCACCATTGCGACGGCTTCACGCGCTTGCCCCGGCCCCGGTCGAGCCACAATGCCAGCCTGCGCAAGGGAGACAGGGCAAGTTTCAGCCACAGGCGGTGGCGAAACTTCGAGAAGTCGCGGTTGAACGGGCACACCCGCATGCAGATGGCGCAGTCGGAAGCCTGCGCCGCCCAGAAGGAAAAGCACTTCTCTGCATCCGAGGTCCATTTGCGCACGCCCCTGATTGCCGAGCGGTTCGCCCCGCCAACCTCCGGCGGCCCGTAGGGAAGCGCCTTGACCGGACAGGAATCGGCGCATTTGGTGCAGATGTCGCAGAACGCGCGCACGCCAAGCGGTTTCGGCGCGTCATGGGCGAGCGGCAGATTGGTGAAGATCTTGGAGAAGCGCAGGCGCGGTCCGAATTGCGGCGTGATGACGAGCTGATTTCGCGCATATTCGCCCAGCCCCGCCTTTAGCGCATAGGGAATGACAAGGCCCGTATCGTTCATAGACGGCACCGCCTCGTAGCCGAGATTGCGGATATAGGCCGCAACCTGCATGACGACGGCCGCTTCGTGACTGTATTCGCGCCCGGTCGCCGCGCCGGCGAGCGCCGAGGGATAGGTCGCGACCAGTTCCTCGTCCATTTCGTGACCAAGCACGATAACCGAGTCCAGTCCTTCCGGCAGGCCGAGCGGGGCTTCGCTCATGTCGCGCGCGTCGACCGAACTGGCATAAAGCCAGCGCTCGTCGAGCTCGGTTATGCCGCACAGATCGGCGCCGAAGAACCGGGCGACACGCTTGATCTCGGCGGCCATCGCCGAAGCGTCGTCGATGTCCAGTTTGTCGGGGGCGACCGGCGTGTCATAGCTGATCGTCGCCTGAAAACCCTCGCGCCTGCCCTCGCTCACATGGCGATTGGTCACAATGTCGGAAACCAGCCATGAGGCGTTGCGCAGCGCGAAATCGCGCGTGCCGAACCCGTCGCCACGCCTCGGCGCTGCCTCGATGCGGTAGGAAGCAAAGAAAGCATCCGCCTTCTTCGACTTCACCGTGTCATCCCAAATGGCGCGGGTAAAAATGTCGTCGCGCTGGACGAAACGCTCGAAGGTCTCGGTCGCCTCGATGCCGGCCTGCTCGTCGCCGGGTCTTTGCGACGCGATGCGGTTGCGCGGATAATTCATCCCGCGAAACTATCGCCGGAAATCCGCCTTGTCATGCCCGATAGTATTGCGCCCGGGTCAGTTCAACAGGCCGCGGAAACGCTTGCCGAGAACGGCCAACAGGCCGACATCGTCTCCCGTCCCCGATTCCTCCTCGAATTCTGAACGCATTTTCTGGCGCATGGCGCGCAGCATCTCCGCGCGCCTGGCCGCGGCTTCCTCGTCGCGTCGGAGCGGTTCCTCGACCGGTGTCACGATTGCATCCGCTTCGCCCGCAAACGGTCGGAAGGCCGGCTCGCCAGTGGCAGCCGATGCTTCGCCTTCCTCCCCGGCCTCACGCTCAAGCCCGTTCCTGCCTTGATGGTCGACAAGCCGCAGATCCTCCGTCTCGCCCGCCAGGTCAACACCGGAAAAATCCAAGTCGTCGTGAAAAGAAGAGGGATCGTGATTCAATTGGATCTTGATCGGCATGGCTCCACCCAAATCATGATTTGCAGAGCAATTAGTACAGCAGCCAAAAGAAACGCTTAAAACGGGTGAGAACCAATCGATTTCAATTTTAAAAAGGATGAATTGCTGAATCGGCACTTAACGGCGACAACCCAACCCGGATTTTCATCCATCCCACAGAAAGTAACCTGCCTTCTAGACCTTCATCGCCAGCAACAATGCGCCCGCCGCGATCAATGCGACTCCGAGCCAGTTCACCGCCGACAAACGCTCACCCAGAAAGATGACGCCAAAGATTGCCACGAGCACGATCGACAGCTTGTCGAGCGGCGCGACGCGGGCGGCATCCCCCAGTTTCAGCGCGCGGAAATAGGCAAACCACGACGCGCCCGTCGCCAGGCCGGAGAGCACCAGGAACAGCCACGCCCGGCCCGGAATTTCGGTCGGATTGCGCCATTTGTCGCCGATGGTGAGGATCGCCGCCAGGAGCGCGATAACCACCAGTGTTCGGATGAAGGTGGCGTAATCGCTGTCAATGTCCTGCACGCCAAGTTTGGCGAAGATCGCCGTGAGCGCAGCGAAGATTGCCGCGATAATCGCCCAGAACTGCCAGCTTTGCACCAGTTGCGGCATCGGGATCGCCCTAGAACTCCACGCCCACCTGCGCCTTCACGCCAGAACGGAAGGGATGCTTGATCATCGTCATGTCGGTCACGAGATCGGCGAATTCGACGAGTTCGTCCTTGGCGTTGCGGCCAGTGATGATGACGTGCTTCATCTCGGGCTTGCCTTTCAGCGTCTCGATGATCTCATCGACCGGAAGGTAGTCGTAGCGTAGCACGATGTTGAGTTCGTCGAGCAGCACCATGTCGAGTTCGGGATCGGCGATCATGGCCTTCGCCTTTTCCCAGGCCGCCTGTGCCGCAGCGATGTCGCGCGAGCGGTCCTGCGTCTCCCAGGTAAAACCCTCGCCCATCGTCGCCATCTCGACCTGCTCCGGGAAAGCCTCCAGCACCTTGCGCTCGCCGGTGCCCCACTTGCCCTTTACGAATTGCACCACGCCGACGCGCATGCCGTTGCCGATGGCCCGGAAGATCATGCCGAAAGCCGCCGTCGACTTGCCCTTGCCCTTGCCGGTATGGACGATCGTCAGCCCCTTCTCGATCGTCTTGGTGGCGATGATCTTGTCGCGGGCCGCCTTCTTTTTCTTCATCTTTTCGGCATGGCGGGCATTCAGTTCGTCCTCGCTCATCGCCTTCAGCTTTTCCGATTTCTCGGCCATGTCGCTTCCTCGCTCATTGTCCTTTGCGCATGATCGCAGCCAGCGGCATCATTCTTCCACGAAAGGCTTCGAGTAGAAGATACGCGCCGCATGGCCCTTCGTTGTCGGCAGGCGTCCAAGCTCCCGATAGCCGAGTTTCGTATAGAAATCCGGCGCCTGGAAGTCGAACGTATCGACATAGGTGCCGACGAGACCTTTCTCGGCCGCCCATCTTTCAGCCCGCCGCATCAGCTCGCCGCCAATGCCTGTGCCACGTGCGGCCGATTCGATGCCGAGATATTTGATGTACAGCCAGCCCTGCAGTACTTCGCAAACGATCCCGCCCAGATACTCGCCTTCGCGGGTCACCCGCAGCACCAGTCCCTCGTCCGGAAAGGGTTTTCCGAGCGCGGCGGCCGTGTCGTCGATCGTCTTCAGGATTTCCTCTTCGACATCCTTCCAGCCATCCCTGATCTCGGTGACCTCGATTTCCGCCATGGCGCTAGTCCGCACGATCCCGTTTCGCCGTTTCCCGTTCGGCGAATCCGCTCAGCGCGAACATCGCCGAGTTGGAACGCGGCGTCCACAACCCGCGCTCTACCGCCTCGAGGAAGCGCTCCGCCATCTCCTTCAGCGCCGCCGGATTGTGCTCGCCGATGAAGTCGCGCACCGTGTCGTCGCCGAGATAGGCCTCGTAGACGAGGTCGAAATGGTGGTCGCGCACCGCCCCCGTCGTCGCCGAAAAGGCAAACAGGTAGTCGAGCGTCGCCGCCATCTCGAACGCGCCCTTGTAGCCGTGGCGCATCACGCCGGCGATCCATTTGGGGTTGGCCGCGCGCCCGCGCACCACGCGCGCGATCTCTTCTTCCAGCGCTCGGATAACCGGCTTTTCGGGCCGCGAATGATCGTTGTGATAAACCGATGGCCGCGCGCCGGAGACATGCTCCACCGCCGCCGTCATGCCGCCTTCGAACTGGTAGTAATCGTCGGAATCGAGCAGATCGTGTTCGCGGTTGTCCTGATTGTGCACGACCGCCTGCATGTCCTTCAAACGGCCCGTGAATTGCGCGCGGTCCTCGATGCCTTCCTCGGCCGCGCCATAGGCATAGCTGCCCCAGGCGAGATAGGCCTCTGCGAGGTCGCCACGATCGTTCCAGCCCTTTTCGTCGATCAGCGCCTGAAGCCCGGCGCCATAAGCGCCAGGCTTGGAGCCGAAGACGCGATAGCCGGCGCGCCGCACAGCCTCGTCCTCTGCGATACCCTGCGAAACAAGCGCCAGGCGTTCCTCGCGCATGCGCGCTGCAATCGGATTGTCGCGCGCTTCCTCGTCAAGTTCGCCGACGGCGCGCACCGCCTTGTCGAACAATTCGATCTGCGCCGGAAAGGCATCGCGGAAGAAGCCCGAAATCCTTAGCGTCACATCGACACGCGGCCGGCCGAGTTCGGCAAGTGTCACGATCTCGTAGCCGGTAACGCGCCGCGAGGCATGTTCCCAGACAGGCTTTACCCCGATCAGCGCCAGCGCCTGCGCGATGTCGTCACCGCCGGTGCGCATGTTCGACGTGCCCCACACCGAGAGGCCGAAAGACGAGGGCCATTCGCCATGGTCCTGGCGGTAGCGCCTGATCAGCAATTCGGTGGACTTCCTGCCCAGTTCCCAGGCAGCCGGCGTCGGCACGGCGCGCGAATCCACCGAATAGAAATTGCGCCCCGTCGGCAGCACGTCGCCACGCCCCCGCGTCGGCGCGCCCGAGGGACCCGGCCTGACGAAACGTCCGTCCAGCCCGGTCAGCAGGCCTTCGATCTCCGCCGGGCCGCATGCGTCCAGCGCAGGCAGCACCTGATCGCGCACATGATCGAGAACCATGCGGGTCGCCTCGCACTCGCCCGGGCAATCGACTTCGCCGGAAACGAGTTTCGCCGCCAGCAATTCGATACGTTCGACCGTGTCGCCCGCCGTTCGCCAAGGATCGTTTGAGACTTCCACCAGCGCCGCCGGCCTCGGTCCGGCCCACGCAGCGGCCATGTCGCAATCGAGCGGGTCGAATGCCAGACGCAGATCCTGCGCGATGACCCTTTGCAGGCTGGCCGCATCGCCGGTTTCGCCCTGCCCCCTTGGAACCCGCACCAGTGCCACCGCCAGATCGGTCCGCAAGCGTCCCTGTGGCGAAAGCCCGAAGACATGCAATCCGTCGCGAATCTGCATCTCCTTCAGCTCGCACAGATAGGCGTCGAGCTTGTTGAGCTTCTCGTCCTCGCCATCCTCCGGCGAGATCCCGGCGTCGCTGTCGAGACCGATGTCGGCGACAAGATCGAGAATGCGTTTCGACAGCAATTTCAGCCGGCGCGGATCGTGGCCCGAGGCCTCGTAATATTCGTCGACCAGCGCTTCCAGGTCGCGCAACGGCCCATGGCTTTCCGCTCGCGTCAGGGGCGGTGTGAGGTGGTCGACAATGATTGCTGCAGTGCGCCGCTTCGCCTGGCTGCCCTCGCCGGGATCGTTGACGATGAACGGATAGAGGTTCGGCATCGGTCCGAGTGCTGCCTCCGGATAACATGCATCCGACAGCGCCAGCGCCTTGCCGGGCAGCCATTCCAGATTGCCGTGCTTGCCCATATGGGCCACCGCATGCGCGCCGAAGGAATGGCGCAGCCAGGCATGAAAGGCGAGATAGCCGTGTGGCGGCACGAGATCCGGCGAGTGGTAGCTTTCCTTCGGATCGATGTTGTAGCCGCGTGCCGGCTGGATGCCGATGGCGACATGGCCGAAGCGCGCGACTGGCAAGGCGAAGGTTTGCGTCGCCTCGTCGAAGAACGGATCGCGCTCCGGCGCACCCCATCTTTCGCCGACCGCCGTTTGAATCGCCTTGGGGAGCGATGCCAGGAACGTTTGGTATTGATCGAGGGAAAGCGTCTCGCGAATTTCCCTTGGCTGATCCTTGTTCGCGTCCCGCGCCGCATTGGTCGGCCCCGCCATCAGATGGCGCATCAGTGCATCGCCGTCCTTCGGCATGTCTCCGGTCTGGTAGCCTGCTTCGCGCAGGGCATCGAGCACACGCGCCGTGCCTGCCGGCGTGTCGAGTCCGACGCCGTTGCCGAGCCGTCCATCCCGGTTCGGGTAATTGGCGAGCACCAGCGCGACCCGCCGTTGCGCGCCTGGCATTGCGCGCAACTTCGCCCAGTTCGCGGCCAGATCGGCGACGAAGGCGACCCGGCCCGCATCGGCCCTGTGCGTGACGATATTGGCCTCGACGGCCTCGTCAAACGTACCGGCATGCTTGAACGCGATGGCGCGCGACAGCACCCTTCCATCCACCTCCGGCAGTGCGACATTCATGGCGAGATCGCGCGAAGAAAGGCCCTGCGAAGAGGTTTCCCACGCCTCGCGCGAGCCGCCTGCCAGCACCGCCTGCAACACCACGGCGCCGGTTTCGTCCAGCACCGTACCTTTCCAGTCGCTGCCCGGTGACGATACGGCAAAGCCGGTCAGGTTGACGACCACGTCGGGCGGATGCGCCGAGAAGAAGCCGCGAACGGTTTCCGCCGAAACCGCATCCTTGAGGCTGGAGACGAAAACCGGCAGCGCGTTCACGCCGCGTTGCCCCAGCGCCTCGACCAGCGCCTCCACCGGTTCCAGCCCGCCCGATTGCACCAGCGCGCGATAAAAGCAGATGGCGGCAACCTGCGCGCCGGCCTTCCAGACCCGCTCGACATCCTGGAACGAACAGATGCCGGGCCCCGGATGCCACAGCCCGGCCTTGAGCAGCGGCGCGGCTTGTGCCGGAGCCTCCCCTTCACCCAGCAGATGGCGGCAGTAGAGCAGGAAGTTGCGCGCGTTTTGCGGCCCGCCCTCGCCGAGATAGGCATGCAATTGCCGGCAATCCTGCCTGCCGAGGGTGGATAAGCGCTCCAGACCCGGGTCGGGTTTGTCGTCGCCCGGCAACACGGCCAGGCGGATACCCTTTTCCAGTGCCAGTGCATGGAAGGTTTCGAGGCCATAGGCGAAATAGCTTTCGCCGCCCAGCACCCGCAACACGACCAGCTTCGAACCGGAAATCGTCTTGTCGGCATAAAGGTCGACCGACATCGGATGGGCAAGCTGCATCAGGCTCGCGAGCCGCATGTCCGGCGCATCCGCGCCCAGATCGCGTCTGGCGGCGGCAAGGCTCGCCAGTTCGGTATCCGCCGCCGACAGCACAATAACGTCGCCAGGCCGCTGGCCGAGGTCGATCGCCTCATTGCCTTCGTTGATCGACCCCTTCTGTGCCAGCAGCAGATGCATGGATCAGGACAGCGCCTCGGCCAGTTCCCGCTCGATCGCGGCGCGATCGAGCCCGGCAAGGCCGATGACAACGAGCTGGCTGCCGCGCTTCTCGCCGTCGCGCCACTCGCGGTCGAAATAATGCTCGATGCGATTACCCACCGCCTGCACCAGCAGGCGCATCGGCTTGCCGGCCACGTCGACAAAACCCTTAAGCCGCAGGATGTCGTACTTCTCGATGATCGCGCCCAGCTTTGCGCCCAGCGGATGCGCACTGGCCACCGAACCGCCGGCGAAGACGAAACTCTCGAATTCGTCGTGGT
>JAGRLL010000434.1:0-2626 GCA_020441855.1 Nitratireductor sp.
GTCGTCGCCGGGTGGAAGGTGCCCGCGCCGACTTCCATGTCGTAGGGCTGGAGCACGACGCAGCCATATTCGGCCCAGTAGCGGTGCAGCGCCAGGATCAGACCCTGGAAGGATTTGGTCGGGTGCATGTATTCGGGATCGGCGGTCATGACGCGGCTTGTCCGGCGGGTTGTTTGGCGCGCTTCAAGCATGCGGCGGATGAAGGGTCAAGCGGCGGGCGGCAAGTGCAAGGGGGCCCGGACGCAAATTGACAGTGCTTTGCCCGCGGCTTAACTGGCATTGACCGCAACCGCCCCCTGGAGGCCGCAATGGACGTCGCGTCGCTTACCGGACTGGAACTCATGCAGGCAGCGGCGGATGGCAAGGTGCCGCGCGCCACCATCGCGGACACGATGGGCATCGGCAGGATGGAGATCGAGAAAGGCCGCGTGGTGATGCACGCCAGGGCCACCGACCGACACCTCAACCCGCTGGGCGGCGTGCATGGCGGATTTGCCGCGACAGTGCTCGATTCGGTGACCGGATGCGCCGTGCACACCATGCTCGATGCCGGCGTCGGCTACGGAACGGTCGACCTCAACGTGAAGATGATGCGGCCCGTCCCCATGGGCGAGGCCCTCGTCGCCGAAGCAAAGGTGACCCACATCTCCCGTTCGCTCGGGATTGCCGAGGGAACGCTGCGGGACGCGTCGGGCACATTACTGGCCAGCGCATCGGCCACCTGCTTCATCAAGCAGAAGCAGGGCTGATCACGAAACTTCGATCTCGCCCGAACTCACACGCACCGAGGCGCCGGAAATCCTGACAGCATGGATCGCGCCACCCGACAGGTCGACTTCCAGACCGATATCGGAAGGCCGGCCCATCTCGTAGCCCTGCTCAAGGCGGATGGTGTTGAGGCCCTCCTTCAATGCGTCGGCGGCCAGCAATTGCGCGGCCAGCAGCGCGCTGGCCGAACCGGTCGCCGGGTCTTCCGGGATGCCGCCACCCGGTGCGAACATGCGGGCGCGGTAATCGGTATCGGATGCATCGCCGCCCGGCGTGTAGCAATAGACGCCGACGGTATCGGCGGCTCCGGTTATCCGCGACCATGCCGGCTCGACAGGCTTTGCCCTCGCCAGCGCATCGCGCGAGGAAAGCGGCACGAACACAAAGGTGGGACCGCCGACGAACAGACCCGTCCGATGGCCGGCGAAGCCGATGTCGGAAGGCGCGAGGCCGAGCGCCCCGGCGGCTGCCTGCGGGGTCGGCACCTCGCCCGCGGCGGCATGGGGAACGACCGGCGCGGTGAACTGCGCGGTGACGACACCGCCCTTGCGACGGACATCGACCGGCACGAGACCGGCGACCTCCTCCAGCGTGATCAATTTCTCGAAATCGCCGGCGCCTGGATGCATCGTCTCGGCCAGATGGATGGCGCAGCCGATGGTCGGATGGCCGGCAAAGGCGATTTCCGCCGCGGGAAAGAAGATGCGCACCTTCGCGGTATGGGCCGGATCGTCCGGCGTCTGGACGAAAATCGTTTCCGACAGATTGAATTCGCGGGCAATGGTCTGCATCGCATCGGTCTCGAGACCGTCAGCGCCCTCGACGATGGCCAGGGGATTGCCGGCGAAGCGGCGCGTGGTGAACACGTCGACGGTGAAGAACTTCAGTGCGGGCACGATATCAAACCCCGAATTGGTCTTCGAACGGTACGGCGTGCAGGAGGCTTCGTGGCGCTGGCGAAGTCAAACGAACTTTTCTCAACCGCGCTTCAACAAGACTGCCTGACCGAGATTCCTCAATCCAGCTTTTTGGGGCGGTAGACCCCGTCCTCTCCGCGCTCGAGCACGGTGGGCTGGTTTTGCGTCTTGACCTCGTCGCGTTTCAACTCGTCGCCGACACGCGTCATCTCACGCTTGAACGCACGCCAGGCGTACCAGCCCAGTCCCCCCACCAATGCCAGGGCAATTAGCTGCGGCATGTTCTTTCCACCCCTGTTCTGCGCCGGCTCCGCACCGGCCAATCTGTCGTACTACAACCCGTAACGCGCCCAAAGCGCGCGTTCGGCAGCCGAATCCAGCACGGCATCGGGCAGGCCGGCGGCAAGGCCCAGACCAGTAGAATAGAGCCCGGCCGAGCGCATGCCCTCATCGTGGGCACCGACGGCAATTCCGGGCTGCGCCCGTCCGAACAGGCCGCGTTTGGGCTGCACCAGTTTCAATTCGGTCTTTTCGCCGTAACGCTCGCGCAGGACGGGCGCCATCAGGCCGATACCGTCGATGAGGCCGAGTTCCTTCGCCTTTGCGCCAGTCCAGAAGAGGCCGGTGAAGATGTCCTTGTCTTCGGTGAGCTTGGCGCCGCGCGACGCCTTGACCATGTCGATGAAGACCTGATGGATCTCGAGCTGAAGCGATTTCAGGTATTCGATGTCCTTTTCCTTTTCCGGCTGGAACGGGTCGAGGATCACCTTGTTCTCGCCGGCGGTGTAGACACGCCGGTCGATGCCCAGCTTGCCGATCGCCTGATCGAACCCGAACCCCGCCGAGACGACGCCGATGGAGCCGACGATCGAGGTTGCATCCGCGATGATCTCGTCGCCCGCGAGCGCGATCATGTAGCCGCCGGAAGCGGCCACGTCCTC
>JAGRLL010000434.1:2782-4658 GCA_020441855.1 Nitratireductor sp.
ACGCTTGCCAGTGACAGGCTGGGCCGAAAGGCATTGCCGCCCGCCATGATGGCGCCGGAAAGGCGCACGACCGGGATGACGGCCCTGTCCTTGCGCAGGCGAGCCGGGATCAGTTTCTTCCAGTTCATGGATACTCCGGATGCACTTGAAAACGTGTTCGGGGGAACCTGTTCAGGTGTGCAACATTTTCACATTTGCAGATGGAAGCAAATGCACGCCATTACAAGGGGGCAGGGTGAGCGTCAGTCGCCAAACGGCAGGCGGGCTGTGCCATTGAGCAATCGATCGGCAATCGCCGACTGGCCGCCATCCGCCTCGTGCAGCACCACACCCCGCGATATCGACAATGGTGCACGCGAGCCGCGCGTGGCGCGCACGACGATGCGCGAGGCGGTATCGCCGTCCCGCGCGAACAGCGGCATGATGGAGATATCGCCAAAGCGGCCCTGCATGCCGGCGAGTACGTCGCCAAGGCGCTCGGTCCGCCAGATCAGGAGCAATGTGCCGCCGGGCTTCAGGATCGCCGAGGCGGTTCTCAGCCATGAATCGAGGCCGACCTCGCCCATCGAATGGGCGAGCGAGCGCATTTCGTCGGGTGACGGACGCTGGCCGGCATGGTTGTATGGCGGGTTCATGACGACATGATCGAAGGCGTTGTTGGCAAGGCCCGCCATCAGGCGCTTTTCGCCGGTCAGCGTCGCATCGGCCTCGAGCACGGATGCGCGGGCGGCGAAGTATGAGTTGGCGGACAATTGCAGGCTGCGGCGCGCCAGGTCGGCCATCACGGGATCGATCTCGACCAGAACCGCCTCCAGTGCGGGATTGGCGACGAGCGCGGCAATCCCCGCGACACCCACGCCGGCGCCCAGATCGGCAAGCCGGCCGCCGGCGTCCTCCTTGAGACCGGCGGCGAGCAGGAGCGCATCGGAACCGGCGCGATGACCCTTGTCGACAGGCTGAAGCACTTCGAAGCGCCCGCGAAAAAAGGAATCGCGCCTCGTGCGCAATCCGATCCCGATCGGTGAATTCATCTGGGCCGCAATTCCTTGTCCAGGCCGGCGTCGACCAGAAGCCGGCGCGCTTCATGGTAACGTTCGTCCTCGACCATGACCCGGCGCGGCAGCACGCCGAGCGAGCCTTCCAGCACGCTCATGTTGAGGTCGAGGACCATGTGGCCGATGTCTCTATCCTTCAGCAGCGCTTCGATGAAACTCACAAGCACCGCGTCATTGGTCCGCACCAGTTCGCGCAATCAATTCTCCGCGAATTCCAGTTCACCGTCATCGGCCCCGTACGACGCTTCAAGTCTTTACATGGCTTGGAGGCAGGCACAAGCAGGCAGGTTCGTCGCAATTCCCGTTTCCCGAAGCGAAAAACGGTCGAAAACCGCCGCAAGGCTGAGCCAATCTGTCACTTGTGGCGAACCGGCGCTCCGCCTATGGTCTGCCGAAAATCGAGACCGGCGATGGCCGGCAAAATCGAGGAGACGCAATTGTCCGGAGTCGTCATCCCCATCGAAGGCGGCGGGAGAGCCAGCATCGAACCGCTGGTCAAGCTGGTGCGCCCCGACATGGAGCGCGTGAACCAGCTGATCCTGTCGAAGGCCGGTTCCGATGTCGAGATGATTCCCGAGGTCGCCCGTCACCTGATCGATTCGGGTGGCAAGAGGCTGCGTCCCATGCTCACCCTGGCGGCGGCGCAGATGTGCGGCTACGAGGGCGATCATCACATTCTGCTGGCGGCGAGCGTGGAGTTCATGCACACGGCAACACTGCTGCATGACGACGTGGTCGACGAAAGCGACCGGCGCCGCGGCCGGCCGACTGCGAACCTGCTGTGGGACAACAAGTCCTCGGTGCTGGTCGGCGACTATCTG
>JAGRLL010000102.1 GCA_020441855.1 Nitratireductor sp.
CTGGCCACGCATTCCACCACGCTGGGAAGGTCGCTGCCGCCCATCACGATACAGGGAATTTCGATCATGCCGGACCACCATTCCGCAAGCGCCAGGTTCTTTGGATGCGGCTGCGGCCGGATATCGCCGTCGAGCCTGCCGAAAAACATGAAATCGGGATTGCATTCGCCCAGTTCCAGCGCGCGGTGTCGGTCGCGCGCACCTCCGCAGCCTACGATTTTGTGTGGCGAAAACCGGGCGACGATCTCCTTGAGTTCGTTGCCCGGCTGGCTGACGAAAACGCCATCCGCGCCGCTGCGGCCCATCGCCTGCGTATCGTCGGCGACCAGCACCGCCGCGCCTGCCGCCTGTGCAAGCGGAACCAGTTTCTGGCAATGATCGAGAAAGCCGGCGGGGTCCAGTTCGCCGCGCGCAAGGATGACGCTCGCCACGTCACCCCCCATCAACGCCGCCGCAAGATGCTCGGCGGCATTCTCCATGGGGGGCAGCACCAGCACGAGCCGGCAACGCTCCGGTCCATCGTTGGGCAGATTCTCGCTCATCCTCGTTCAGTCCTCTTTCGCGCCGGCCTTTTCCACGCCGCACTGCGCTCGAACTGCACCGATGGCCGCCCGGACATGGCCTGTCAAGCAGTGCGTTTTTCTGCAAGCTCGCTTTTTGGGCGTTCAGACGTTAGAGCGGTTTGCCGCAACCAAAAGTCCGCCGATGTCCCCCGACCATCTTTTCATCGCCATCGCCATACCAGCCGTCCTGCTGACTGGCCTTTCCAAGGGCGGATTCGGCGGCGGGCTTGGCATGCTGGCGACCCCGCTTCTTGCGTTGACCGTTGCCCCGGTTCGCGCCGCCGCGATCATGCTGCCCATCCTGGTGATGATGGATATCGTCGCGCTGCTTTCCTATCGCGGCCGCGTCAATTGGCGCATCGTGCGGCAGATGATCCCCGGCGCGCTCGCCGGCATCGCTCTGGGCTGGGCAACGGCCGCCTATGTCGACGACAACGTCTTCCGTATTCTGGTCGGGTTGATCGCGGTCGTCTTCGCCGTCAACCAGTTCCTCGCCGACCGGTTGAAACGCGAACCTGCCGGCGAAAGCCTGGCGCGCGCCGGATTCTGGGGTGTTATCGCCGGCTACACCTCGTTTGTGGCGCATGCCGGCGGGCCGCCGTTCAACGCTTACGCACTGCCGCTGAAGCTGGAAAAGCTCATCTTCGCCGGCACGAGCGTCGTGTTCTTCGCCATCGTCAACGCCGTCAAGCTGGTGCCCTATCTCGCACTTGGCCAGTTCAACCGCGGCAACCTGCATGTCTCCGCATGGCTGATGCCCGTCGCCATTGTCGGCGTCCTGCTCGGCGTATGGGCGGTGCACAGGGTTTCGCAGGCGCTGTTCTACAACATCACCTACATCGCGATGATCGTCATTGGCACAAAGCTGCTCTACGACGGGTTTACGGCGCTGATTTGAAAAAGACGTTTGTCAGGGAGGAAGGTGACTCCCTCCCCGCTTGAAAGGCTTGGCCCTGCATGAAAGCCTTGGCAAAGACAAGGCCGGCCCATGAACACCCGGTCGGCCGGGCTTAAGGCGACCGCTGGATCAATGCAGCGTGTCGCTACGCTTCAATTCCAGTATTCGATCCTTGATCTGCAATTTCTGGCGCTTGAGTTCGGCGATTTCCATATCATCGGAGCTGGGATGCGACAGGACTTCGTCCAGTCTGGCTTCCAGTTCGCGATGGCGCTGCTCGAGCTGAGAGATATGGGAATCGACTGCCATATTTTCCTCCATTGCTGATCTGCAATCGGGAAGGATTGCCCTGGAATAGGACCACAGAATGGCGTTTGTGTCGAACGGGGCCGGGCGCAATCCGTGCGTTTTGGCTAACTATTGGCAAATGTTCGGTCTTTGCGCGGATTTCCTGTGAACGATTGTTAAAAACCGTGGCATCCGGCGAGCACTGGATAGCGGCATTGCGACGATCGCACTGATTCGTTTGTCGCGGCCGG
Source organism: Nitratireductor sp. (assembly GCA_020441855.1). Classification (GTDB taxonomy): domain Bacteria; phylum Pseudomonadota; class Alphaproteobacteria; order Rhizobiales; family Rhizobiaceae; genus BOKV01. Next base: position 2,001 of record JAGRLL010000102.1, read on the forward strand.
CGCCACGAGACAGCTTGTCTCGGCGCCTGCCTGGCCTTAACGTTTGCGGGCCCTTCAAAAAGGGCAGAACCGGTTCGTGCGGACGGGACCGGCTACGGGGAATAGCATTCCGTCCGCCGGGAAATGGCGCGGCGCATGTCGGACGATCAGGATCAGGCGGAACTCAGGGTCAAGCTGGCACGGCTTGAACTCGAGCACGAAGACTACGACCACGCCATCGACGCGATGGTCAATCAGGGCGTCGATGCTTTGCGCCTTCAGCGTTTCAAGAAGAAGAAGCTCGCGCTGAAGGACGAGATTACCAAGCTGCATGCGCGCATCATTCCCAACATCATCGCCTGAAACCGGCGGTGACGGAACCTGTCCCTGCTGTCACGCCTGCCAACTTGCGGTCACGCCTGCTAATCGGTAAGGAACGCGCTTTCCGATTGAGCAATTCCGGGAAAAGTGGAGACCGGTTTTCCATCCGGAATTGCGGCAAAACAAAAAGTCAGATCGTTTCGTCGCTTCGGGAAAGAGATGAAACGATCCAGCCGATCCGGGAACCGGCCGATGTCCGAAGCCAAAATCGCCATCATCATGGGCAGCCAGTCCGACTGGGCAACCATGAAACACGCCGCCGACATGCTCGACGCGCTGGGCGTCGCCCATGACGTGCGCATCGTTTCGGCCCACCGAACGCCGGACCGGCTCTACGCCTTCGCCAAGGGCGCGAGGCAGGAAGGCTTCAAGGTAATCATTGCTGGCGCGGGTGGTGCCGCACACCTGCCGGGCATGGTCGCATCGCTTACGACGCTGCCGGTCCTCGGCGTGCCGGTCCAGTCGAAGGCCCTTTCCGGCCAGGACAGCCTGCTCTCCATCGTGCAGATGCCGGCCGGCATACCTGTCGGCACGCTCGCCATCGGCGAAGCGGGCGCCAAGAACGCCGCCCTGCTTGCGGTTGCGGTGCTGGCGCTTGGCGACGAGGCATTGGCCCAAAGGCTCGAAGCCTGGCGCGAGGCGAACACCGAAGCGGTGGCGCAGCGCCCCGTTGACCTCAAGTGAGGGAATGGCGGGTGTGGTCGTGAACACGCTGACAGCGCTTCATCCCGGCGCAACCATCGGCATTCTGGGTGGCGGCCAGCTCGGCCGCATGCTCGCCATCGCCGCAGCGCGTCTCGGCTACCGGACCATCATCTACGATCCCGATGCCAATTGCCCCGCAGCACAACTGGCGAACGAGCACATTGCGGCCACATGGGACGACGGGTCGGCGCTCGACGCCTTCGCGGCGCGTTGCGACGTTGTCACCTACGAATTCGAGAACGTGCCGGTTGCGACCGCCGAACGCATCGCCGCCCTTGTTCCGGTGCGCCCGGGCGTGAAGGCGCTCGCCATTGCTCAGGACCGCCTCGGCGAAAAGAACTTCATCCGCGATCGCGGTATTGCCACGGCACCTTTCCTGCCGGTCGATGACGAAGCCTCGCTCGATGCCGCACTTGCCGACCCAATGGCCTCCGGGGGCGCGATCCTCAAGACCCGCCGGCTTGGTTATGACGGCAAGGGGCAGATCCGCCTGAAGCCGGGCGACGACATTTCCGCGGCCTGGGCGCAAATGGCGGGTGCGGCTTGCATTCTCGAAGGCTTTGTCGACTTCGAACATGAGATATCCGTCGTCGCCACGCGCGGTCTTGCCGGCGAGTTCCGCGCCTTCGACCCGGCACACAATGTCCACCGCGACGGCATCCTGCGCACCTCAACGGTGCCGGCGCCCGTCTCGGACGCAATCGTCTCGGAGGCGGGCCGCATCGCCCGCGCGATCATGGACGGACTCGATTATTGCGGCACGATGGGCGTCGAATGTTTCGTTTTGCGCAACGGCGACGTGCTGGTCAACGAGATCGCACCGCGCGTGCACAATTCCGGCCATTGGACGGAGGCCGCCTGCCTGATCTCGCAGTTCGAGCAGCACATCCGCGCCGTCGCAGGTCTACCGCTCGGTGATCCGGTTCGCCACAGCAATTGCGTGATGGAAAACCTGATCGGCGAGGATGTCGACAAGGTTCCCGCCCTTCTCGAAGACGGCGACTGCCTCGTTCATCTCTACGGCAAGGCCGAGACCCGCCCGGGACGGAAGATGGGTCATGTCACCCGGCTTTCGCCGCGCGCCGAAATCGGCTGAAAATCGCCGGGCAGGCGTGGAAATTCGGGCACTTTTGGCGTTGCCCGAGTGTGGACAAAGCGGCCCTGTTTTGCTATGCAGCGCGCCATCTGGCGATGTGGCCCGTCGCGAGAGTGATTTGTTTTTCCTCAAATCGTGTCCCTTTCGGCCGCTTTTGCGGTAAGGAACATGACGCGGCAGCGGGCCCGGAACACCGCCGCTTCCCCTCCCCTGCGGTATGGGAACCGGAAGAAACGGAACAAGGCCAAACGGCTGTAACAAGGCCACAAGGGCTCTAACAAGGAACGACACGTGCAGGTACTCGTACGAGACAACAATGTTGACCAGGCGCTGCGCGCGCTGAAAAAGAAGCTTCAGCGCGAAGGCGTCTTCCGCGAAATGAAGCTGCGCAACTTCTACGAAAAGCCGTCGGAAAAGCGCGCCCGCGAAAAGGCTGAAGCTATTCGCCGCGCCCGCAAGCTGGCCCGCAAGCGCGCCCAGCGTGAAGGTCTTCTTCCCGGCAAGGGCCGCGCCCGCTGATTTGCGGGTCGCGCGGGGCCGTTTTTTGGCCCCTATTCCCGGTTAGCCCGACCGAGACCGTCATGGTCGCCGTTTCAAGCGATTCTTGATTGGTTAAACCGGTAGCGCCAAACCAGGCGCGCCGGATGAAAGAGCGGGCACCTTCTTGGCGAACCAAAGCAACCACCGGAATATCCTCGCCGTCGCAATCGTGGCGCTCGGCGCGTCTGCCTGCCAGCAGACAAGCGTCACCGATTCCGTCAAGATCGATCCGGCCCAGGGTTCGGAAACCAACATTTCCTCGCTGACCTCCGTCGTCGAGAACAATCCGAAATCGGCCGAAGCCTACAACGTTCGCGGCACCGCCTACGGCACAGCTGGCCGCAACCGCGAAGCGCTGGCCGATTTTTCCAGGGCGATCGAGCTCAATCCGAAATTCTACAAGGCCTATGCCAACCGCGCGCTGGTCCACCGCGCGATGGGCGACCCAGTTTCGGCGATCAACGATTATTCCGCCGCGCTGAAGATCAACGGGCAATATGACGAGGCCTATATCGGGCGCGGCAATGTCTACCGTCTCGCCGGCAAGGACGAACAGGCCTTCCGAGACTTCGAACGCGCCATCCGCATCGGCACGACCAATCCACGCGCCTATCACTCGCGCGGTCTGATCTATCAGAAGCAGGGCAAACACAACCAGGCGATCGAGGACTTCTCGACCGCCATCTCGCTGCAGGCCGACGCCGCCGCGCCCTATAACAGCCGCGGCGTCTCCTATCTGGCGCTGGGCAATCTCGACAACGCGCTGGACGACATCAACCACGCACTCCGACTCGACGATCGATATGCCGAAGCCTGGGCCAATCAGGCGCTGGTCTACGAGAAGAAGGGCGACAGGAGCCGGGCGTTCAAGTCCTACGCCCGCGCCTTCAGCCTCGATTCCGGCCTGACGATCGCGCGCGAAGGCATGAACCGGACACGGGGCTGATCGCCCCGAAATCCCGGCTCAATCCATCGACTTGATGATCGACTCCACCATCTTCTTGGCATCGCCGAACAGCATCATGGTGTTTGGCTTGTAGAACAGTGTGTTGTCGATGCCGGCATAGCCTGAGCCGAGCGAGCGCTTGACGAACAGGCAGGTCTTGGCCTTGTCGACGTCGAGGATCGGCATGCCATAGATCGGCGAGGCCTTGTCGTCGCGTGCCGCCGGATTGGTGACGTCGTTGG
>JAGRLL010000103.1:0-1996 GCA_020441855.1 Nitratireductor sp.
CGTTCCGAATGCTGGTGCTGCCACGCAGGGCGAGAGGTTCACTGACCCTCTCGGGTTCGTCTGGAGTAGGATGCTTGAACGACCAGCGGGAGGTCGCCGTGTCACGCCGTTCCTGCCTGAAGGCTCGCCCAGCCGAAGCCGGGCGGAGAACGGATTATCGCGTCACGAAGCAGGAACCGCCGGCATTTTGCAGGCGCTGGCAGAAATCCGCCGCATCTTCCTTGGACTGGGTAGCGATCCGCACCCGGTAGAAGACACCCCTGTCGGGAATTTCGGCCTTCTGGATTGCCATCTGACGCCCGTCGATCAGGCTTGGAAATTTGCTGGCCAGGTTACGATAGGAAGCCTGCGCGTCCTCCGGCGTGCGTTGCGAGGAGATCTGCACCACCCATTCGCTGAGTTCGCCGTTGAGCGGAATACCCGCTTCCGCCGAGGCAGATCGCGCGGCGGGTTCGACGGCCGGCTCAAGCGCAAGCGCGACCGGTTCGCTCGACTGGTTGACGCGCGCCACGCTCTGCGTCGTAAGGGAATCGGTCGCCGGCACGGGAATGACGGTCGGTTGCTGACCGAATGCGACACCCGGCAAGCCGGTGCTGGGCTGATCGGCAGGGACGGCCTGCGGCAATTGCTGCGGCTGCACGACGCGCGTCACCTGAGGTTGCAAGCGTGGCGCGGCCGTGGTTTCGGGCCGAGGATCGGGAACCCCGATTGCGCCGGTGGAAACCGCCCCGTCGATGGACTGGGTGCCGAGCGAAGCCGTCTGGGTCGCCGAAGTCTCCTCGACGGGCTGAATAATGGTGCCGTCGCGCCGCACGGTAAGCGTGCGCACGCGGCGGGGTTGCAACGAGGTCGGCGCGGTTTCAGCGTCCTGCTCCCCGGGTGCAAGGCGCGCATCGCCCTTGGCAGCGTCCATCGAGGCCAATTCCTGGCCTGCCACGGACGAGGAAGTGGGCGAAGCGGAGACAAGGTTGACCGGCTTTTCGACGTCGCTGACAAGCCTCTCCTGCTTGGCTTCCTCGCCAAACTTGCCCGAGACGCGCTCATAGGCTGCCTTGTCCTGGTTGGCGACCGTCGTGCCACCGGGATCTTCCGGCCTGGTCTTGACCGGCTCGGTGTCCGCCTTGACGACAACCGGCTCGCCCGGCGTATCGCCACCCTTGAAGAAACCGTAGCTGACAGCGCCCAGTCCGACGATCAGCGCCAGACCGAGTGCGATGCCCGCCAGTTTGAAGCCGCGCGAGCCCGAACGGGGGCGCTCATCGGGCCAGGTGTCGTCGCCCGCGTCATCGTAATTGCCGGTATATTGGTGGGTCACGGCCTGTGCGTGCGCGCCATGATCATCCATCGCCGGGGAATCGTAGTGCGGAAGCGGATGACCGGCATGCCGATCATCGAAGGAAGCGGAGAAGTCCTGCGTGTCACTACCATGGGCGGGCGTTGCGCGCGGCGATTGCCTGCCGGCGGGCGCCTCGTGCATGGCGGGCACCGGCGCGGGCCCGTCGAAGCCCAGTTCCTCCGCGAACACGGCGGCGAAGTGATCGTCGATCTCCCGCTCGCTGTTGAACATCGAAGCATGCCTGGCGGCCGGCGCAGCCTGGGGCAGATTGTGCCCCGCCGGAGCGGTCTGAGCCTGAACATGCTGAGCCTGAACATGCTGGCGCACAGGCGTGGCGCGGGGTGCGGGTGCGGCAGGCGCTTTCGCCGCCGGCGCCTGGAATTCCGCCATTTCGGTTTCGAAGGCCGAATCGAAATGGTCATCGGAAAACTGGTCCTCGTCGAATGCCATGGAGGCACCGGCGGGCGTTGCCGCAGGTGCGCCGGCAGGACGCGGAGTATCCCAGATAGAAAGATCGATCCCGAGATCGGCCAGATCATCGTCGTCCGAAGCGGCGTAACGGCGCGAGTCGAGATTCAGCGCTTCGGCAGCGCGATTGATCGCCATTTCCGCTTCGAATTTGTCCTTGAAGTCTCCGACATGGGAAATGCCGAGATCCTC
>JAGRLL010000103.1:2060-12069 GCA_020441855.1 Nitratireductor sp.
TTCCTGTTCGGCCACTTCCTGTTCGACCACTTCCCGTTCGACATGCGTCACGGCACCCGTGTCGTCATCCTCGAACCCGCTGAGGAAAGCGCCGGACTGTTCGTAGCTTGAAGACTTCGAAAGACCGAGTTCCACCATGAGCTGGTCTTCGAGGGAAGCTTCGTCGGCTTCCTCGGAAGCCATAACATCGAGGTCGTAGTCGGCTTCGCCCCGGCCGGCATCGTCGGCGCTCTCGCCGCCGAAAGTCTCCTGCGCGTGCGTCATGCCCGTCGCCCGGGACGGGCTTTCGTGCAGCCCCCTGTCCTCGTAAGGCTCATCGACCTCACCGGAAAGGTCCTCGGCGCCCAGATCCGCCATGAATTCATTGTCGATATCGGCACTGGCATCTTCTTCGATTTTGGCGCCCTCGAATTCGGCGCCCCCGAATTCGGCATTGAGCGCGCGATCCAGATCCACCTCGAAGTCCGGGCTGAGATCATGCCCGGCTCCCGACGACGGAGCAGCATCGACAGCAGCCTCGACCGGCATGGCCGTCGCGCCAAATCCGGAAGCGGTCATGTCGAAAGGCGCCGCCACAGGCCGTTCCACTGCCCAGCTTTCCTGCTTCGGCTTCTTTTCGCCTGACACAATGCGGGCCAGTTCCTCCAGCGGATCATCGTCGTGATCGTCGAACGAGAAATCGCGTACCGGGCTGTTTTGTTCGGTCATAACGCAGTTACCTGTCCTAGCTTCAAGCGCCCCGTCACCGGACCTGGCGGACACCGACACTCGGCGACCTTGTTCCCCTGTCAGGCCTATTGCGCGTCGAATCGGTCAGGATTTTGACCGTTCAACGCATTTCGTCAGGCGCGCTGGCTCCAACTATCGCCAAACCGGAAGAAAGAACGCAAGAAAGTCCTTTCAGCATCGCCAGTCTTGCCAGGGTCAGATTCGCATTATCTTGGTTAACAAAGCGTAATTCAGGCTTTTCCTTGCCGCGTGACCAGTGCTGATGGAGCTCGGACGCCAGTTCGTAGAGGTAGAAGGCGATGCGGTGAGGCTCGTCGGCGCGCGCGGCCTGCTCCAGCATGCGCGGGAACTCCGCCATCTTGGCGATCAGCGCGATTTCGCCCTCGTCGACCAGCAGACCGAGATCGGCCCTGGCCAACCCCGAACCGGAAAGGTCGAGGCCGGGCACTTCCTCGCCCGCCTGGCGGAATACCGACTTTGTGCGCGCATGCGCGTACTGGACATAAAATACCGGATTGTCCTTCGACTGCTCGGTGACCTTGGCATAGTCGAAATCGAGCGGCGCCTCGGGCTTGCGGTACAGCATCATGAAGCGCACGGCATCGGTGCCGACTTCGTCGACGACATCGCGCAGGGTGACGAAATCGCCGGAACGCTTGGACATGCGCACCGGTTCGCCGTTGCGATAGAGCTTGACGAGCTGGCACAGCAACACGTCGAGCACATTCTCGTCGCCGGCGATGGCCTTGGCGACCGCCTTCAGGCGCTTGACGTATCCGCCATGGTCGGCGCCGAGCACATAGACCATGCGGTGGAAGCCGCGATCGTACTTGTTCTTGAAGTAGGCGACGTCGGCGGCGAAATAGGTATAGCTGCCATCCGACTTGACCAGCGGACGGTCCATGTCGTCGCCGACTTCCGTCGACTTGAACAGGGTCTGCTCGCGGTCTTCCCAGTCCTCCGGCAATTCGCCCTTGGGTGGCGGCAGGCGGCCTTCGTAGACGAAGCCACGAACGCGCATCTCCTCGAGCATCCGGTCAATCTCGGATACGCCGTTCTGCTTCTCGTGCAGCGTACGCTCGGAGAAGAAGACCTCGTGGTTGACGTTGAGCACGGCAAGATCCTGCCGGATCAGCGCCATCATCGCGTCGACCGAGCGGTCACGCAGGATTTCCATGCGCGCCGGCTCGTCCATCTGCTTCAGCTTGTCGCCGAATTCGCCGGCCAGCGCCTGCCCGACCGGCACGAGATAGTCGCCGGGATAAAGGCCCGAAGGTATCTCGCCGATCGTCTCGCCCAGCGCCTCGCGGTAGCGCAATTCGACGGACCGCGCGAGCACGTCGATCTGCACGCCCGCATCGTTGATGACATATTCGCGCGTCACATCGTAGCCGGCGAATTCGAGCAGGTTGGCGAGCGCGTCGCCAACGACTGCGCCGCGACAATGACCGACATGCATCGGGCCGGTCGGATTGGCCGAGACATATTCGACGTTGACGTGGCGTCCGGCACCGAGGCCGGTGCGGCCATACTGGCTGCCGGCGGCGAGAATGACGCCGAGATGGTTTGCCCAGAACGTTTTGGACAGGCGCAGATTGATGAAGCCCGGCCCGGCAATCTCGGTAGTCTCGACTGCGGCATCCTCGCCGAGTTTCCCGGCGATGCGGCCAGCCAGTTCGCGCGGGTTCAGACCGGCAGGTTTTGCCAGTACCAGCGCGGCATTGGTCGCGAGGTCGCCATGGGCGGGATCGCGCGGCGGCTCGACGACCACCCTGTCGAGCGCCAGCGGCGTTTGCGAGGCAATGTCCAGTTCGGCGACGATCGCCCTGATCTTGTCTTCAAATTCGGCAAACAGATTCATGCGTGCTTTTGGCCTTGCGGCCGCCTTTTCCGGGTAATTCTGCAGGCGGGAACGGCGTCGCCTAACGCAGTTGTGGTGTGGCGTCAAACAGTCGTTGATGCTCGTTGATCGCGTAACGGTCGGTCATGCCGGAAAGAAAGTCGGCGACAAGACGCGCGCGCTTGCCTTCCTCGGCCGCATCGAGCGCGGATTGCCAGTCCATGCCCCACTCGTCCGGCAAGCCGGCGCACCCCGAGAAATAAGCCTCAAACAGATCGCGCACGACCTGTTTTGCCTCCGCGCGAATGCGCACCACCGAGGGTGCGCGGTAGACCCTTGTATAGAGGAAATCCTTGATCGCCCGCTCGGCCTCGGCCATCGGGGCACTGAAATGCACCAATGCTCGCCCGGCGCCGCGCACCTCGGCGTCGCTTGCCGGTTCAAGCGCGTCGATATTCGCGATGGCGACCGTCAGCACATCCTCAACCATGGCGGTGATCTGGCGACGAATGATCTCGTGCGAGGTGCGGGCTGCATCGAGCGCCGGGTAGCGTTCGCGCACTTCCCGCAACAAGTCGCCGACCAGCGGCAACTGATCGAGGGCGTCGAGATCGAACAGGCCGGCGCGTAGCGCGTCGTCGAGATCGTGCGCGTTGTAGGCGATATCGTCGGCGATGGCGGCGCATTGCGCCTCCATGCCGGAATGCCGTGCGAGATCGAGGTCGAACTGCGCGTTGAATTCAAGGATCGGCAGGGGCACCGGTCCATCGACCCCCTGCCCCGTTTCGTCGACCAGCGGACCGTTGTGCTTGACCAACCCTTCCAGCGTTTCCCAGGTCAGGTTGAGGCCGTCGAACTCGGCGTAGCGTTTTTCCAGCCGGGTCACCAGGCGCAACGATTGGGCGTTGTGGTCGAAGCCGCCCCAGGAATGCATGAGTTCGTCGAGCACCTCCTCGCCGGTATGGCCGAAGGGCGTGTGGCCGAAATCGTGCGCCAGTGCGAGCGCTTCGGCCAGATCCTCGTCGACGCGCAGCGCGCGGGCAAGCGAACGCGCGATCTGGGCGACCTCGATCGAATGGGTCAGCCGTGTGCGATAATGGTCGCCTTCATGGTGGATGAAGACCTGCGTCTTGTGCTTGAGTCTTCGAAAGGCCGTGGAATGGATGATGCGGTCCCGGTCGCGCTGGAATTGCGAACGCGTCGGGCTGGCCGACTCGCGATAGAGTCGTCCCCTGCTCCTGCGCCACTGGCAGGCATAGGGCGCGAGGTTTTCGCGCCCGAAGGAAATATCGTCGAACAAAACTCGCCCGCCCCGTCAGTTCCCGTACATTCTTGCCTGTGCCGGCTCGCCGGTTCCGGCTTAGCGCAAACGGAAGGCCGTTTGAAGCAGCCGCACTGCCACATCGCCTTGAACTTGCCCCGGCGCCGGCCTAGATTCGCCTGCGAAGCACAAGGATATGCCGATGGACGCCGATACGCTCGAAAAACCGCAGATTACCGTAACCGAAGCCGCGCTGAAGCGCGTGGCGAAAATCCTCGCCGGCGAAACCGACAAGGACGCTTTGAGGATTTCGGTGTCGGGCGGCGGTTGCTCGGGCTTTTCCTATCAGTACGATCTGGTGAAGGACGACCGGCAGGCGGACGATATCGTCATCGAAGGCAACGACGCCCTCGTGCTGATCGATCCGATCTCGCTGCAATACATGGCCGGCTCGGAGGTCGATTTCGTCAACGACCTGATGGGCCAGTCCTTCCAGATCAGGAACCCGAATGCCGTTGCGAGTTGCGGCTGCGGAACGTCCTTTTCGGTCTGACGCACGGCGCGCGCCGCAAAGCGCCCCACTGCCCGCCTAGGCGCGTCTTTCCATACCCGTTCAGCCCCGGTTCATCGGGGATCCGTCATAGCTGCACCCTATCGTCACCAATGCACGCGCCGGTTCAACAGCCCTGGCGCGCCGGGAGAGAAAGCCATGCTTGACAAATTGTTCGCCGCTTCAGCCCTTGCCGCCACCATCCTGCTGACGGGTGCGGCCAATGCGGCCGCCGAACCCGCCATCGTTGCGACCGACCTCAATGTCCGCAGCGGGCCGGATATTCATTATCCGCGCATCGCAACCCTGCCCGCCGGCTCCAGCGTCGAAGTATACGGATGCGCGCCGAACAATTGGTGCGATATCGGCTGGTACAGGCTGCGCGGCTGGGTCTCTGGCGATTATCTGAACTGGCACGGCAGGCAGGCCTATCGCGCCGCGCCGCCTCAGGTCATCATCGTCCCGAGCTATCCCTCGTTCCGTTCCGATCGGCATCATCAGCGCCGCTACGACGATCGCCGTCGTCATGACGACCGCCGCTTCGAGGGACGCCGCGACGACAAGCGCCATGGGGACGCCAACAAAAGGCTGCCCAGAAAGCGGTGGGAATGCGAAATTCCGATGAATTGCGACAAGTAAGAAAGCGACGGACAGCATGCCGTCGATCATGCATGAACGAATAGGGAAAGGCCCGGATCGCTCCGGGCCTTTCGTCTTTCAGCCGTTCGGTTCGATCACGCCGGATCGACGGCTTCGCTCGATTCGCCCGCGGGCTCGCCGAATTTCTCCGGGATAACCAGCGACAGGATGATCGCGGTCAGGCCGGAAAGCGTGATCGGCGTGGCGAACACGTTTTTCAGGATATCCGGCAGTTTTCCGACCGCTTCGGGCACGAGTGTCACGCCCAGGCCAAGGCCGAACGAAACCGCCATGATGTAGATCTTGCGCCGGTCGATTTCCTGCGAGGCGAGGATACGAATGCCCGCAACGGCGATGGAGCCGAACAGGACCAGTGTCGCGCCGCCCAGTACCGGGTTCGGAATCAGCCGGAAAAAACCGCCAATGATCGGGAAGAAACCGAGAACCAGCAGAATTCCCGCGATGTAGATACCGACATGGCGGCTTGCCACGCCGGTCATCTGGATCACCCCATTGTTCTGGCTGAACGTCGTGTTCGGAAAGGTGTTGAAGATCGCCGCAATGCCCGAATTGATGCCGTCGGCCATCACGCCGCCCTTGATGCGCTTGAGATAGGTTTCACCCGAAACCGGCTCGCCGGAGATAACCGAGTTCGCGGTCAAATCGCCCGTCGTCTCGATCGCCGTGATGAGATAGATGAAGGCGACGGGAAGGAAGAGGCCCAGATCGAACGAGAAACCGTATTTGAACGGTATCGGCAGCGCGAAGATCGGTCCCGATCCAAGCGATGCGAAGTTTACCTTCCCGAGCATCGCCGCAACGATGAAGCCGACGATAAGGCCGATCATGATCGCGGAGATCCGGATCATCGGATTCTTCTGGAACGTCATGAACAGAATAACGACGACCACAAGGGCGCCGAGCATGAGATTGACCGGCTGCCCGAAAGCGTCGGGCACGTTCTGCTTCACGTAGGCGCCGCCGGCGAAATCGGTAAAGCCGACTTTCACAAGGCTGAGACCGATTACCGTGATGACGATGCCGGTTACCGTCGGGGTGATGATCCTGCCCATCTTGTGGATGAATTGGCTCAGAACAATTTCCACCACGCAGCCGACCAGGCAAAGCCCGAATATCATGGCGAGGATGTCTTCCGGCGTGCCGCCCCGCCCCTTCACCGCGAAACCCGCGGCGAGGATCGCGCCAAGAAACGCGAAGCTGGTGCCCTGAACGCTGAGAAGGCCCGAACCGACCGGTCCGAACTGGCGGCACTGGATGAAGGTCGCCACGCCCGACACGAAGAGCGACATGGCGATGAGATAGGGAATGTGTTCGCCCAGCCCCAGCACGCCGCCGATAACCAGCGATGGCGTGACGATGCCGACGATACTCGCCAGAATATGCTGGGCCGCGGCAAGAAACGCCGGTCCAGGTGCTGGTTTGTCCGTCAGCGTATAGATGAGTGAACTGTGATCTGCTGCCTGTTTCTTAGTCATATTACCGTCCCTGCCCAATAAAAATGCCCGTATGGGATGGTTCCCCGAACCAAGCGCACACTGTGCATGATTCGTGCCAATCGAGGCTCTGCGCTTGTGGATAGCTTTACGCACCGGCTCTTCGGCGCTACCAGACTGGTATTCATCTGCGCCGACGGGAGAGCATGTCCGTGAAAATCGCCACCTGGAACATCAACGGCGTCAAGGCCCGCATCGAAGGTCTCCTGGGCTGGCTGGAAAAGGCCCAGCCGGACATCGCCTGCCTGCAGGAAATCAAGAGCGTCGACGAGGGATTTCCGCGCGAAGCCATCGAGGCGCTCGGCTACAATGTGGAGACGCACGGCCAGAAGGGCTTCAATGGCGTGGCGCTGTTGTCGAAGCTGCCCTTCGACGAAGTCAATCGCGGCCTGCCGGGCGACGAGAGCGACGAGCAGGCCCGTTTCATCGAGGGTGTGTTCAGCGTGGGCGACGGGGCGTTGCGCGTGGTCAGCCTCTATCTGCCGAACGGCAACCCGGTCGACAGCGAGAAATTTCCCTACAAGCTGTCATGGATGGGCCGGCTGGAGAACTGGGCGCGCGAGCGTCTGGAACTGGAGGAACCGTTCATCCTTGCCGGCGATTACAACGTGATCTCCGAGCCGGTTGACTGCCACGACCCAAAGGTCTGGGAGGGCGATGCACTGTTTCGTCCGGAGACCCGCCAGGCGTTTCGCCGCCTCACCCATCTCGGCCTCTACGAAGCCCTGCGTTGCGTCAGCGATGCCGGCGAACTCTACACGTTCTGGGATTATCAGGGCGGCGCATGGCAAAAGAACCACGGCATCCGGATCGATCACCTGCTGCTGTCGCCGGAAGCCGCCAACCGGCTTCGGGGCGCAGAGATCGACCGCTTCACCCGCGAATGGGAAAAACCGTCCGACCATGTGCCGGTCTGGATCGACTACGCCGCCTGATTGGCGCGAACGCCCCGGCCCAATTTGACAGATTGCCGTTTCAGTCGTTTGATGGCGGCATGAAACGCTTCGCAACAATTGCGGGCATGCTCTTTGTGACCAGCACCACGCAACTGGCCGCTGTTCCGGCTGCTGTTGCCGATTGCTCATGCCGCTACAAGGGCGGTGAGATTTTCGAGGGGCAAACCACCTGCATCCGCACGTCCAGCGGCTCGACGCTCGCGCGCTGCGAGAAGTTCCTAAACAATACAAGCTGGAAGATGCTCAATCAGCCCTGCCCGACGGCATCGCTCGGCACGCCAGCCGGTTCGAGCGCGGACCCGGCCATTCTTTCGGCCGTTCGAGGCTGATCTGGCGGGGGCCTGATCCGGAATTTTCTGAAATCGAGGACGAACGCGCCGCCTACTGGGCGGACTGGACCTGAACGGCGGCAATCGCCGCGCGGCGCTCGTCTTCGCTGGCCAGCGCAAATGCCTCTTCCTGAAGCGACGAGATCCATTTGCGGTCGGCATCTGTCGCGCGACGTTCAGCGCTCATCATCATGATGAGGCCACGCACGGGATCGCGGCGCAGATAATCGCCTTCGTAGATGAGATGGCCAAGCAATGCTTCGGCGCCGATATGACCCGAATCGGCCGCCGATTTGAGCATGCGCGCTGCCTGCACCACTTCGACGCGCTGGTTGTCGCCCTCGAGGTACATTCGCGCCAGTTCGTATTGCGCGTCGGGATGATCGAAATAGGTCGCGGCAGTGGTGAACATCACCTGCGCCTCGGCCAGATTGGAACGGATGCCGGCTTCGGGCACACCATCGCGATAGTAGCGGCCAAGCGCCACCATGGCGTTGGCGGTGAACTGCCAGTCGGGCGTGCCGGGCCGCGCATCGGCATACCCGTCTGCGACCTGCTTGAAGAATTCGAAGGCGGCGGCCGGGTCCTTAGGCACGCCGTCGCCGGTCTGGTACATGCGGCCGAGCTTCCACTGCGCGGCGTGGCTGCCCTGCTCGGCGGCGTATTTCAGCGCGCCGACGGCATCTTCCTCGTTGCCCTGCTTGCGGGCGGTGAAGAAAAACTTGAAGACCTTGCGGAAGGAGGGCTTCTGCTCGCCCTCGAATGCCTTGGCCGGATCGAAGGCATACGCGTACCCGGCCATGCCCGGCGCCACCGAAAGGGGCGCCAGGAGGCCTGCGCAGACAAAAGCTGTCGCTATGTGCCTAGATATCCGCATAGCAGTGCGTTTCTTTCGCTCCACCCGGGTGGGTGACCGCGCCATAGCGGGCGCTGCCGACCTCCTGGGCATATTTCCACAGCGCGCCGGACTGATAGTCCGTCTCGCGCGGCTTCCATTTCTTGCGGCGCGCTTCCAGTTCCTCTTCGGAAAGCTGCACGTCCATGATTCCGGCCTCGGCATCGATGACGATGATGTCGCCGTCCTCGAGCAGGCCGATCGGTCCGCCGACCGCTGCTTCCGGGCCGACATGGCCGATGCAGAAACCGCGCGTGGCGCCCGAGAAACGGCCATCGGTGATGAGCGCAACCTTGTCGCCCATGCCCTGGCCGTAGATCGCGGCCGTGGTGGCAAGCATTTCGCGCATGCCGGGGCCGCCCTTGGGACCTTCGTAACGGATGACGAGCACTTCGCCTTCCTTGTAGTCGCGTTTGGTCACGGCCTCGAAGCACTCTTCCTCGGAATCGAAACAGCGTGCCGGGCCGGTGAACTTCTGGTTCTTCATGCCGGCGACCTTCACGATCGCACCTTCGGGCGCGAGGCTGCCCTTGAGGCCGACGACGCCGCCGGTAACCGTGATCGGGTTGTTGGCGGGACGCACCACGTCCTGGGCGTCGTTCCACTTAACCTTATCCATGTTTTCGGCCAAAGTACGGCCGGTCACCGTCATGCAATCGCCGTGCAGATAACCGTGCTCGAGCATGGTCTTCATCAGGAGCGGAATACCGCCCGCCTCGAACATGTCCTTGGCGACGTATTTGCCGCCCGGCTTGAGGTCGGCGATGTAGGGCGTCTTGCGGAAGATTTCGGCAACATCAAACAGGTCGAACTCGATGCCTGCCTCATGCGCGATGGCCGGCAGGTGCAGCGCGCCATTGGTCGAACCGCCGGTGGCGGCAACGACGGCGGCGGCGTTTTCCAGGGCCTTGCGCGTGACGATGTCGCGCGGGCGAATCTGGTTGGCGACCAGTTCCATCACCTTCTCGCCGGCGGCGTAGCAGAAGCGGTCACGGATCTCGTAAGGCGCCGGCGCACCGCAGGAATAGGGCAAAGCCAGACCGATAGCCTCGGCGACGGTCGCCATGGTGTTGGCCGTGAACTGCGCGCCGCAGGAACCGGCGGACGGACAAGCAGCCTGCTCGACCTCGGTCAGTTCCTCGTCGGTGAGCTTGCCGACCGAGTGCTGGCCGACGGCCTCGAACACGTCCTGGACGGTGATCTGGTTGCCGCGCCAGGTGCCCGGCAGGATCGAACCACCATAAATGAAGATCGACGGAACGTTGAGGCGAACCATGGCCATCATCATGCCGGGCA
>JAGRLL010000435.1 GCA_020441855.1 Nitratireductor sp.
TCGAGATTGGAAAGCGGTTCGTCGAACAGGAAAACCTTCGGATCGCGAACGATAACGCGCCCCACCGCCACGCGTTGCCGCTGCCCTCCGGAAAGCTGGGCCGGCCTGCGCTCGAGCAGGGCTTCGATCTGCAGGATCGAGGCGGCGGACTTCACACGGCGCTCGATCTCGTCGCGCGGCGTCGAGCGCATCCGCAGGCCGAAAGCCATGTTGTCGAATACGGTCTTGTCGGGATAGAGCGCATAGTTCTGAAACACCATGGCTATGTCCCGGTCGCGGGGTTCGGCAAGGTTGATGACGCGTCCGTCCACCGAAACGGTTCCGCTCGAAATGGATTCCAGCCCGGCCGTCATGCGAAGCACAGTCGACTTGCCGCACCCCGACGGGCCGACGAGGGCGACGAACTGTCCGCGTTCGATCTCGAGATTGAATTCTGAAACGACCTTCAGGTCGCCATAGGACTTCGAGAGTTGGTCGAAAGAGACGAATGCACTCATAGGAGACAATTTCTCCGCATTACTTGATTGCTCCCATTGTCAGGCCCCGGATCAGATGGCGCTGCATAAGAAGGACGAAGATGAGGATCGGCAGGCTGATCCCGATCGCGCCGGCAGCCGAGAGCGTCCAGTACGAGATGTCTTCGGCTCCGAAACTGGCTATCGCCACGGGCAGCGTCTTGGTGTCCGAACCGGTCAGCACCAGTGCGAACAGGAATTCGTTGTAGGCAAGCTGAAGGCTGAAAAGCGTTGTGACGGCTATCCCAGGCCGCGCTACCGGCAGTATGACACGATAGAAAGCCTGCCAGTTGTTGCAGCCATCGATGAGGGCGGCTTCATCGAGTTCGTGCGGAAGGTCCACGAAGAAACTGCGCATGAGCCAGATCGTGAACGGCTGGTTCAGCGCGACAAACGCGAGAATGAGCACGAGGTAGGTATCGATCAGGTGCAATGATCGCGCGAGCAGATAAAAGGGTATGACAAGAAGGATGTGCGGGAACATCCGGATGGTCATCAGGCCAAAGAGTACGGCGCGGCTGTGGCCGGTCCGTATGCGGGCGAAAGCGTAACCGCCCAAAGTTCCCAGTGGCACCGAGATCGCCACGGTACAGGCGGCAACGATCAGACTGTTCACCAGGAAAGACCAGAAGCCGTGCTCGAACCAGACCTGCCTGTGGAACTCCAATGTCGGGGTGAAGAAAATCGTCGGCGGCACGGTGAACGCATCGACCGGCTTCTTGATGGATGTCAGGAACGCCCAAATCACCGGGATCAGGGTGACGATCGTGAATATGCCGAGAAAGGCGGAAAGCATTGCCTGCTGGCGGAATGAACCTCGCATCAGAATGCACCCTTCTCTCGCCGATAAAGCAGGTAGGCGGTGGCCATTACCAGAACGCTGACAAGGACCAGTGTCACGACCCCCAAAGCGGCTGCCTTGCCCATCTCGAGCTGGCGAAAGCCGAGCGAAAACGTGTAGATCGTAAGCGTTTCGGTCGCGGTCCCCGGCCCGCCTCCCGTGAGCACATAAATCGTGTCGAAGAATCTGAAGGCGTCCATTATGCGGATGATCAGCACGAACAGGATCAGTGGACGCAATGCCGGAATGATGACGTGATAGAGCAGTTGCCATCCGCTTGCGCCGTCAATGCGGCCCGAATCGATCAGGTTGCGATCGATCGACTGAAGCCCCGCGTACAGCACGAGAATCATGAAGGGGGTGAACTTCCAGGCATCCGCCAGAATAACGGTCAGTTTCGCCCAGGCCGGAGAGCCAAGCCAGTTCGGCCCGGTCAGGTCGAAGCTGGCGAGTGAAGCGTCGATCAGCCCCCACCGCGCAACGAACATCCATTTGAGGAAAAGTGCCGCCACGACGGGTGTTATGATCAGCGGGAATAATTGCAGGACGAGGAAGAGCCGCGCACCGCGCTGGAGCGAGTACAGGCATAGCGCGACCGCCAGACCGAGCACGAACTCCAGCAGCACCGAACCGCCGGCGATCAGCATCGTGTTCGACAGGGAACTCCAGAACCGGCCTTCAGTGATCAGATCGATATAGTTGTCCAGACCGACAAAGGTCGCATCGTTGGGCCGGACGAGATAGTAGTCGAACACGCTCAGCCGTATCGCCGAAAACAACGGATAGAACATTACCGCGGCAAGCAGCAGAAAGCTGGGGGCGGCGAACCACCAAAGGTTTTTTTGCCATCGCATGGTGACTCACCGCCTCCCCGGATCGTGCAGGTCGATAGGCTGCTACTGGATGTCGTAGCCACGCTTGCGAAGCAGTTCTGTCACCTCCCCGGCCGCCTCGTCCAGCGCATCCTGCACCGGCATTTCGTCGGACAATGCCTGGTGGACCCGGCGGACCAGAATTTCGCCGACCTCCGAATATTCGGGAACCGGCGGGTAATCGCGAGCGGTCTCGATGGTCTTGATGGCTGCTGCAAAATGCCGGTTGGATTTCTGGATCTCGGAATCGCTGAGAACCGAGAGGCGCGAGGGAATCGAGAAATCCGCTCCGCCTCGCATGCGTTCCGCCTTGCTCGCCTCGGCCAGAATACGGAAGCGCACCTCACGATCGATATCCGAACTGCTCGGCAGGCAGAAACCGATCACGACAACACGGCTGCCACCGCCGGGAGGCGGTGCAAAGTCGATCTTGCCGACAACCTTGGACTGCTCCGGATTGTCCATCGCCTTGGCTCTCGATGCCCATTGCAGACCCATGGTCGCGAGGCCCTGCTGAAAGTTCACGGTCGCCGCGTTGTTGTCATTCGTGAGATAGCCCGGAGGCGAGTACTTCGACAATTCCTTCACCAACTCGATCGCCTTGACGCCTTGCGGCTGGTTGAAAGTTGGCTTGAATGTCTTATCGTCGAGCCAGCCGTTCGGCCCTGCCGCATTGAAATGCCAGTGCAACTCGTTAAGGGCGGTTTCGACGGGCTGAAGCGTGAGTTGCGAACCCGAACGCTGCGGAGTGTTGAACGCCTTCGCGAGATCGACATACTCCTCCATCGTTGTCGGCGGCTTGACTCCCTTCTCGTCGAACAGGTCCTTTCGGTAGAAAAAGAACATCGTGTTGAGACCGAAGGGGAAGCCGTAAAGTTTCCCGTCGTAGCGCATCTCGTTGACGATGTTCTCCGGAATATCGTCGAGCTGGTACTCTACGCGATACTTCTCCCAGAGATCGTCAATCGGTTCGAGCCAGTCGTTCTTGCCGTACTCGCGCACCTTGGAGCCCTGGCAGTGGATCAGGTCGAGTTCGTCGGAGCCCGAGGCCAGGCCGATCCTTACTTTCTCACCGAACTGC
Organism: Nitratireductor sp.; assembly: GCA_020441855.1. GTDB lineage: Bacteria > Pseudomonadota > Alphaproteobacteria > Rhizobiales > Rhizobiaceae > BOKV01. The sequence goes on from JAGRLL010000435.1 coordinate 3,310, forward strand.
TGAAAGGTGGAGAGGTTCGACCGGACATCATAACCCGGCACGGCCCCCTGCATTGCCGTTTCAATGTAGTATTCGCTGAACGGGTAGCGGTGGGAGAACACATCCACCGTCTTCGTCTGGGCAGACGCAACCCCAGGCAACGACAGGGCCGCAAACGCGGCGGATGCCGCGGCGAACGCGCGTATTCTTGAATAGTAGGTCATATCTCTCCTCCCGCAGGCGTTGTGGAATTCAGCCGAAAACGGATCAAAAAAATGCTCATCGGCACGGCTTGCCTGCAAAAAACTTCTAGGATAAACGTTTAACCTTGTAAAGTCGCGATTTGGTCAAATGCGTCTGGCCAACTCAAAGGGAGGATGAAAAATGAACGTCATGACTGAAATGCACAATCCCATGTCGGTCTTGGGCGCAAGCAAACGAGCGGAACTGGACCGCGACGGAGCCATTTGCGTCCGGCAGGCGGTATCGGCAGCCGATGTCGAGATGTTGCGCGAGGAAATCGCCTTCGTGGTGGAGCGCGACAGCCCCAACCTCACGGATCACACCAAACGCAACAAGGGTACAAGCGGACGGTTTGTTTCCGCTTTCAAGATCTGGCACGATCGCCCGAAGCTGGCTGCATTTACCCACGATTCGAACATGCCTGCCCTTGTCGGGGAACTCATGGGCGCCGATCGCGTGAATCTTTTCTTCGATCAGTGTTTCGTCAAGGAACCGGGCACGGCGGATCCGACGCCCTGGCATCAGGACCAGCCGTTTTGGCCATTGCTGGGGAACCATGTCGTGACAACCTGGATCGCTCTCGATCATGTCACGCGCGACAGCGGTGGGGTCGAGTTCGTTGCCGGTTCGCACAAATGGAGCCGCTGGTTTCAGGCAAAGAGCTTCAGTGGCGAAAACGAACTCGAACGTCATGAGGCCTTCGAGGAAGTTCCCGACATCGAGGCCGATCGCAGCGCCTACGACATCATCTCATGGGATCTCGACCCCGGCGATATGCTCGTGTTCAACGGCATGACGCTGCACGGTGCGGCAGGCAACGCAAGCGGCGACAAAAGACGGCGGGGCTATGCGATCCGCTATACCGGCAGCGACGTGGTCTACGATCCACGCCCAGGCTGTACCCAGAGTCTCTACAGCGACGCACTCAAGGCAGGCGGGCCGCTGGACGGCAGCGAATACCCGGTTGTCTGGCGCCGGAGCTAACACCCGTTCACCAGGAGATAACCTCCCGGCCAGGGTGAAGATTGCTCACTATTCCAATTCGTCCCGGTGCGGCAACGCACCGGGACGTTGCACTTCCTCAAACCATTGCCAAATGCGACACCAATACCGGCTTCCGGCAACGCCATTCCGAGGTCACCAATGAAACTTTCGCTCCGCCGTTCGTACTGCAAGGAAGGAAGTCAACGCTGGAGTGAGCAAGCTGGTGGACATGCTCTGTTCCACGCATTTGGTCCAGGCTCCGATTTCGGGTAACATGAACAAGCTGTCATGAGCCTGATTATCTTGGATAGCCAACGAATCGGTCATATGCGTACCAGCTTGTATCCGCAATTCTTGCGTGCATTTGAGAATGACCAACAACACCTCCAGAAGACCGACGATCAAGGATATCGCGCGCATCGCGGGCGTTTCCATTGCCACGGTTTCCTACGTCTTCAACGACACGAAGCACGTATCGGATGAAGTACGCCAGCGCGTGCTCAAAAGCGCAGATCATCTCGGATACAAGGTCAACAAGAGCGCACGGACGCTACGAACGGGCACCAGCAAAACAATCGGTCTGGTACTTCCAGATTTGACCAATCCTTTTTTTCCCGAGATCGCGCAGGCGGTGGAAGCCGAGGCAAGGCTCAACGGATTTGCAACGATCCTTTTCGATACCCAGGGATTGCCGGAACTTGAAAAGCGGGCAATCGAGTTGCTGGCGGAATACCGGGTGGATGGAGTGGTCTGGGCGCTGATTGGCGCATCACCGGCCGAACAGCCACCCTTCCCCACCGTCCTCATAGACAGACCTGTTGAAGGGTTTGACGGCGTCTACACGGATCATGCGCGGGGCGGGCAGTTGGCAGCGGAACTTGCAGGCAGCCTTGGACACTCAAGGCTCGGGCTGCTTTCCGGGCCGCAGGACGTTGCCAGCGCGGCGATGCGTCGTGCGGGTTTCATGAGCAAACTGACACCCGGATCCAAAATCGTCTGGGAAGAGCCGGTGCCATTCGGCCGCGATCTGCCCTCCGCCGCCGTTTCGGCTCTGGAGCGAAACGAAGTGAGCTTCATCTTTGCCGCCAACGACCTGGTGGCACTTTCGGCCATGGCAGTCCTTGAGCGCGCCAAGATCGACGTGCCGGAGGAGGTTTCGGTACTTGGCTATGACGATATCTCGTGGGCCGAGCTTCCCCAGATCGCCCTTTCAACGATCCGTCAGCCGCTTCCCGATCTCGGCAGAGCGGCATTTCAACTGTTGCAGCAACGCATGGACCAGCCGGGGCGCGACATCGCACACATGATGCTCGAACCTTGCGTTCAGACGCGCAGTACGACTCGCTAAACCCGGCGGTAGCAAACTTCCAGAAGCAACAGATCTTCGCCTGACCGGAAGACGCTGAACTGCACCGGCTCAACAGGACTGGCAGATCGCAGAAACGTCTGCGCGCACAGCGCGATTGGCAGCAAACCGCCGATATCGCGCATGAAAGGCTCATCGGCAGCTTCCCCCCCCGCATGCGGTTCACCCCGGAAGTTCCGGGGCGATCCAAAGACGGACGGCACGTCTGCTGGAGTGTGGTGATCGATGGATATTGCCCAACGCCAACAGGTTCTGCGATGTCGTTTGCGACCAAATCCGGTGCGGTGCGCCTGCGCTGCATTCTCCTTGTTGCCGAAACAACCTTTCCTTTCTCAGGTCCGCTTCAGCGCCGACAGCGCGTCGAGCCGTTCGTTGGCCTCGCGCAAGATCCGTCCGATCAGTTCTTCGCAGCTTTCGAGGCGGTCGATGGCGGCGGCAACCTGCCCGCTCGGCAGCAGGCCGTGATCGGGATCGCCAACGACGATCCCCCGCTGCACGAGCGTCGGCAGGTTTGGCGCCATCACGGTCTGTGCGAAGCTGTTTTCACCACTCATCAGCACCTTGAGGCCGAGCCGGGCCATGCCGATCGGCCCCAGACCCGCATCCTTGCCCCATTTGCGGGCATAGCCGATGCTCATGGCAAGCCGCGCAGGCAACGACATCTGTTCGAGACGGCGGATCTCGTCATTCTCGATGAAGCGTTGCGGCATGCCGTCGACTGCAGTCGTCACCTTGATGATCGCCGGGTCGCTGGTCTTCAAATAGCGATCGAGCGCCGAATGCGGTACCGGGCTGTCGCTGGTGAGCAGGAAGCGCGTTCCCATGGCGATGCCCGATGCGCCATAGGCGAGCGCGGCAGCGAGGCTGCGTCCGTCGAACATGCCGCCGGCGGCAACCACCGGCACATCCACCGCGTCGAGCACCTGCGGCAGCAGGATCGTGGTGGGAACCGATCCGGTGTGGCCGCCGCCCTCGCCGCCCTGAATGGTGACGATGTCGGCACCCAGTTCGACGGCCTTCACGGCATGCTTGACCGCACCGACCGTCGGCATGCAGATCACGCCCGCATCCTTCAACCGGCCGATGATCCTGGCATCCGGTCCGCGCCCGTAGCTCACCGCGCGCACCTTGTGCTTGATCACGGCCTGGATCAGTTCCTCGGCATTGGGCTGGAAACTGTGGAAGTTGACGCCGAAAGGCTTGTCGGTCAGCGACTTGATCTTGAGGATCTGGTTTTCCACATCGCCCGGCTCCGCCGTGGCGCCGGCAAAGAAGCCGAAGCCGCCGGCATTGCAGGTCGCCGCCGTCAGTCGGGCATCGGCAACCCAGCCCATCGCGGTTTGCACCACCGGGAAGCGGCAGCCAAGCTTGTC
>JAGRLL010000104.1 GCA_020441855.1 Nitratireductor sp.
CCGAGATAGCCGGTGAGCACGGTGACCGGCACCTGGGTGGTTTCGGACGAAGCGGTGGTGGTCTGCTGGACGTTCATGGCGTTCTTTCCGGATTGGCTGCAGACCATATAGGCCCGTGCGCACCGGAAATCACTATCAGGCGGACGACGAAATGCGCCCGCTCCGGTGGAGATTCCGAACGTGAAGCCGTGGCCGGCGTCTTGGGGCGCCGATCAGCCGCCCCGAAAATCGATGACGCCGACGCTGAACTGGCCACCGGTCTGCGGATCGGTGCTCTGGATGGCGATATCGAAGCGGCCCTTCGAGTGCTTGCGAATGGTCAGCGTGGACGAGATCACCTGCTTGGTGGTGTTGTCCCGGCCCTTGAAACGAAGATAGAGTCGCGAGCCCTTGCGCTGCCCCGAAAAGCTGCTGGTCGTCAGCTGGGCCAGCGTGCGGAACATCGTCGACGTGTAGTTCGACCCGCCCTTGGCGACGATCGAACCGTCAACCGGCAGCATGAAGCTGCCCACGACGCAGGTTCCCCCTACGGTAAGCTCGTTGCCGCCGGGATGCGCGAAGGTGCTGATCTTGCAGCGAATGGCCTCTTCGGGGCTGTTGGCAGCCATGCGCACGAAGCCTTTGCCTTGCCAACTCCCAGCAAGCCCGTCGAAGAACGGATCGGCCGCATGTGCGCTGCCGATCGACAGCAGGATAAACGCCAGCGAAGTGGCAATTGCTCGAATCATCGTTGTCGTCTCTCCCTGGGGAATTCCGCTCCCATCCAACGATTCTTACACTGCCATTTTATCGCTCGAGCATCAACAATTGTGCGGGAAGCTGGAAAACGTCGAACAGCAGCGCAAAAACCAGAGTCAGGATCATCACGGCGGAAAACAGCGTGATCGCCGGCAGGCTGGACAAAAGCATGATCGCCAGCCCGCCCGAAAGGATCAGCGTGGTCGATAACATCGCCGGGAACACCTGACGCAACGCCTCGCGCATCGCGCCCTCATTGTCCGCGCCATCCTTGGAAATCAGATATTGGTTGAGAAGATGGATCGAGTCGTTGACCGCGAGGCCAAAGGCAACGGTCAGCGAAACGGCGACCGACATGTTGAGCGGTACGCCCGCGAGCCAGAGCGCCGTCTCCACGCACAGGATCGGCAGCAGATTGGGCACCAGGCAGGCAAGCCCGTGCCGCCACGAGCGCGCAGCGATGGCGATCAGCGCGATCGACATGGCGATTGCCGCGATCAGGCTGATCCTGAGATTGTCCATCAAACGCGGCGCGACGACCGCCGACAGGATCGGAAAGCCCGTCAGGGTCACGTAGCGGTCGAGGTCCTCTTTCGACAATTCGCGATGCAGGCCGCCAAGCAGTTCCTGCATTTCACTTGCCGCCATGTTCGCTGAGGAGAAGATCGTGATCAGCACGTATTTGCGATCGCGTGAAATGAACCGGCTGGTCAGGTATTCCGGCAGCGAATCGATATCCGCTTCCCGGATCGTCCCGCCTCCCTTCTCGATCTCGTCCTTGAAATCGGCGAGCGAATAGAAGGAAGAAGCCGGAAATACCCTGCCGACCGCACCCAGCACGCCGTAGAAACGCTCCAGATGAACCGGGTCGAGCATCGGCTTGTCGGCATCGAGGGCCACCACCGCAAAAAGCGGCGTGCTGCCGGGATAGCGCCGGTCGATGAAGCCTTCCGAGACGGCGACGCTCGACTTGCTGGACAGGTAATCGACAAGCTGGAAACGGCTGTCGATCTTGAAATGGCCGACAATGCCGACGGCGCAGATCGCCATTCCCACCGCGACGACCATCTTTCGCCGCGACAGCAGTTTCAGCGCCGGCGTGGCGGCGACGACCATGCGCGACACGCCCTGCTCCGCCGGCCGGTAACCGAGCCGCACCGCCCAATGCAGGCACAGCGGCAGCGCCACGATCACGGCGACCAGGCTCGCAACGACGGCAAGTCCGCCGATAATGCCGAGTTCGGTCAGCCCGTTATTGCCCGACAAGACCAGCGAGAACAGCGCCAAAGCAGTGGTCAGCACTGAAAGCACGCATGCCGGCCCGATCATGCTCACCGCCTGCTCGATAGCGCCGTGAAAGTCGCCGCTCTCGCGCGCCAGATGCTCCCACTTGAGATAAAGATGCAGGGAATCGGCAAAGACGATCACCATCAGCAGCACGGGCAGGATGTTGGTCAGGAAATTGATGTCGTTTCCGGCAAGCCCCATGCCCCCCATGAGCCAGACGACCGAGATCAGCGGCGCCACCGCCGTGATCGCCATGGCGGGCAGGCTGCGGAAGATCGCCCAGGCGATGAGCGCGCAAAAGGCGACGGCAATCGGCAGGAACTTCAGGAGGTCGCCGACAATGTCCGAGATCAGGCCGGAGCGGATCGCCGGCTGGCCGGCAATGGTCACCGAAACGCCGTCGGCCTCGAACTGCTTCGCCACTTCGCGGAAATGGTCGATCGTCTCTCGCACCGCCGCGTCGCTGACCGCTTCGGGCTTGGCATAGACCACCATCACCGCCGAATCGTGCCCCGCGCCCAGCAACGATTGCGAATTGGGAATGTCCTTCGACAGTTTGTCCAGGAACGCGGCAACCTGGGCGTCGCTCTCGAAGCGCGCCGGCACCGCGGAATGCCACCCACCCTCGCCCGAATCGTACTGCACCAGCGAGAACAGCGACAGCACGCTCTGCACCCGGTCGTCGAACTGGAACTCGAAGTGCAGGTCGCGATAGGTCTCGATGCCTTCGACCGTCGCCAGATCGGGCGTGCGGATCAGCACCACGGCATCGTTGTTGAAATTGCGGAAGGCCGACAGCAGGAGATCGTAATCGGCGATTTCCTGCGAACCATCTCGCAGGATGTCGATATTGGCGCCCGAATAACCCAGTTTCGGCAGNNNNCCCGCCGCCGCCAGAAGCGTTGCCGCGACGAGCACCAGCGATGCGATTGACGGAAACCTGAGAGCCAGGAGACCGAGCCTTGCGACGCCAAAACCGTTGAGCCCGCGACCTTTGTGCATTCCCTGTCCGCCCCCCTGCCGTATTCGTCTGCCGAATTCGTCCACCTGCCGGTGCGCGAAGATAGGGCAATTGATCCCGGTTGAGAATTGCGTAACCCTTTGTACCCCTGAGTTTTTGACATCGGTGAACGAACCAAACTAATTTGTCGCAGGAAACTTTTCGGGGGAGTGGAATTGGGACCCGAAGAAAGCCTAGTCGGAAAACTCATTTATGCAGGCCGGCTTTGCCGTTCGCTGCGCGCCGATCTGCTGCTCGATCTCGGCATCTATGCCGGTCAGGATATCCTGCTGAAGAGCCTGGCCAATGCCGATGGCCAGACCATGGGTTCGATCGCCGGCGATCTCGGCGTGCGCCCGCCGACCGTGACCAAGATGGTGGCGCGCATGGAAGCCCAGGGTCTGGTGCAGCGAGAGGGCTCGAAATCCGATAACCGCCGCGCCCACGTCCACCTCACCGAGGCAGGCCGGCAATTGCTGCAAAGGATAGACGAAGCCTGGGCGAAGGCCGACCTGTCCGCCCTCGACGGCCTCAAGCAGAAGGACGAGAAGCGCCTCAACAAGGTCCTCGACAAGATCCTCGTCAATCTCGACAGGCGCGACCCGACTTGAGCTTCCTTCCGCCCGCCATGCGCGGCTTCGCCAGGGAACTGCCGCCTCCCCGTCTTGCGCAATTGGCGATGCATGGCATAACTGGCCAGTTGCACAGACCAAACCGATAGCCGATTAGCCAGGAGAACCGGGAGTGGCGAGCAAGACCACCCTGTCGACGATCGCGGAGCATCTGGGCGTCTCCACCGCCACCGTCTCGCTGGCGCTGCGCGATTCGCCGCTGGTCGCCGAAGCCACGCGCCAGAAGATCAAGGCCAGCGCCATCGAGCTCGGCTATATCTATAATCGCCGTGCCGCGAGCCTGCGCACGTCGCGTTCGGGTATCATCGGCGTGCTCGTGCATGACATCATGAACCCGTTCTTCGCCGAGATCCTGCTTGCCATCGAAGACGAACTGGGCGCCAACCGGCAGACCTTCCTGCTGTGCAACCACCGCGACGACCTGACCATCCAGACCGACTTCATCGGCACCTTGCTGCAATTCGGCGCCGACGGCGTCATTGTTTCGCCGGCAATCGGCACAACGGCGGTCGACATCGCCAAGATCGAGGCAAACGGCCTGCCGGTCGTCATGATCGCCCGTTCCGTGCCCGATTGCGCGGTACCGGTTTTTCGTGGCGACGACAAGCACGGCATCCACATGGCGACCTCGCACCTGCTCGAACTGGGCCATCGCGAGATTGCCTTCATCGGCGGCAGGCGCGAGACCTCCACCGGCCGCGACCGGCGGGAGGGTTACCTCGCCGCCATGCACGAACGCGGCATCGAACCGGAAGCCGCATGGCAGATCGGCTCTGAGGCAACCCGCAAGGCCGGCTACGACAGCGTACGCACCATGTTCGAGGGGGGCGTGCGCCCGACCGGCATCGTCTGCTTCAACGATCTGGTGGCAATCGGCGTCATGAGCGGGTTGCGGTCGATGGGGATCGAGCCGGGTATCGACATCGCGGTGACCGGTTACGACGACATTTCGGAAGCCGAGATCGCCTCGCCCGCACTCACCACGGTCTGGAACGGCCAGCAGGAAGTGGGCAGGCTTGCCGCCCGCGCCATGCTGTCGATCATCTCGGGCAAGGAAGCGCCGCGCAAGAAAGTGCTCGTCGCGCCGAAACTGAAGGTTCGCGCCTCGAGCTGTCCACCCCCGGCCGAAGTACGCGCCGCCCGTTCCTGAACGGCCCTAGCGGCTAGGAGCCACCCGTTCGCGCATTTGCGTAAGCCGGGTTATCTGCGTACCGCTCTCGTCGAAGTTCGAGGGTGCAAGCCATGCTTCCAGCGCGCGGCGAACGGCCGGCCACTCGCTGTCGATGATGGAGAACCAGGCCGTATCGCGATTGCGCCCCTTGATGACCAGGTGCTGGCGGAAAATGCCCTCGAACTGGAAACCGAAACGCAGGGCCGCGCGTTTCGAGGGCGCATTGAGATTGTCGCATTTCCACTCGAAACGCCGATAACCGAGATCGTCGAAAATGTGCCTTGCGAACAGAAAGAACGCCTCGGTGGCCGCCGGCTTGCGCGCGATGATCGAACTCCACAAGATGTTGCCGATTTCGGCCACGCCGTTTGCCGGGTCGATCCGCATCAGCGTCTGGCGTCCGGCGACCCTTCCGCTCGCCAGGTCGATGACGGCGAAGAACATCGGATCCTCGCTCGCGACGGCCCGTTCCAGCCAGGGCAGGAACGATTCGTAGGAATCCGGCGATTCGTCCGGCAGATAGCGAAACCGCATGTCGGAATCGTCCATCGCCGATGCTGCATAAAGTCCGTCGCCGTGCCGCTCTACGCCGAGCGGTTCGAGGCGCACGAATTCCCCTTCGAATACGCGACGCTCCGGTCGCGGTCGTGGTGTCCAGTACCACAATCCTGTCATTGGCTTCGTTTCTCGTCCCCGTTACCACATGGCGGCGTATCGCCGTCCGCCGCACTTGCCCACCCGAGCTCGGCAGTCCAGTTTGCCTGCCGCAATGGCTGTCTGCAATATGGCAAACGCAGGCCGAAACCGTTTCGCGGGCGATCCGCACATCACCATCGCACACGACAAATGGTTTGCGGCGGGTTAAGAAACCGGCACCTGTGTGGTGGATTTGACGTTCCTGTCATTGTTTCGGCGAATTCGTCGCAGGAACGGCAAATCCGGAAACCACACTGGATCTGGCATCCTGGCTAATGTCCTTATCGAATCTGAAGTTCGCACAGAGCCTGCTGCAAATGCAGCGAACTTCAGATTCGGGACACTAGCGTTTCAGTCAATCGGATAAGACATGCTGCACACCATTCCCGGTTTCGACCGCATCGGCGAGGAAAACGCCTTTGCCGTACTCGCCCGCGCAACCAATCTGGCCAGTCAGGGCCATGACGTGATCAATCTCGGCATCGGCCAGCCGGATTTCAAAACGCCGCCGCACATCGTGGAAGCGGCGATCAAGGCGCTGCGCGACGGTCAGCACGGTTACACGCCGGCGACCGGCATATTGCCGCTGCGCGAGGCGGTCGCCCGGCGCACGCTGACGACGACCGGAATAGAGATCTCGCCAGAAAACGTCGCCATCGTGCCCGGGGGCAAGATCACCATGTTCGCCGCCATCCTGATGTTCGGCGAGCCGGGCTCGGAGATCCTCTATCCCGACCCCGGTTTTCCGATCTACCGCTCGATGATCGAGTTCACGGGCGCCAAGCCGGTGCCCGTGCCGATCCGGGAGGAAAACGGCTTCGCGTTCTCCGCCGACGAAACGCTGTCGCTGATCACGGACAGGACGAGACTGCTCATCGTCAACTCGCCGGCCAACCCGACCGGCGGCGTCACGCCGCGCGCAGAGATCGAGAAGCTTGTCGCGGGCCTGGAGAAATGGCCGGATGTGGCGATCATGTCGGACGAAATCTACGACGTCATGACCTATGACGGCGAAGAGCACGTTTCGCTGCTGACCTTTCCCGAAATTCGCGACCGGCTCATCCTGCTCAACGGCTGGTCGAAGACCTGGGCGATGACCGGTTGGCGGATGGGCTGGTCGATCTGGCCCGATGCGCTCTACGACAAGCTGCGCAAGCTCGCCGTCAACGCCTGGTCCTGCGTCAATGCACCCTCGCAATTCGCCGGCATCGCGGCCATTGACGGTCCGCAGGATGCCGTTGCCGAGATGATGACCGCCTTCGACCGTCGCCGCAAACTGGTCGTCGAGCGCATGAACGCCCTGCCGGGTGTCAGCTGCGCGACGCCCAAGGGCGCCTTCTACGCCTTCCCCAACATCAAGGCGACTGGCTGGCAAGCCAAGAAACTCGCTTCCGCGTTGCTGGAAGAAGCTCACGTCGCGACCATCGGAGGACCGGATTTCGGCGTACTCGGCGAGGGCTATATCCGCCTGTCCTACGCCAATTCCGAAGAGAACATCGCAAGGGCGATTGACCGGATCGGGGAGTTTCTGGCGCGCAAGGGCAATCGGCCAGACTGAAGGACGCTAAACCCTGCACCCATCCCCGCACCCGCAATATGTGGCATGTCTGATTCGGGAGAGCGGTTTGCCACTAAGAAGCGACAACACCCTGGAGAATGACAACCTGTCGGGAATGTGGGCAGATGCTTATGGCCTCGCATCAACCGGACGCCACAGATCACTTGGTGATCTGTGGAGAGAATTGAGTGAGAAGTATCCTACTTGTTATGTGGATATGCCGCGTGGAGGTGGTGACTTGGAGTATCTCCGCCAAACATTGTTAAAGGCGAAATACATAAACCGTTGAGCAAGCCTTCTGACGAACTCCCACCCGCCACATGGAACAGTATCCTCAAGCAGGCAGGCCTGAAAAGCTGATGACCAGATACGCAGTGGTCTTCGAAAAGGCGGAAAGAAACTGGGCGGCCTATGTGCCGGATCTGCCGGGCTGTGTCGCGACCGCCGCCACGCTGGAGGGCTGCAAGTACGAGATCGGCGCAGCCATTCGCTTCCACTTGGAAGGCATGCGCGAAGACGGGATCGATATACCGTTGCCTTCCAGCGTCACCGACTACGTCGCCGCCTGAACCGGCCTAACCCCGCCCCACATAGGGCATGTTCGTCGCCATCACTGTCATGAACAGCACGTTCGCGTCGAGCGGCAGGCTGGCCATGTGCACCACGGAACTGGCGACATTGGAAACGTCCATGGTCGCTTCAATGGCGACCGAGCCGTCGGCCTGCGGTACGCCTCTGGTCATCGGCGCGGCCATTTCGGTCAGCGCATTGCCGATATCGATCTGGCCGCAGGCGATGTCGAAGGGACGTCCGTCGAGCGCCAGGCTGCGCGTCATGCCCGTGATCGCGTGCTTGGTGGAGGTATAGGCGACCGAGCCCGGCCGGGGCACATGGGCCGAGATCGAGCCGTTGTTGATGATGCGCCCGCCCTGTGGCGACTGCTTGCGCATCTGGCGGAAGGCGGCCCGCGCGCAAAGGAATGCACCGGTAAGGTTGACCGCTACCACCCGGTCCCAATCCTCGGGGGCGATATCGTCGATGAGCGTGCCCAGCAGACCCGTCCCGGCATTGTTGAACAGCAGATCGACGCGGCCAAACTTGTCGACTGCCGCCTCGAACAGGGCGTCCACTTCGTCCGGCTTGGTGACATCGCAGGCATGGGCCAAGGCGCCACCGCCCGCTTCTGAAACTGCCTTTTCCAGCAATTCGGCCCTACGGCCGGTGAACACCACGTTCCAGCCATCCGTGGCGAGCGCCAGTGCGCTTGCCTTGCCGATTCCCGTCCCCGCTCCGGTGACGATGGCCGTGCCCTTGTGCGCGACGTCCTTGTGCGCCACGTCCTTGCGCCCCATGTTTTTGTCTCCTACCGCGTCACCAGTTCCGGTCCCATCAGCGCATAGGGCAGCCAGGTCGACATGACGGGCACATAGGTCACCAGGATCAGGAACACGAACAGCACCGCCACGAACGGCATCGCCGCGCGCACCACCTGAACCAGGCTCATGCCGGTAATGCCCGAGGTGACGAACAGGTTGAGCCCGATCGGCGGCGTTATCATGCCGATCTCCATGTTGACNNCCACCATGATGATGCCGAGATGGATGGGATCGACACCCAGTTCGATGGCGATCGGGAATACCACCGGCGCCACGATCAGCAGCAGGCCCGACGGCTCCATGAACTGACCGCCGAGCAGCAGCAGCAGATTGACCGCGATCAGGAAGGTGAACCAGTTGAAGCCGTAATCGAGCATCAATTGGGTGATCGCGTCGGGAATGCGCTCGGAGGTCAATACGTGGGCGAACAGCAGCGCGTTGACGATGATGAACATGAGCATCAGCGTCGTTTTCGAGGCGTCGACCAGAACCTTGCGCGTCTCCTCGTTGAAGAAGGCGGCCAGGAAATTGCGCGCCATGAGCTTCAGGTTCCGCCCCCAGATCGGCAGACCCGCAACGACATAGGCAGGCGTCGAGAGTGGATTGGCGGCTTCGCCGCGCCACATCGCATAGGCGACCATGATGACGAGCGACAGCGCGCCGCCATAAAGTGCCCGCCCGCCGGCGGTGACGCCCTCCCAGTCGGCGGTGACGAAGAAGGAAAGGATCATCCACACGAAGAAGAAGGACAGCGCATAGACGGTAGCCGAAAACCCGACTCGCGCGCGTCTGGAATCGGTGTCCTGCACCCAGGCGATGTCCTTCATCGGGCCCATGTCGCGATAGACGAACAGCGAGACGAAGAAGGCATAGACCGAGGCGACGGCGGCGGCCTCCGTCGGCGTGAACACGCCGCCATAGATGCCGCCGATGATGATGATGATCAGGAACAGGCCCCAGCCTGCCTGCTTGCCGCCGTCGATGATCTCGTGAAAGCCCTTCCACGGTTCGGCGGGCAGTCCGCGCCAGCGCGCCGTGACATAGATCGCCACCATCAGCATCAGCCCGGCGACGAGGCCCGGAATGACACCGGCAAGGAACATTCGCCCGACCGACACATCGGTCGCGGCAGAATAGACGACCATGACGATCGAGGGCGGAATGAGAATGCCGAGCGTACCGGCATTGGCGATGATGCCGGCAGCGAAGGATTTCGTGTAGCCGACCTGGCGCATGCCCGCGATGGCAATCGTTCCGATGGCGACCACGGTCGCAGGTGACGAACCCGAAAGCGCGGCGAACAGCATGCAGGCCAGTACGCTCGCCATGGCGAGGCCGCCCCTGAAATGCCCCACCGTGGCGATCGCGAAGCGGATGATGCGTTTGGCAACCCCGCCCGTCGACATGAAGGCGGAAGCCAGGATGAAGAACGGAATGGCCAGCAGCGTGTAGTTCTGCGAGGCGGTGAACAATTGCAGCGCCACCGACGACATGGAATCGTTGGAGAAGAAGGCGATGACGAGGATCGAGGAAAGCCCGAGCGAGACGGCGACCGGTACGCCGAGGAAGAGCAATCCGAGGACGAGGCCGAAAAGGACGATCATCTCCATGGTGTCAGCCCTTCAGCTCGTTGCTGGGTTCGCCATCGAGATCGTGCTTGTGTTCGGCGACCAGTTCCTCCGCCTCGTGTCCGGCGATGATCAGCTCGCGCTCGCCCTTCCAGATCGCGATGATGGCTTGCAGCGCGCGGAAGGCCAGAAGCGACAGGCCGACGGGAAGCATCAGGTAGGCGATCCAGCGCTGCACGCGGTCCTGGAATCCGAAACTCTCCTGCAGGAAAAGCGGCCATTTGAGATCGTCGAGACCGGTCCCGCGCTGGAACATGAAGGTCCAGTAGCCGACCGCGCCGGTTTGCCGCCAATTGGTAGACAGGTCCGCGCCGACCAGATTGAGCCAGGCGGCATTGATCAGGATGGCCGCATAGGCGAACACGGCCAGCGCACCGAACAGGGCGACCCAGCGAAACGGACGAGGTGGCAACAGCCGGATGAAGGCGTCGACACCCAGATGGCTGCCGATTTTCACGCCGTAGCTCATCCCGAACAGGATCAACCAGGCAAACAGAACGCGCTGGAATTCCAGCGCACCCTGTATCCCGGTATTGAAGCCGTAGCGCAGAACGACCTGGACGAAGGCAACCAGCGTGATGATCGCCAGCAGGGCGGCGACGAAATTCTCTTCAAGCTTCGCAACGGCCTCGGGACGCCGCCGTTCCCACGCCCACAATCCCGCGATCAGCGCCAGCAGCGCCAGATAAGGCCACAGCGCGCTCCAATTGACCGACATGACAATCCTCCCCGCCCCGGCCTTCCCCTTCGGCCAGTCCTGTTACGCCCCCGTGTGCGTGTGGCGAACAGTTCGCCGGGCGGAAGTTTTCCCGCCCGGCGTCCTTGAGTGTTCCGGAAATCAGTTGGTGCCGTTCGATGCGACCGCGGCGTCGATCAGATCCTTGCCGATATCGCCCTCGAACTTGGTCCAGACGGGCTTCATCGTATCGACCCATGCGGCACGCTGTTCGGCGCTAAGTTCCCGGATCGTGCCGCCGGCATCGAGAATGTTCTGGCGGTTCTTGGCTTCGGTCTCGGCAACCGAGGCGTTGGCCGAGGCAGTCACTTCGTCGACGATCTTGACGAACTGATCGCGCACCGCCGGATCAAGTCCGTTGAGCCATTCGGTCGAGGTCACCAGCAGATAGGCGAGCAATTGGTGGTTGGTCTCTGTAATGCCGTCCTGCACCTCGAAGAATTTCTGGGTGTAGATGTTCGACCAGGAATTCTCCTGGCCGTCGACAACGCCGGTCTGCAGCGCGCCGTAGACTTCCTTGAAGGCGAGCTTCTGGGCCGAAGCGCCCATCGCCTCGATCATGGCGACCGCCACGTCGGAGGTCTGCACGCGGAATTTCAGCCCGTTGGCATCGGACGGCACCAGCAGCGGCTTGTTGGCGGAGAACTGCTTCAGGCCCGACGACCAGTAGCCAAGCCCGGTATAGCCGTCGCCTTCCATGACCTTGAGCAGGCCCTTGCCCGCATCAGAAGTGGTGAAGGTGTCAACTGCCTTCAGGCTGGCGAACAGGAAGGGAAGATCGAAAAGCCGGTACTTCTTCGTGTAGGCCTCGAACTTCGAAAGCGACGGGGCGGCAAGCTGCACGTCGCCGAGCAGCAGCGCCTCGAGCACCTTGTCGTCATCGTAAAGGGTCGAGTTCGGGAACACCTCCATGCAGGCAATGCCGTTCATCTCGTCATTGACGCGTTGCGCCAGCAAGGTTGCGGCATCGCCCTTTGGATGGCCGCTCCCGGCAACGACGTGGCTGAACTTNNATGACCATCTCGCCGTCGTCGCACTGGGCAAACGCGGCACCGGAGGCAAAGGTAATCGCAGCAGCAACGGCTGCGCCAAGAACGTATTTCATGCATTCCTCCCTGATTCACCGGCATTGGATACTGCCGGCGCTCTGCGTGTTTTTTCCCCACTTGCTCCAGTAACTGAGGTTCTATTCCCGCCAGTCAATGCTCGTGGTTGAAAACATTATGACACAAGGTTTGCCTCCACGCGACGGCCATGTGGAGATTTGCGTATTCACAATTCGTCTATCGAATCCGGGACTTGCCATTCATGGCGCGAGATTTGGCGCGCCTATAAGTTGAGCGCTGCCGCTTCCGCCGCGATTTGCGTTATGCCGGCCCAATCCTCTTCGGCGATACGCTTTGCCGGCGCGAGCCACGAGCCGCCGACGCACAGTACATTGGGCAATGCCAGATAATCCGGTGCGTTCGCGGCGCTGACACCGCCCGTCGGACAGAACCGAACCTGAGGCAATGGCGAAGAAAGTGCACCGAGATAGGACGGCCCTCCCGCCTGCGAAGCCGGAAAGAATTTCAAATGCCGATAGCCCTGCTCCATGAGCGTCATCATCTCGCTTGCCGTCGCCGCGCCTGGCAGCAGCGGCACCGGACTGGCAGCCGCAGCATCGAGCAATCCCGGCGCCGCACCGGGTGAGACCATGAACCGGGCCCCCGCCTTTTCCACCGCGTCGGCCTGATAGGGCGTCAGCACCGTGCCCGCCCCGGGTATTGCCCCCTCGACCTCCGATGCGATGGCCTTGAGACAGTCGAGCGCCCTGGGCGTGCGCAGCGTCACCTCGATCGCCGGTATGCCGCCGGCCACCAGCGCGCGCGCCAGCGACACGGCTGCCTTGACGTCGTCGATCACCACGACCGGGATCACCGGTGCGGCCCTCATGGTCGCCTCGACGGCGGCCTGCTTTTCGTCCATTGCGCTCATGCGCGATGAGTACCGCATCGCGCCATGACGCGAAAGGCACTTGTGCCGCTCAGGCCGCACCTGCTGCGGGCGGCAATCTGCGCGCCATCGCCTCCATGGTCCTCGGGCCGTAAACCCCGTCGCACGACAACGACATATCCTTCTGGAAACCCATGAGCGCGGCTTGCGTGGCACGGCCGAAATCGCCATCGGCGATCAGCGGATAGCCCAGCATCCGCAAATCGCGCTGCAATTGCTCGACCTGCATTCCGTGCGAACCGAGCCGTAACAGGGCCGGCGCGTGACGGTTGGCGAACAGCATCCGGCCACCATGGCGAAGATAGGCGCGGGCCAGTTTGTCGTCATAGCGGTTGGCGCGGTAGCCAGGGCCGTTATAGGCGCGGGCAAACCCGGCCCAGTCGAGGTCTTCCAGCCGCTCCGTCAACCCCGCCTTGACGATGAAACGCGCCATGATGCGCACCTGGCCGGCCACGCCGCCGCGCGCCTGCTCGACGAAGGCGTCGATGCTGGCGAAACCGAGCCAGCGCCAGTGGTCGCCCATCACCTGCCCCACGCCCCATGAGGTCGAGGCAAGCGCCGCCGGCCGATCTATCGCCGAGGCCTTGTCGAGCAATTTCCAGCGCCCGGTCTGGCTACGCGTATTCCCCACCCTCCCCGCGACCGGGTGCGCCAGACCCGCGGCCAGCGCACGATTGCGTTTCAGCCGGGGCAGCAGCCGATAGAAGTAATGCCCCTCGAAACGGATCAGCGGTTCGGCGCGCCCCTCGACCATCGCGAGCACCCGCCCGCCGCTTTCGACCTCCGTGACGGCGAGCAGCGCCGCACGGTCGAGATTGTGTTCCTCGGCAACGGCGCCGATCGCTTCGACGAGTTCGGAATCAAACATTCGACACTCCACCGGCAATTGGTTTTCGCCAGTGTCGGGCGAACGAAGAGCATGGGGACAGCGAGTTATTGGCGTTGCGCGCCTAACGCGCTGAACCGGCGTGGTTTTTGTTCAAACGCCGGTTCGCCCGACTGTGCGCTTCTCCCCGCCCTGGGTGCGGTCGCACGGGATCGCATGCGGGCTGGAGGGATTTCGCGCAACCATCGTGCCGCTAGGCCGACTTCACCACCACCGCCATATCCATCACGTTGGTGCCGGTCGGTCCGGTGACGAACAGAGCGCCGGCCTGCCGCAACCAGGTTCCGGCGTCGGCGCGTTCCAGCGCCGCTTCGCCGCCGGCCAGGGATGCCCAGCTTTCTCCGGTGACGATGCCGCCGGCGGCATCGGTCGGCCCATCCGTGCCGTCGGTACCGGCGACCAGCACGCATACGCCAGTCATGCCGTCGATCTCGCGCGCCAGCGCCAGGGCCAGAGCCTGGTTGCGTCCTCCCTCGCCCGGCTGGTCGGGCAGCACGACGGTCGGTTCCCCCCCATGGATGGCGACGCCGGCCGCCTGATCCCGGATCGCCGCGCCGAGACGCCGCGCCACTTGATAGACATCGCCATGCAGCGATTCCTCGCTTGCGACGACTTCAAGATCCAGCGCCGCCGCCTCGGCTGACGCAGCTTCGCGCGCAATGGCGTTGGAGGCGACGATCCGCGGGCGGCAATCAAAATTCGCCCCTGCCGGGCAGGCGCCGATCCCGGAGCCGATGACCGAGATGTCGTCGCCTTCCACGTCGGATATGGCGAGCACGTCGGCGCGGCGTCCGGCGAAATGGGACAACAGCCCGCCGCCCTTGATGCGTGAAAGGGTCCGGCGACGGGTATTGATCGCATGAATGTCGAGACCGGAGGCAAGCAGTTTTGCGTTTTCCGCCCGTAATGTACCGAGGTCGAAACCTTCCTGCGGCACTTCGGCCAGCGCGGAGGCGCCGCCGGAGACAAGCAGCAGCAGGGACTGGCTTTTTCCCGTCGCTTGCACGGCTTCGAGCAGCGCCGCACCGCCGGCCAGGCTGTTGGCATCGGGCACCGGATGAGCCGCCTCAATGATCCGCAAATTGCGCCGGAACGCGATCTCTTCGCCGCCGGAGGCTTCGTCGTGACCGTATTTGGTGACAGCCAGAGCGGGGATCGCCGCACCGAAATGGGCAAGCGCGGCAAGCGCCATGGGCACCGCCGCCTTGCCGACTGCCAGAACAAGGTCGGGTGTCGGAACATTGTCCGTGGACAGCGCCGCGCGCACGCTTTGCCGTCCGCCTACCGCTGCCACGCCTGCCCGCCAGATGCGCTCTGCGGCGTGTCTCGTCTCGTTCTGCCTGACACCGGTGTTCACTTCGTCCCCTGTTTTCTCGCCCGCTTTTTCGCCAGCCAATTCCCGCCGACCTCCCGGTCAACCCTGAGGCGTCATGACCTTGCGCGCCTGGGCCCGCTCGATTCCCAGACGGTGTTCACGATAGACGATGACGAGGCCGGCGGCCACGATGAGCGCCGCACCGGCAAGCATGGCGATGGTTGGCACCTCGTCGAACAGGAAATAGCCGACGGCAAGCGCCATAAGCATCGAAACATATTCGAACGAGGCAATGACCGACGTTTCCGCATGGCGATAACTGGCGGTAAGCAAAATCTGCCCCGCGCCGCCAAACAGGCCCGTGCAGACAAGCAGCACCGCCTCGCGCGGTCCGGGCACGACCCAGCCAAATGGCAGCGTCAGCAACGAAATCACGGTCGCCGTGAGCGAGAAATAGATCACGATGGTCGCCGTGGCTTCTGTCTGGACGAGCTTGCGCACGAAGACTTGAGCCATCGCGGCGAAAACGGCACCCATGAGGGCGCAAAGCGCGCCGATCGCGGCAAGCGTATCGACGTCGCCTTCGTCCAGAACGCTCATTCGCGGCGCCAGAACGATGACGACACCGAAAAGACCGGCAAATACCGCGCTGAGACGATAGATGCGCAACCTCTCTCCCAGGAACATCGCCGCGAGAACGGTCGCGATCAACGGTGCGGCATAACCGATCGTGGTTGCCTCGGGCAACGGCAGCAGGCCGAGCGCGGAAAACACCAGGAACATCGCGCACACCCCCACGAGGCCTCGCCACAAATGCCCCATTGGATTGTCTGTTTTGTAACTGTCGCGGAGCTGCCCGCGCCATGCGAGCCAGATCAGGATGGGGGGAATTGCGAACAGGGATCGGAAGAACACCGCCTCGCCCGGCGGTATGTGCGGTGCCATGGCCTTGATGCAAATGGACATCGCCATGAATACGGTCACGGAGCAAATCTTGAGAAAAATTCCGTATAGCGGGCCTGATTGCCGGGGTTCGATTTCCATCACCGCAAGTTCAATACCATGAGTCTGTTCGCGAAAGGTCTCTTCTACTTGAGCGACCCGTCAAATTTGTTCGATGCTCGGCGGATTCCTGAAATTCCACATTTACCATATGGCTTATCGGTTTGTTCGTCCGCTCCAGGTAATCAACGCTCTTTGAGTACTTATTGCATGGGAATGGGAACGACGATGCCCAGCTACTCTCAATCCATCGCCAAGGCCATTCTCCTAGGAGAAAAAAGTGAAAATATCATCCAGCGCGCATTGAAGACGATTCGTCGTCATCTGGGGATGGACATCGCCTATTTCTCCCAGATTGTCGACGACAAGGCCGTGCTTCACCGCATCGATGCACCGGGGCTGGAACACATAGTCAAGGTCGGAGACGCCTTCCCGCTCGAGGACATCTATTGCGGCCATGTGCTTGAAGGGCGCCTGCCGGAACTGATGCCCGACACATCGGCCGAACCGGTCGCCGCCGCGATGCCGATTACCAGGTCCTTTCCCGCGGGTGCGAACATCTCCATACCCGTCAGGCTTGAGGACGGCAGCGCCTACGGCATGTTTTGTTGCGTCAACCGGGAAGCGAAGAGATCGCTGAACGAGCGCGATCTGGAGATCATGCATGTCTTCGCCGATCTGGTCGCCGAGCAGGTCAATGACGAGGTGGCGCACAGGCTGCACGAAAACAAGCGCATCGCGTGCATCGAAGACATAATTTCCGAACACCGCTTCCACATCATTTATCAACCGATCTGGGCTTTCCGTCAGGCCAAACCGATAGGCTTCGAGGCGCTGTGTCGTTTCGAAGCCAAACCGGCACGCACACCGGATATCTGGTTCAAGGAGGCCAATGCGACCGGGCTCGGCACCGATCTGGAACTGGCGGCAATCGGCGAGGCCGTTCGGGCCCTGCCTTCTTTTCCCGGCGAGGCATACCTCTCATTCAATGCGTCGCCGACCACCGTGCTCGATGATCGCCTCGGACAGCATCTGAATGGTTTGCCGCTTGAACGGCTCGTGCTGGAGATGACCGAACACGCACCGGTCGACGATTATTGCGCCTTGCGCCAAGCACTGGATCCCTTGCGCAAGGCCGGCCTTCGGCTCGCCATCGACGATGCGGGCGCAGGCTATGCCAGCCTGCAGCATATCGTCCAGCTGGCGCCGGACATCATCAAGCTCGACATGAGTCTGACGCGCAATGTCGACAGCGATCCCGCCCGCCGGGCATTGACGGCCGCGCTGATCTTTTTCGGTCACGAAACCGGCGCGTCCATTCTTGCAGAAGGAATCGAGACCGCAGGCGAACTTGCCATGCTCGAGACACTTGGCATCGGCGAGGGTCAGGGCTACCTGCTCGGCCGCCCCGCCCCGCTTGAAGCATCCCTCGAAATGGAATCGGTGACGAGTGGCCTGATTGGCGAGGAGCCGCAGGCCACCCGCAAGTCCGCAAGCTAGAGCAGCACATGAGGACCATCCCGGCGTCCGCAGCAGAGACCTCCCTCCAGGCCTGAAACGAAAAACGGGCGCGGATTACTCCGCGCCCGTCCAGGGAGGATGTCCTTGACGATCAGGCGGCGGCGC
This sequence comes from Nitratireductor sp., assembly GCA_020441855.1. Lineage (GTDB taxonomy): Bacteria > Pseudomonadota > Alphaproteobacteria > Rhizobiales > Rhizobiaceae > BOKV01. The sequence goes on from JAGRLL010000104.1 coordinate 17,647, forward strand.
TTGCCTTGCCGACCGGCACTTCCGAAATCGTCTTCAGAACCTGCGAGGCGATCGCGTAGGGGTCGCCCTGCGAGTTGGGGCGACGATCCTCGAGATAACCCTTGTAATCGTTCTTGACGAACGAGTGCGGCACGCGGATCGATGCACCGCGGTCGGCCACGCCATAGCTGAACTTGTTCCACGGCGCCGTTTCGTGCTTGCCGGTCAGGCGCATGTGATTGTCCGGTCCATACACGTCGATATGGTCGTGCAGGTTCTTGTCGAACTGCGCCATCAGCCTTTCGAAATAGTCCTTGCCACCGACGGTGCGCATGTAATCGGTCGAGAAGTTGCAGTGCATGCCCGATCCGTTCCAGTCGGTATCGCCAAGCGGCTTGCAGTGGAACTCGATGTCGATGCCGTATTTCTCGGTCAGGCGCAGAAGCAGGTAGCGAGCCATCCACATTTCGTCGGCGGCCTTCTTGGAACCCTTGCCGAAAATCTGGAATTCCCACTGGCCTTTCGCCACTTCCGCGTTGATGCCCTCGTGATTGATGCCGGCCTCGAGGCAGAGTTCGAGGTGCTCCTCGACGATTTCGCGGGCAACGTCACCGACATTCTTGAAGCCGACGCCGGTGTAATAGGGACCCTGCGGCGAGGGATAGCCATGCTCGGGAAAGCCGAGCGGACGACCGTCCTTGTAGAAGAAGTATTCCTGCTCGAAGCCGAACCAGGCGCCATCGTCGTCGAGGATCGACGCACGCTTGTTGGAGGGATGCGGCGTGACGCCATCCGGCATCATGACTTCACACATCACAAGAACGCCGTTCTTGCGGGCGGGATCGGGATAGACCGCGACGGGCATGAGCACGCAATCGGAGTTTGACCCTTCCGCCTGCATGGTGGAGCTGCCATCAAAACCCCACAGCGGCAGGTCGTCCAGTGTGGGAAAGCGTTCGAATTCCTTGATCTGCGTCTTGCCACGCAGGTTCGGCACAGGCGTGTAGCCGTCGAGCCAGATATACTCCAGTTTGTACTTTGTCATCGCAGGTTCTCTCGTGAATGTAAGTTTCGATTGCGAGTCTGACATGGCCCCGCTGGCGACCTACGCCTACGTCCGCAGCCAGTGCCTGCGCATGACAACGCAACAAACGTGCCAGATTGCACTCGCTGCACGGTTCCAACGTACAAACGCTGGTCGGGAGATGAGGATCAATATTCATCCAAGAATAAAAAGCGACCAATTCGGCATTTCTGCCCGCTAAACACGCAGAATTAAATATTAAGCAATAAAATTCGTTGGCGCGCCAAAAACTGCTTCATCGTCAGGCAAGCAACCTAGATGATCATTTTTTATGCATTTTTGCATTTTTTGCAGTTTTTTTGTGCATTGGGTATTGGGTTTGGGCCGAAGCAGCGCTATTTAGGTTTGGCGCGACGAAGCGCAGGATCGAAGGAGAACAACAATGACAACGGCAAAGATCTTGCAGTTTCCCGTCGGTGGCCGTGCCGCATGGACCAGCCAGCGCTCGCATTCGGCTCAGTACGAACGCGATTCGCTGTTCGCTGCCGAAATGCCGCGCATTGCCAACGTCGCCTCGGGCGGCGCCTGGTATCACGAACAGGCGATGGCCGAGGAAACATCCGAGGGAAAACGCTAGAGAATTCGAAGACCGTCCGGTTGTTGCCGGCGGGTCTTTCGCAACAGTGAAAATTGCATAACGAAAACCGGCCATGCTCACGCGGCCGGTTTTTTGTTGCCTGCTATTGTGTCGGCACTTCTACAGCCGGACGAAAAACGAAACCGGATGGCCAATGCATTGACCATGGCCATGACTGCGGTCCCGGCCGGCAGGGTCCGCCAATGTGGTCGCAGCCATGAGCTTCGCAAATCTCTTTTCAATCCCCCCGGATCGGGCGCCACGACAATATACCTGGCGAAGCAACGCGAATTGGCCGGCGCGCTGGAAGTCAAATCCATGCCCTGGGGCGTCGGACAGGCTCTCTTTGCGGAACCCTGATCCGATCGCGCGAAGACGGAACCCGCACAAACAAAAAAGCCGCCCTTGCGGGCGGCGTTTTCTTGGTTGCGGGGGCAGGATTTGAACCTGCGACCTTCAGGTTATGAGCCTGACGAGCTACCGGGGTGCTTCACCCCGCGCCACTGGGGCGCTTTGCTGCGGGACCCCGGGAACACTTCATCGTTTGAGAGTGTGTACTTTTCTTGGTTTGGC
>JAGRLL010000105.1 GCA_020441855.1 Nitratireductor sp.
TCGACGCCGCCCATCTCATCCACGGACCGCTGGCCTGCGAAGGCAACAGCTGGGACAACCGCCACGCCGCCTCATCCGGCCCGCAACTCTATCGCATGTCGTTTACGACAGACATGTCGGAACTCGACATCGTCATGGGCCAGGGCGAGAAGAAACTCTGGAAGGCGGTCCGCGAATTGATCGAGCGGCGCGCGCCGCCGGCCGTCTTCGTCTATGCGACCTGCGTGACCGCGCTGATCGGCGACGACATCCAGGCGGTCTGCCGTCGCGCCAGCGAGAAGTTTGGCACGCCCGTCATTCCCGTCAATGCGCCGGGTTTCGCCGGCTCCAAGAATCTCGGCAACAAGCTCGCCGGCGAAACGCTGCTCGACCATGTGATCGGCACGCGCGAGCCCGAGATTTCCTCGCCGACCGACATCAACATTCTCGGCGAATACAATCTGGCCGGCGAACTCTGGCAGGTCCTGCCCCTGTTCGAAAAGCTCGGCGTGCGCGTCCATACCTGCGTGACGGGCGACGCCCGCTACAATGATGTCGCTTCCTGCCATCGCTCCCGCGTCAATATGATGGTCTGCTCGGCGGCCTTGGTGAATGTCGCGCGAAAAATGGAGGAGCGCTGGGGCATTCCTTGGTTCGAGGGCTCGTTCTACGGGGTGAGGGATACGTCCGACGCGCTGCGCAATGTCGCACGACTGCTGGAGCAACAGGGCGGTCCTGCGGATCTGATCGAGCGGACCGAAGCGCTGATCGCGGAAGAGGAAGCCGCGGTCTGGAAGAAGCTGGAGCCTTATCGCAAGTCGCTCGGCGGCAAGCGCGCGCTCGTTTACACCGGCGGCGTCAAATCCTGGTCGGTCGTGTCCGCCTTGCAGGACATCGGCATGGAGATCGTCGACACGTCCGTCCGCAAGGCGACGCCGGAGGACAAGCAGCGGATCGTCGAACTGACCGGCGAAGACGCCCACATGGTCGACTCGCTGTCTCCTCGCGAAATGTTCGACTTCCTGCGGGAAGGAAAGGCCGACGTGCTTCTGTCGGGTGGTCGCACGCAATTCATCGCGCTGAAGGCGCGCACCGCCTGGGTCGACATCAATCAGGAACGCCATGAGGCCTTCGCGGGCTATGACGGCATGGTCGAACTCGTGAAGAAGCTCGACGCCGCCATCAACAATCCGGTCTGGCTGAAGACCCGCAAGCCCGCGCCATGGGAGGAGACCTACGTCCCGGCCGCAGCGTCTGCGGGCGAACACGACCTCTCGCGCCATCGTCGCAAGTTCGCGATGACTGACGCCGACGACATCGGGGAGTGCTGAGCATGAACGCGCTGTCGCCCGTCGCCCGGTCCCTGTCTACCAACCCCCTGAAGACCTCGGCCCCGCTCGGCGCCGCCATGGCCTTTCTCGGCGTGGAAGGCGCGGTGCCGCTGTTCCATGGCAGCCAGGGTTGCACGGCCTTCGCGCTCGTCCTGCTGGTGCGTCACTTCAAGGAAGCGATCCCGCTGCAGACGACGGCCATGAACGAGGTGTCGACCATTCTCGGCGGCGCCGATCATGTCGAGGAAGCGCTGCTCAATCTCAAGAAGCGCATGAATCCCAAGCTGGTCGGCATCTGCTCGACGGCGCTGACCGAGACGCGCGGCGAGGATTTCGAGGGCGATCTCCGCCTCATCCTCACGAGGCGCGCCGAGGAAATGGCCGGCACCGAGGTCGTCTTCGCCTCGACGCCCGATTTCAACGGGGCGCTCGAGGAAGGCTGGTCCAAGGCGACGCTGGCGCTG
>JAGRLL010000436.1 GCA_020441855.1 Nitratireductor sp.
GTGCGCAACTCGATCCTGCTGGTCGACTTCATCCGCAACACCGCCGAGCCCGGCAAGCCGCTGACGGAGGTCCTGATCGAGGCCGGAGCGATCCGCTTCAAGCCGATCCTGCTGACCGCGCTCGCCGCAATGATCGGTGCTGCCGTGATCCTGGCCGATCCGATCTTCCAGGGGCTCGCCATCTCGCTGCTGTTCGGTCTCGCCTCCTCCACCCTGTTGACGGTACTCGTCATTCCGGCGATCTACCGTGTCATGCGGACGTAAGGCGGCGTGAACGGCAAGATGACGAAACGGGAGTGTGACCGAATTGACGGTTTCGCATGACAGGAACCGCGACCATCATGAGCACCATGGCAGCGAGCAGGCGCCCTGGCCGGGCATTTCGCTGTCGTGGTTGCTCGCGCTCGCCTTCGGCGGGCTGGTGGCACTGTCCGTCGGCGCGGTACTGACCCTCTCGGTTCGCGCCAATTTCGTCAACACGCTGTCGCTGCTCAACACCCGCGCCATCGAGCTGATCGATGGCATGGAACGCCAGATCACGGCCGAGGCGAGCCAGGGCGAACGCGTCGTCGATGCGCTGTCGGCGCTGTATCGCGATGGCGATATTGGACTGAACACCACGCCCGGCCAGCATGCCGTATTGACGGGATTGCTGCGTACCGCGCCTTCGGTGAAGGGTATCCTGCTGCTGGGCGACGACGGCAGTTCCGCTTCCATGTTCCGCACGCGGGACGACGTCTTTGCCCCGCTCCCTGCCGAATTGTCCGGCGAGACCGCAAACGAGGCACCTGTACAGGACCTGCGCAGCCTGTTCGATCTCGGCAGGATTTCGCAAGCCGCCAGACCCGTCTGGGGCCGCCCGGTGCCGATCGGCAAAAACCTGTTCCACAATGTCGCCCTGCCCTTGAAGCGCGGCGGAAACACCGAGGGTGTGGCCGTTGCCGTGGTCGGTCAGGACATGGTCAGCCAGATCATGATGCGGCTCGCCAACGAAAGCGACGCCACGGTCTTCATGCTGAGCGAGGGCAACGGCGTCATCAGCCATTCGCGCCTGCCGGAACTGTTCCGCAGCCGCGACATCATTTCCATCGAGGACTTTCCCGACGAGGTGCTGCGCGAATTGCCGAACGCCATCGAGGACCGCGACTACGGCAAGGCGGCCGAACGCGGCATCCGCGTCTTCACCTCCAAGGACCGGTTCGGCGGCCACATCTTCCTGACGCGGAGGCTCACCGACTATTCGGCCGAACCCTTCACGCTCGGCGTCTACTTCCGGGCAACCGATCTGGGGGCGGAAATGCTGCGCGCCGTCAATACGCTGCTGGTCGGCATTGGCGGCATGCTGGCGGCCGTGATCGCCGCCATCCTGCTCGGCCGGCGCATTTCCCGGCCGATGAGCGCCGTCGCCGAGGCCGCCGCGCACTTCTCCGACTTCCGGCTGGACGACATCAATCCGCTGCCGCGTTCGCGCATCCGGGAGATCGACGAACAGGCCGTCGCGCTCAACCGCATGCGCACCATCCTGCTGCACTTCACCCGCTATGTCCCACGCGAACTCGTCGCCCGTCTGATGCGCTCGGGCGAGACGGCAAGCCACCCCGTGGAGCGCGAGGTCACCATCCTGTTTTCCGACATCATGGGCTTCACCTCCATCTCCGAGCGGCTCAACGCCGCCGAGGTTGCCCATGTGCTCAACCAGCATTTCGAGATGGTCACCCGCAATGTCGAGGACACCGGCGGCACCATCGACAAATTCATGGGCGACGGCGTCATGGCGTTCTGGGGCGCGCCGGAAACCGATACCGATCATGTCATGCACGCGGTGAGAGCCGCCGAGGCCATCACCCGTTCGGTGCACCAGGAAAACTCCGAACGGCGTCTGCGTGGCGAAACGCCATTGCGTGTGCGAATGGGGCTGCATACGGGCCGCGTCGTTGTCGGCAATATCGGCGGACCCGACCGCCACAACTACACGGTCGTCGGCGACACGGTGAACGTCACGCAGCGCCTCGAACAGCTCGCCAAGGACATCATGAAGCCGGGCGACGAAGCCGTTGTGCTCGCTTCCTGCGACGTGGTGGACGCCGCGCGCGGCCAGGCGGATTTCACCCCTGCCGGTACCAGGCTGATCCGGGGCCGCGAGAACCCCGTCGCGGTAGCGGTCCTCAACACCCGGCTCGACGCCGCCGATACGGCCGCCTGACCGTTCAGACCCGCCAAAAGAAAAAACCGCACCCGGACAATACGTCCGGATGCGGTTCGCTCATTCCGTGGAACGGTTCGCCTGCTACGAAGCCCGCTTGATCACGAAGCGGTACTGACCGTCGCCGGCTTCCGATTCGACCAGTTCATTGCCGGTCGTGCGGCAGAAGGCCTCGAAATCCTTCACCGCGCCGGGATCGGTGGCGATCACCTCCAGCGTTGCACCCATGTCCATGTCCTTCAGCGTCTTCTTTGCGCGAAGGATGGGCAACGGGCAGTTCAGTCCTTTTACGTCCAGCACCTGGTCGGCCATGTCTTACCTCTCATTCAAACGATGATTTTCGCCGCATTCGAAACGGTCAGATGAACAGATTGATGTCGCTCTTGGTCGCTTCCTCGATATAGGTCGCGGCTCCGCCGAGCGAAGGTCCCTCGATCATGTCCTCGATCTTGTATTCGAAGAGGTCCATGGTCATCTGGCAGGCGATCATCTTCACGTCGGCCTCGACGGCCATCTCGCGAAGTTCCTCGATCGAGGCGACACCTTTCTTCTTGATGAGGTTCTTCATCATCATGGTCGCGGCCGCATCGACACCGGGAACGGCGGAGACAAGGTTCGGCATCGTCATGTGCATGCCCATCATCGGCATTTCCATCGCCGGATTGCCGAGCGTCGTCACCTGCAGGTTGAGCTTCTTCTTCAACAGCGACAGGCCGTAGAAGGTGAAGAACATCGTCACCTCAAGCCCCATCGCGGCCGCCGTTGTCGCCAGGATGAAGGGCGGATAGGCCCAGTCCAGCGACCCCTTGGTCACGATCATGCTCATGGTCTTGGCATTCGTACCACTTTCGGCGTTCATGCTTCCCTCCTGCCGGCGTCGTCCGGTCAGACCTGCCCGGCCTCAAAGCCGGCTTCCAAAATTGCCAGGGCCACCCACGGCAGCCCCGCCTGTATTACGCTGCCAGTTCCCCGCAACCCGCGAATTCGTCGGCAGCCATTTTCGCTTCGTATGGAGCGGCGACTTCGCTGCCGGGAACGAGCCCGGCCTTGGCGCCATCCCAGTCCTCGGCCTTGACCTTGACCAGCCAGCCAACGCCATAAGGATCGCTCGCACCCATCTTCGGGTCGCCGACAAGGTCTTCGTTGATTTCGGTGACTTCTGCGTCGAAGGCGATCTTCGCCGGGCCGACCCATTTGCCGGATTCGACCGTCGCGCAGGACTTGCCCGCCTTGACGCCGCGACCGACCTTTTTCGGCGTGAACGCGACCAGCGGGCCGGCCATCGCAGCAGCGACGGCGGTCATGCCAAGCGTCACGGTGCCATCGCCGTTTTCGCGGTACCAGATGTTGTTGTCCACGTCATAAAGGAGATCGTCGGGCAGATCGCAGCCACGTACCGTTGCCATGGTTGTCAGCTCCTGTTCATTTCACGGGGACGGGAAGCACCACGTCCCTGGTTCTCAGCGATTTCGATGAGCAGCAGAATTCGCCCATGCCGGCGTTTTCCAGCTTGCCGTCGATGAATAATAGCAGATGTCGCGCCACCATGGCAGCCAAACGTAGCTGCTTGGCAACCTCGTTTTCGTCGTCGCCCAATCTGGCGCAATTGGTACGAAACACCAGTTCGCGGCAGGTTTCGCGGCAGGCGTTGAAGGAGGGATCGCCCCTTGCGCCGGCCCGATGCAGGCCGAGGAGACGGAAACCTTCCACCGGCCTGACATCGGCCTGTCTGCCCTGCCCCGCTTCGCCCTTGCTCGCAAGCCAGGCTTCCAGCACCGTTTCGCCAATGCCGAGCAATTCGTCCGACAGCGCGCCGGCACCGTTCGCCAACGCGGCATCGCCCATGCGCGCGATCTCGTCGAGACGGCCAAAGACGGTCGCCGCGGCGCTTTCGCGCGCCGGCGGAACATCGGTCCGGGGAGCCGGCTGCGACGCCATCACGCAAGCCCCTTCTCGCGCAGCAGATCGCGCGATTCCGACATGTTCTCGTGCACACCCACCTTGCGCGGCGACAGGCCGAGCGCAATGCCGAGCAATTGCGTGAAATACAGGATCTTCACACTCGTCTTGCGGCCGAGAACCTTTTCGGCGCGCGCCTGATGCATTTCCAGACCCGAATGGCAGGTCGGACATTCGGTCGCGATGACGTCGGCGCCGCAGGCTTCCGCCGTCTCCAGCAGATTGAGCACCAGCCTGGTCGACGTGTCGGAATCGGAAAGCGTATGCGCCCCGCCGCAGCACGCGGTCTTCAGCGGATATTCGACGTTTTCCGCGCCGGCAGCCGCCAGCAGGTCGTCCATGAAATGCGGCTTGGAAGTCGATTCGGAGCCCGGCCCCTGATCCTTCTCGGGGAAAATGTGGCGCGGCCGCGTATACATGCAGCCGTAATAATTGGCGATCTTCAGACCCTTGAGCGAGTTCTTGACCCTCGCCTTGAGCCCTTCCTCGCCAATACCTTCCTTGATCCAGTCGAGCGCGTGGATCGTGGTCACGTCGCCGGACTGGTAATCGGTATGGCCGGCCTTGGTCGCCAGCCGCGTGTTGACCTCGCGCGAGGCGTCGTCATGGGCCAGATCGTACTCGGCCTTCTTGAGATTGTGGTAGCAGCCATTGCACGGCGCCATCACGGTGTCGAAGCCCATGTCCTTGGCGATCGACAGGTTGCGCGCCGAAAGATAGGTCTGCAGCTTGGGGTCGACATTCTTGACCTCCATGGCGCCGCAGCAATTCCAGTTCTTCAATTCCACGAGATCGAGGCCGAGCTTCTTGCCCACCGCCTTGGTCGAGCGGTTATAGGCATGCCCGGTGCCCTCCAGCGCGCAGCCGGGATAATAGGCGACCTTGTCGTATTTTCCGCTCATTACTCGGCTCCCATCTTGGCGCTATGCATGTCGAGGCCCAGGGCTTTCCTGTCGGCCTCGTGGCGTTCCTCGATATATTCCTCCATCGCCCGGCGCGAACGGTCCCAGCCCGACGTGCGCGGATGGAACAGCGTGGCGAGGCCGAGCTTCATCAACAGCCCGACCGGCAGCCGGAAGACCAGGCCGCGGATCATCCCCACCAGCCAATCCTGCATCAGCGGCTGACCGGTCTTCTGGAAGAAGCGGCGCAATACCTTGCCGTCCTCGATCTTGCCCGAATGGACGATCTGTTCGGTGAATTCCTCGTCGAAGATCATCGACGGCT
>JAGRLL010000437.1 GCA_020441855.1 Nitratireductor sp.
CAGATATTTTGCGACAAGGTTTTGCGACGGCCAAGTGATTGATTTCACTTACCCACAAAAAGCGTTGCGAAAAGGATCGTTTTTGCGACGAAAAGGGATTCAGGGGTCTGAGTAGCAGCGGAGCAGAAAACCTACATAAGGTTTTGCGCGGGCCCAGCGACCGGCCCCACGGATGACAGCTTCGTCCTCAAGACCGATGCGCTGATGTGTGCGAGGTTGGCTCCCCTGAAGAAAGGATCGGCGGTAACCTCTTGTCCCAGCCAGCTTGGTGTTGGGATCGATTGAAGGTCTTCGGCCGATGCAGCTTCGACTTCGCACAATATCAGGCCGGCAAGCTGATCCTCAAAAACATCGACAGCAAATGCTGCCGCTGCAAATTCCAGGCGATGTCGTCGCTTGCGAATTCGTTTGCCTGGCAGTTGCGCAAGAACTGCGTACTCAGCCTCGGTCAGATAGACGTTCACGATCGCGCCGGAGAACAAGTTTTCCATGGGGTATTTTTTGCAGAGCTTGAACTCAACCTGCTGCCCGCAGCTGTGAATAATGGCGCGCAGACGCATTCGGGTTGCGGAGATATAAAGATCTTCGATCAACCGGAACGGCAAATCTGACAAATCAGGAGATACCGCAATCAGAAAGCGGCGTTCGTGCTCGAGCTGAGCGTACTTCGGAACTTGCACCATCGGTGTCGGCCTTCGATCTCAGGGTGTGTCTCCGCGGCTAAGCCTTTTGCGCGGATCGTTCCAACAAACCCCGGTTTGATGTGACGCCGCGAAGCAGATCGCAACAATTCCGCAGAAGCGGTCAAATTCTACAAATACTCGTGCAGAAACCTATAGCCGATAAACTCCGTGCCGTCTAAGTTAATGTGAAACGGGGAGCGCCGATGCTGATTGGTTATATGCGGGTTTCGACCAGCGAGCAGAATCTCGATCTCCAACGCGACGGTCTTGAACGCGCAGGATGTGAGAAGATTTTCGACGACGTATGCTCGGGCCGTGCAACAGAACGGCCTGGTTTGGATAAAGCGCTTGAGATTGCGCGGGCTGGTGACGCTCTGGTGGTGTGGAAGCTCGATCGCATCGGCCGCTCGCTCGCCCATGTGGTCGGCTTGGTCAGCGACCTTCAGAAGCAAGGGATCGGCCTGAAGGTCCTGACCGGCGACGTGGACACCACGACGACAACCGGCCGCCTCGTCTTCGGCATCTTTGCCACCCTGGCGGAGTTCGAGCGCGATCTCATCCACGAACGCACCATGGCGGGGCTGGCAGCGGCGCGTGCCCGAGGCCGGGCTGGCGGGCGACCGCGCGTCATGACACTGAAGAAGCTAAAGGCGGCCATGGCTATGATGGCAGATCGCGACAACGCTGCGCGTGATGTCGCGGCTGAACTCGGCGTGTCGTTGTCGACGCTCTATGCCTACGTCGATGCCAAGGGAAAGCCCCGCGAGCGGGCAAGCGATCTGCTGGCAAGCAAGCGTCGAGCGAAGCGCGACAACAGCATACAGGCGTAAAAGACCGTGCCGGTAGGATACCTGAGCGAGAGCCAAGTGCGGGAATATGGTCGTTTTCCCGACGAGCTTACCCCGGACCAATTGGCTCGCTATTTCCACCTCGATGACGCCGATCTTGCGTTCGTCGCCGTGCATCGCGGCGACCACAATCGTCTAGGCGTCGCCGTCCAGCTCGGATCGCTGCGCATGCTCGGCACCTTTCCGGAAGACCCCACAGCGGCACCTGTTTCAGCTCTGCGCTTCACCGCCCAGCATCTTTCGCTCACCGAGCCCGAAGAGTTGATTGCCGAATATGCCCGCAGCGAAGGGCGCTGGCGTCATGCGCCTCGCATTCGTCACCACTACGGCTACCGGACCTATACCGATTATGGTGTCGCGTTCCGTCTCAACCGCTTTCTTTATGCCCTGTGCTGGACGGGATCGGACCGACCGTCGGCTCTCTTCGACCGGGCCGTCGCATGGCTGCTGGAAGCCAAGGTCCTGCTGCCGGGTCTGTCTGTGTTGGAAAGGGCCGTGGCAAGGGTTCGCACACGGGCGAACAGGCGGCTGCACAGATTGCTGATCGAGGCGATGACGCCAGAACAGCGGGAACGGCTTGATAGCCTGGTCGCTGTTCCGGAGGGTGCCCGCCAAAGCCCGCTCGACCGGCTGCGCGACGGGCCGTACATTCAAAGTGGACGGGAGATCAGCCGTGCACTCGGCCGTCTGGAAGAGATCCGCACCCTCGCAAGCGGCCTGCCGTCGCTCGATCGGCTGCCACCGGGTAAAATCACGGCGCTGGCGCGGTTTGCCAGCGCTGCAAAGGCTCAGTCCGTTTCGCGTCTGCCGGCCGACCGGCGCGCGGCAACCCTGCTGGCCTTTATTCGAACACTCGAAGCATCGGCCGGGGATGATGTCATCGATCTGTTCGATGCGGTCACGACATCGATGGTGTCGGAGGCGTCGTCGGCTGCTAAGCTGGCAAGATTGCGGTCGCTGCGAGACCTGGATGCAGCGGCACTGAAGTTGCGCGACGCGGCGATCGTCATTCTCGATCCCGAAACGCCCGACGATGCAGTCCGCACCGCAATCTTCGACCTGATCGACAGGCAGGCGCTTGACGCAGCCGTCGAGCGTGTCGGCACCCTCGCGGAACCTGGCGACGACACCTACTTTACCGAACTCAGGAAGCACAATCGCAAGATTGCCTATACGCCGGGACTGCTCGCGGGCCTTGATCTCGGCGCGGCTCCCGCCGGCCGGCCCTTGCTGGAGGCCATTGATTATCTCCGTGTGGTTCATTCCGGTCGCAAGCGCGCCGGCCCACCACCAACAGCCTTTGCGCCAAAGGCATGGCAGACCCAACTCAAGACTGCCGATGGCGCCGTCGATCTGACGGGATATCGGCTCTGCATCCTGGACGAACTGCGCCGCGCCATTCGCCGGCGCGACATCTTTCCGGTTCGCTCACTGCGGTATGCCGATCCGCGCAAGGGGCTGCTATCAGGTCCGGCATGGGAAGCTGCACGTCCGACGGTCTGCCGCACCGTGGGAGTATCCACCGTTGCTGACGAAGAACTCGGGCGTTTGTCGAGCCGGCTAGACCGAGCCTATCGGGAAACCGCCGATCGTGTCCCGCTGAACCCGGCCGTCAACATCATCAATACCTCGGAAGGCTCGGATCTGTCCCTCGACCGCCTGGAAAAGATCGAGGAACCACCTAGCCTCAACGCGCTGCGCGCCGCGATCGATGCGCGTCTACCTCGGCTCGATCTGCCCGAACTGATCATGGAAATGCATGCGAGAACCGGCTTTGCCGATCTCTTCACCCACGCCAGCGAGGGCGGCTCACGCGCGGAAAACATCGCAACCAGCATCTGCGCCGTTCTTGTCGCCGAAGCGACCAATACCGGATTCGAGCCGCTGGTTCGCATCGATACCCCGGCACTTCGACGCTCCCGGCTCAGTTGGGTCAAGCAAAACTTCCTGCGCGCCGAGACGCTGACCGCCGCAAACGCCGCCTTGGTCGCGGCGCAAAACGCCATCCCCTTGGCGAGAAAATGGGGCGGCGGTGAAGTGGCATCCGCCGATGGATTGCGGTTCGTTGTGCCGGTCCGCACCATTCATTCCGGCCCCAATCCACGATATTTTGGGCAGGAGCGCGGTGTCACCTGGTACAATCTCGCTTCAGATCAGTTTACCGGCCTCAACGCCATGACCGTTCCAGGCACCCTGCGCGACAGCCTCAACCTCCTCGCCGTCGTGCTGGAACAGGAGACCGAGCTTCAGCCCACCGAGATCATGACCGACACGGCCGGATATACCGACACCATCTTCGGCATCTTCTATCTGCTCGGATACCAGTTCAGCCCTCGCATCGCAGATGTCGGCGGGGCAAGATTCTGGCGCGCCGATGCAAAAGCCAACTACGGCATCCTCGACGATATCGCGTCGAACAGGATCAACATGAAGCTGATCGCCGACCATTGGGACGATCTGCTGCGCCTCGCTGGCTCCCTCAAGCTCGGCGTCGTCCAGGCCGCTGGCCTCACACGAACCCTTCAGACCAATGACCGGCCAACCCGCCTCGCTCGCGCCCTGCAGGAACTCGGCCGCCTTATCAAGACGCTTTATCTCCTGCGCTTCATTGATGATGAAACCTACAGGCGCCGTATTCTCATCCAGCTCAATCGCGGTGAAGGTCGCCACCAGCTCGCCCGCGTCATCTTCCATGGAAAACGCGGAGAATTGCGTCAGCGTTATCGTGAAGGTCAGGAAGACCAACTCGGAGCGCTCGGGCTGGTCGTCAATCTTGTTGTGCTCTGGAACACGATCTATACGGATGCAGCCCTCAACCAGCTCGTCACCGAAGGCCACGACGTCAAGCCGGAGGATGTCGCGCGCCTCTCGCCGCTCGGCTTCCGTCACGTCAATATGCTCGGCCGATACGCCTTCACACTCCCAGAATTCGTGGCCCGAGGCGAACTCAGACCGCTACGCGATCCGAAAACCGCCGATCCGGATGAGGAACCGTAAAATCCTTATGTAGGTTTTCTGTTCCGTTGCTACTCAGACCCC
>JAGRLL010000106.1 GCA_020441855.1 Nitratireductor sp.
TACTCCCGCGTGATCGAGATCGACGAACGCGTTCTGGCGGATGGCACGGTGGAAGCGCGCGCCGAAGAGGACGAAATCCGCGCCGCACTCAAAGCATTGAAGGATGACGGCTATGACGCGCTTGCCATCGCCTTCATGCACGCCTGGAAATACCCCGAGCATGAAAAACTCGCCGGCTCGCTGGCGCGCGAGGCAGGCTTCGCTCAGGTCTCGGTCAGCCACGAGGTTTCGCCGCTGGTCAAGCTCGTCGGCCGTGGCGACACGACCGTCGTCGACGCCTACCTCTCTCCCATCCTGAGACGGTATGTGGAGCAGGTCGCGGGGGAACTGAACCTTCACGTAGGCAAGACCGGAGCCCTGCCGGCAAGCGAAGAGCGAGCCGCACAGGAGGGCGCAAACCAGCTCAGCGAAGGTGGCGAGAAAACGCCCCCCTCCGTGGCAGCGCAAGCTTCCGCGCCCGGCGGAAGCGCCAGCGCGCGAACGGACGCGGCGCCGGAGGGCGCTGCGAAATCCAAGTTGATGTTCATGATGTCGTCCGGAGGCCTCACCGCCGCCGAACTGTTTCAGGGCAAGGACGCGATCCTGTCGGGGCCGGCCGGCGGCGTGGTCGGCGCGGTCGAAACGGCCCGCCTTGCCGGTTTCGACCATGTGATCGGCTTCGACATGGGCGGCACCTCCACCGATGTCAGCCATTATGACGGCGAACTGGAGCGCGCTTTCGAGACGGAAGTAGCCGGCGTGCGCATGCGCGCGCCGATGATGATGATCCACACAGTCGCCGCCGGCGGCGGTTCGATCCTCACCTACAAGGACGGCCGTTTCCAGGCGGGACCCGATTCGGCCGGCGCCAATCCCGGTCCGGCCTGCTACCGGCGCGACGGCCCGCTCGCCGTCACCGACGCCAACGTCATGGTCGGCAAGCTGCGGCCGGAATACTTCCCCGCCATCTTCGGCCATGGCCAGGACGAGAAACTCGACGCGGAGATTGTTCGCGAGAAATTCGCCGCGCTTGCCGCCGAGATCGGCATCGGCGCGGAGGAAGCCGCCGACGGTTTCCTCAAGATCGCCGTCGAGAACATGGCGAACGCCATCAAGAAGATTTCCGTCCAGCGCGGCCACGACGTGACCGGCTACGCACTCAATTGCTTCGGCGGCGCCGGTGGCCAGCACGCCTGCGCGGTGGCCGACGCGCTCGGCATGCAGACGGTGCTGATCCACCCCTTCTCCGGCATCCTGTCGGCCTATGGCATGGGGTTGGCGCAAATCCGCGCAAACCGCACCCGCGCACTGGTCCTGCCGCTCGAAACCGAAACCGAGCCGGAGCTTCGCCGCGTCGAATCGGAACTTCGGCAGGAAACCGGATCGGAACTTGCGGATCAGGGCGTAAGCGATTCGGACGCAACCATTTTCGCCCGCGCGCACATTCGCTACGACGGCACCGACACCCCCCTGCCCGTTACGCTTGCCTCGTCCCAGGAAATGGCGCGCGATTTCGAGGCTTTGCACCGCAAGCAGTTCGGCTTCACCTTCGAGGGCAAACGCCTGATCGTCGAGGCGATCGAGGTCGAGGCGGTCGGCGGCGGCAGTTCAGTGACCGAGCAGCCCGTCGAGACCGACGAACGCGACATCGAGGCCGGCGACACCGCCGCCTTCTTCTCCGACGGCAAGTGGCACGACGCCGCCATCCACCGCCGCGAAACGCTCATGCCCGGCAACCGGGTCATGGGGCCGGCGCTGATCATCGAGCCGCACCAGACCATCGTCGTCGAGCCGGAATGGCGCGCCGAGGTCAACGCGCTCGGCCACATCGTGCTGAAACGCGCCATCGCAAAGGCGCGCGTGGCCGCCATCGGCACAAAGGCCGATCCGGTCATGCTCGAGGTCTTCAACAACCTCTTCATGTCGATCGCCGAACAGATGGGCGTCACGCTGCAGAACACCGCCTATTCGGTCAACATCAAGGAACGGCTGGACTTCTCCTGCGCGGTGTTTTCCGCCGATGGTTCGCTTGTCGCCAACGCCCCGCACATGCCGGTCCATCTGGGCTCCATGGACCGTTCGGTCGAGACGGTCATCCGCCTGAACGAGGGCGACATCCATCCCGGCGACGTATTCGTGCTCAACGCGCCCTACAATGGCGGCACCCATCTGCCCGACATCACGGTGGTGACGCCGGTGTTTGCTGAATCGCTTGGGAACTCCCTGGCGAGCCAAGAGCGAACCGCGCCGAATGGCGCGCGCCCGCGCAGCGAAGGTGGCGAAGCCGCCGACAGCGTGAGCAAGATTCTGTTCTGGGTCGCCTCGCGCGGTCACCATGCCGATATCGGCGGCATGGCGCCGGGCTCTGCCACACCGCGCGCGACCCATGTCGATGAGGAAGGCGTTCTGATCGACAATTTCCGCCTGGTCGAGCGTGGCCGCATCCGCGAAAAGGAGATGATCGAGGTCCTCACCAACCATCCCTGGCCAGCCCGCAATCCGGCGCAGAACATGGCCGACATGCGTGCCCAGATCGCGGCCAACGAGAAAGGTGTCGCCGAACTGCGCAAGATGGTCGCCCATTTCGGCCTCGACGTCGTCAACGCCTATATGGGCCACGTCCAGGACAATGCCGAGGAAAGCGTGCGCCGCGTCATCGACGCGTTGAGCGACTGCGAATACGCCTACCGCACCGACACCGGCCAGACGATCCGCGTGAAGATTACGGTCGACAAGGAGAAGCGCGAGGCAATGGTCGATTTCACCGGCACCTCGGAAGCGCAAAAGAACAATTTCAACGCGCCCGAACCGGTTGCCCGCGCCGCCGTGCTCTACGTCTTCCGCCTGATGGTGGAATCGCCGATCCCGATGAACGCCGGTTGCCTGAAGCCGATCAACCTCGTCATCCCCGACGGTTCGATGCTCAAGCCGCGCTATCCCTCCGCGGTGGTCGCCGGCAATACCGAGACCAGCCAGCACGTCACCAATTGCCTGCTGATGGCGCTGGGCTCGATGGCGAACGCGCAAGGCACGATGAACAACCTTACCTACGGCAATGCGCGATACCAGAATTACGAGACGATCTGCTCGGGCGCACCTGCCGGCCGCATGAATTCCGGTCGCGGTTTCGACGGCGCCGACGCCGTCCACACCCACATGACCAATACGCGCATGACCGACCCGGAAATCCTGGAGATGCGGTTTCCCATCGTGGTCGAGGAATTCTCGATCAGGGCCGGGTCCGGCGGCGAGGGCAAGTTCAGCGGCGGCGACGGCACGCGCCGCGTGCTGCGCTTCCTGGAAGACATGGAATGCGCGATCCTTGGCTCTCACCGCAAGCGTCCTCCTGCGGGCCTCGAAGGCGGCGGCAACGGTGAAGTGGGCCGGACCGAGATCCGCCGCCTCGACGGAACCCTGGAAGAGCTCGATCACGCCGACCAGACAAGCGCCAGGGCGGGCGAGGCTGTGATCGTCACCACCCCGACGGGAGGCGGATATCTGGCTCACTGAATACGGCGGCAGCAGGCCGGCAGGACGCGCCTGAACAGACCGGGCGACGACCGCCGGCACGATCGGGTCTGACGGCCGATAGCGGCTAGCCAGGTGTTCTTGCGAGCATCAATACCTGCTTGTCGCGATCGACGATTTCAAACCCGGCGGCTTCCACCATGGTTTCGAACTGCTCGGCGGTATGCCCGTTTTCGGAAAAAATTTCCGGATGGACTTCCACCACCGCGATGTCGAAGTGTTCGAGCGCCTTCCTGTCGTGCTCGAAAATCGCCCATTCCGCCCCCTCGACATCGCAAACGAGTGTCATGCCCGTTTGATTTTCCAGGATTTCCACGATCTCGGCGAGGCTGATGGCCGTCACCTCGATTGTGTCGGGGCTTGCCGCGTTCGCAATCCTGTTGGCCAGCAGATTGGCGTCGGTGCTGAACGAGACGGTGCGGCAATCATAAGCCACCGCGCGATGCAGTACGATCGTCGCGTCGGACGCATCGTATCTGGCGACGTTGGCGCGCACGATTTCGACGAGATGCGGCAATGCTTCCACCGACACCATCGGCACGCCGTCATCGAGGCGGCTGCGGATCAACGTCGAGATGACGCCGAGCGATGCGCCCAGTTCGACAACTGGCCGGTCTGCGGGAATGTATCTTGAGACAAGGCGCGCTTCAGCCTCCTCGTATTTTTCCTGCAAAATCGATCGCGAAACGGGAACGAGATCGCTCAATGGGGCTGAAATCCTGATTCCGTGTATCCGATGAAATCCACCGCTCAAGATGCGCGCAAATCCGAGTTTCGCCATCCTGACAAGAAAGAGATGCAATCTTCTTTTGGCCAATTCGACTCCACCCTCGAGCTGCGGAAAACTGAAATCCGGTGTTTCACATGGATTGCCATGCACAGATGCAAATTGGCAAACACCGGGCCCGCGGACTGCGATATTGCCGGGCCTTCAACCCGGATTGTCCCTGCCGCACATGCGCAGCGCCAGGATCGCCCTAGAAGAGTTGAAACGTCTGCCTGAAAACCGGGGCGCTGGATCAGATGCGCCGCACATAGGGCCCAAGCCGCATGCCGGGCGGCGGATTCTGTCCGACCTCGAGCACCCAGAAATGGGTGCGGCGCGGGTGCTTGCCAGAACGGTTGAAGGCGTAGGCGATTCCGGCCAGGTCGTATTTGCGCCGCAGCAGGATCTCGCGGTGCTTGGGAGAATCGAGCCAGCCCTGGATTGCATCCTCGATGGAGCCGTAACCGACGCCCAGGTTCTCCCCGGCCGAACCCTGGAAGCCGACATCGGCCATGCGCACCGGAAATTTCGTGTCCGGGCCGAATTCGTGGCCGAACTGGCCGGTCCTGGCCATCAGGTCGGCGTGGTTCTGCGCCGCCAGTTGCAGGCGCGGATCGGCCGCGAACGGCTGAAGGAAGAACTTCCGCCTTGTCGCATTGATCGCGGCCAGCCCCGCATCCGGATCGAAGTCGAGAGGCGCGACATCGCTCGGGCGCAATGCGGCATGGCTGGTTGCGTTCTCCTGTGTCAGCACACTCGTGCAAGCAGGCAGCGCCGCGATTCCGCCCAACCCCACGGCCAGCCGTCCCAGGCGCGTCAGCGCATTGCGCCGTGTCGCCAGACCCGAATGGTTGAACATTTCCCGCATTGACCGTCCATCACCGCTGCGCCCCGATCATGGAGCGCAATTGTTTACCAAGCCTTGACAACCGCCAAATGCGCGGCAAGCTCCGCGCAATGAAGGCCGCCGGTTCTTTACGATCCGTCCCGCGAACACGCCCCCCAAAAATCTGGGGATTGTTTAGTGGGTTGAAATTAGCCGCCATTAACCGTGCGAAGCCGGTTTGCCCAAACGGCCACTTTGATCTTGCTTCGCATACTGCCCGATCTCTGTGGGTTGAGATCGGGCAGTTTTTTTGTCCCTGGACGGGCGATTGCCACCGGTACGCTGCGCCAGTATCACCGGAGCGCTTGAACTGCCCGCCGAAAACTCCCACATATTTCAGCATCGTTGACACTTATGTCGGGATTTGGGCAAGGCGCCTGAAAACCCGTACGGAATACCGGCACGGGCTCTTTGAAGCCGTGGCGGGGTTGCTTCCGGGTCCGACTTGCTTCAAACGATAGCCAAATGGGCGGCGAGGACCCGCCTGAACGCCATTCTCGCCGTCGGACGCCAATTCATGCATTTTCTGTTTGCCGATGCGATGGGAACGCCACTCTGGCATTGGGCGGCTTTCCTGGCATTGGTGCTTGGCCTGATGGCCTTCGACCTGGGCATCCTCTACCGCAAGGCCCATGTCATCGGCGTCCGCGAGAGCCTTCAGCTCTCCGCGTTCTACGTCACGCTGGCGCTGCTGTTCGCCCTTTTCATCAACGCCAAGAGCGGCTCGGAGGCCGCTTTTTTGTACCTGACCGGCTACATCGTCGAGCAAAGCCTGTCGATGGACAACATCTTCGTGATGGCGGTCATCCTCAGCTACTTCGCCATTCCCCGCGAATATCAGCACCGCGTGCTTTTCTACGGCATTCTTGGCGTCATCCTGCTGCGCGGCGTCATGATCCTGGCGGGTGCGGCCCTGATCGACCGTTTCCACTGGATTTTGTATTTCTTCGCCGCCTTCCTGGTCGCGACCGGCATCAAGATGCTGATGAGCGCCGACGACGAATACAATGTCGCCGGAAACCCGGTGCTCAAATTCATGTCGCGCCACTTCCGCATCACCTCGAGCCTGCGCGGCGACCGCTTCATCGTGCGCGAGCCCGATGCCCAGACAGGTCAGATGCGCCTGTTCATCACACCTCTGCTCGTGGCGCTGTGCGTCGTCGAGATCGCCGACCTGGTTTTCGCCGTCGATTCCATTCCGGCAATCTTCGCGATCACCACCGACCCCTTCATCGTCTTCACGTCCAACATTTTTGCCATTCTCGGCCTGCGCTCGCTGTTCTTCGCGCTGTCGGCGCTTCTGCACCGATTCTGCTATCTCAAATACGCGCTGTCGCTCGTCCTCGTATTCATCGGTGCCAAGATCATCCTTGCTCCCCTATTCGGCATCGAGAAGGTTCCGCCCGCCTTTTCGCTGGGCGTGACGCTGGCACTCCTGGGTTCGGGCATCCTTGCCTCGCTGTGGAAGACCTCCGGCAAGACGTCGCACGAAGCCTCGTCACCGGCAGCAATCGCCGATATGTCGTCGGGCTCCGCGCCGATGCAGATGGAAAGCAGGGAAGCGCGCTCCGGAGAAGCCGGAAGCTGAGAACCCGACCCGCGATCGCAATCGCGCGGTTCCGACATCTTTGCGCCGCAATCCCGGATCACGCATTCAAGGGTCGCGCTCGGTGTCGGTAGCGCCTTTTTTTGCAGCATTTTCCATGTCCACCCTCAATAACTCGTCTTCCATCGGTGACGGCCCTGCCCGTCCCGCGAAACGGCCTGCCATGCTCGCAATCGTTCTCTCCACACTGGGCATCGTCAGCCTCATCTGGTCCGAGATATGGCTGTCCCTGGCCGCCAGCATCTGGGCATGCGTGCAGATACTGAACCTGGGCAATATTGGCTATGCCGTGCTTGCCGCGCTGCTCGTGCCGGTCGGCGCGTGGGCAAGCTGGCATACCGCCAGGCTCGCCTGGCTGGGCGAGAGCCACCGCGTGAGTGACTGAGGCCAGGCACACGATTCCAGCTTTGGGCGGCGCCAAGCAGTCAGATCCTTCAGGGGTTTGGCAAGACGGCTTGCCCGCGCAAGCCGCGACAGGGATCAGCCTTCCAGCTCGGCCTTGATGCGCTGGCCCGCCTTGGCCATGTCGATCTGCCCGCGATAGCGTTCCTTGAGCAGGGCCATGACCTTGCCCATGTCGCGCAACGATTGCGCGCCGGTTTCGGCGATTGCCGCACGGATCGCCTGTGCCGCTTCTTCCTCCGTCAGCGCCTTCGGCAGGAATTCGCGGATGATCTCGATTTCCTCGTTTTCCTGCGCCTCGAGTTCGGCGCGCCCTGCCTCGCGATAGAGCCGCGAGCTTTCCTCGCGCTGCTTGATCATCTTGGTCAGGATATCGAGGATTTCCTCCTCGTTCGCCCGGTCCTTGCCCTTGCCGCGCAGCGCGATGTCCCGGTCGGTGATCGCCGCGTTGATCAGCCTCAGCGTCGCAACCCTGCGTCGTTCCTGACCCTTGAGCGCCGCCTTCAGCGCCTGTGAGATTCGTTCGCGCATGCTCGTCTCCCTGCCCGAAGGATCAGCATAGACCAGCCCACAAGGTCAGGCAATCGACAGTTATTATGTTAACTTGTTGAAATAATTTGGTTAAATTTCAGATGAGTCTGATTGACGCTTTGCCGCCCTTGATCTAGTTTGCGGCCTCGCCCAACACCATGTAGCAAGTGCGCAGGCTGGCATTCGTCGCCTTCTCGCAACGCGCCTTCATGCACGCCACGCGGCCAAAGGATCGCAAATCCGGCGGCCCGAATTCCGATGGAAGGAACCGCCATGTCCGCTGAAGCCTGGCCGACGCGCAAGCCGACCGCGCTGATCGTGCTCGCCGACGGCACGCTGATCGAGGGCTTCGGTGCCGGCGCGACCGGCGCGACGCAGGCGGAAGTGTGCTTCAACACGGCGATCACCGGCTATCAGGAGATCCTCACCGACCCCTCCTATGCAAGCCAGATCGTCGCTTTCACCTTCCCCCACATCGGCAATGTCGGCGCCAACGACGAAGACATCGAGACGCTCAACACAGGCGCGACCGCGCGTGTCGCAGGCGCGGTGTTTCGCGCCGACATCACCCATCCCTCCAATTACCGTTCGATGCGCCATTTCGACCAATGGCTGAAATCGCGCGGCATCATCGCCATAACCGGCGTCGACACGCGCGCGCTTACCGCGCTGATCCGTGAAAAGGGCCTCGCCAACGCCGTGATCGCCCACGACCCCTCCGGCGAATTCGACGTGGACGGCCTCAAGACACTCGCCGCCGAATGGTCGGGGCTGGAAGGGCTCGATCTGGCGAAGGAAGTCACTTCCGGCCAGAGCGCCACCTGGGACGAGACGCCCTGGGTTTGGGACGAGGGCTACGGCCAGCGCATCGAGGAAAACTATCACGTGGTCGCC
>JAGRLL010000007.1:0-265 GCA_020441855.1 Nitratireductor sp.
GGCGCACGTCGCGCTCGCCCGCCGCGCTCACCCAACTGTCGACCGGGGCATTATGCCATGCCGGTTCTGCCGCGCGATTGTCGCGGCGATAGGCGGCCAGCCTTGGACAGATCGGGCAATCGCGACCGGGATCGGTTTGCGTGCCGGTATCAACCTCGAGCATGCGCACGGTCAGGCCGCTTGCCGCTCAAAGATCATCTTCGTAATCGTCATCGTCGTCGAAATCGCGCGCCGGCGCGCGTTCCTGACGCTCGGACGGATCCCG
>JAGRLL010000007.1:319-1250 GCA_020441855.1 Nitratireductor sp.
CGGCGATCATCGGCGGCTGGGTCGAAACCGTGGATATGACAGAGACCTTGCGGCCGCGCCTCTGCATGGCCTCGACCAGCGAACGGAAATCGCCGTCGCCGGAGAACAGCACCATGTGGTCGATGGTGGAGGACAGTTCCATCGCATCGATGGCCAGTTCGATGTCCATGTTGCCCTTGACCTTGCGCCTGCCGCTTGAATCGGTGAATTCCTTGGTAGGCTTGGTCACGACCCGGTAGCCGTTGTAGTCGAGCCAGTCGATCAGCGGCCGGATGGACGAGTATTCCTGATCCTCCACCAGGGCGGTGTAGTAATAGGCCCTCAGCAGATAGGCCTTCTCCTGAAAGTAGCGGAGCATTCGCTTGTAATCGATATCGAAGCCCAGGGATTTCGAGGTCGCGTAGAGATTGGCGCCGTCGATAAACAGGGCAACTTTCTCGCGTTGATCAAACATGAATTCCTCGATCAGTTCGGTGTGGGTTGGGCGGATGGACCCTGGAATTGCGAGCTTCGGGAAATTCCGAAGTCTGCACTCGAGGATGCGTGGTCCATTCTGCCAGTCAATTGCGTCGACTTGTCGGGCCAGCCTGAAAATGCGCTATTCGAAGCACATCCTGACAGCCGGCCTTTTGCCGCACATATAGTTCGGAGGTGCCTTTCACTAATGCCGCTCACACACCCAACGCTTGTAGCATCGGTGCGAAACAACAGGCAAACCTTCGAGCATTTATCCCGAATTTCCTTGAAATCGGACTTTTTTGGGTATAGGTCGCGAAGCAATCCCTAACAAGCAAAATTTTCAGGAGCCTTGAATGGCACGCGTAACTGTCGAGGACTGCATCGACAAGGTCGAGAACCGCTTCGAGCTGGTGCTTCTGGCCAGCCACCGCGCCCGCCAGATTTCGTCTGGCAGCCAGATCACGATTCCCCG
>JAGRLL010000007.1:1308-5004 GCA_020441855.1 Nitratireductor sp.
TCGCCGGGCGATCTGAAGGAAGACCTCATTCATTCGCTGCAAAAGCATGTCGAGGTCGACGAGCCCGAGCACGAGGAAGCCGAATCCGTGCCCGCCATTGCCGAGGCACCGCAGCAGGCGGTTTTCGAGGATGTCGAAGACAAGCCCGAGCCCGAAGTCACCTTCGACCGTCTTTCCGAGGACGAGCTTCTCGCCGGCATCGAGGGTCTGGTTCCGCCCGAAAAGACCGACGATTATTGATCGGTCTGCGAATTTCGATATCGGAACGGGCGCTTTTGACAGCGCCCGTTTTGTTTTCATCAGCTATTTTCGACTATGTTGATTTGGTTGCGCGGTATCGCCAGATGTTTCAGGCCCGGTGTGCCGCCGGAAAACCGCCACATGATGCGTGAACGGCCATGATGCGCCAATACGAACTGGTCGAAAAGGTCAACGGCTACAAGAAGAACGCCGACGAGGCGTTGCTCAACAAGGCCTACATCTACGCCATGCAGAAGCATGGCCAGCAAAAGCGCGCCAATGGCGATCCCTATTTCTCGCACCCGCTCGAAGTCGCCGCCATTCTGACCGACCTGCGCCTCGACGAAGAGACCATCGCCACGGCGCTGCTGCACGATACCATCGAAGATACCGATGCGACCCGCAAGGAGATCGATGCCCTGTTCGGCGAGAAGATCGGTTTCCTTGTCGAGGGACTGACCAAGCTCAAGCGTCTCGATCTCGTCTCCAAGAAGGCTGAGCAGGCCGAAAACCTGCGCCGTCTGCTGCTCGCCATTTCCGACGATGTGCGCGTCCTGCTCGTCAAGCTGGCCGACCGCCTGCACAACATGCGCACGCTCGACCACATGCCTGCCGAGAAGCGCTCGCGCATCGCCGCAGAGACCATGGAGATCTATGCGCCGCTGGCCGGGCGCATCGGCATGCAGGGCATGCGCGAGGAACTGGAGGAACTCGCGTTCCGCCATGTCAACCCGTCCGCCCATGCCATGGTAACGGCAAAGCTTGCCGAACTGGTCGAGAAGAACCGGAACCTCGTGTCGACGATCACCAGCGAACTCGCCTCCAAGCTTGAGCGCGAAGGCATCCAGGCGACGGTGAAGAGCCGGCAGAAGCGCGCCTTTTCCGTCTTCAGGAAGATGGAGAACAAGCGCCTCAGCCTTGAGCAATTGTCGGATCTGTTCGGCTTTCGCATCATCGTCGGCACGCTTGAGGACTGCTATCGTACGCTTGGCGTCGTGCACACCACCTGGCAGATGGTGCCCGCCCGATTCAAGGATTTCATCTCGACGCCCAAGCAGAACGATTACCGTTCGCTCCACACGACCGTGATCGGCCCCTCGCGCCAGCGCGTCGAACTGCAGATTCGCACCTGGGAGATGCACGAGGTCGCCGAATTCGGCATCGCTGCCCACACGCTCTACAAGGACGGCTTTGCGCCGGACGGAAACGGCAGCGAAAAGATGAACGCCTTCGCCACGCTGCGAAAGACCATCGCCCAGCTTGCCGAAGGTGTGAACCCGGAAGAATTCCTCGAGCACACCAAGCTCGAATTGTTCCTCGATCAGGTCTTCTGCTTCACACCGAAGGGGCGCATCATCGCGCTGCCCAAGGGCGCGACCCCGATCGATTTCGCCTATGCCGTCCACACCGATGTCGGCAATACCTGCGTCGGCTGCAAGATCAACGGCCAGATCATGCCGGTGATCACCGAACTCAAGAACGGCGACGAGGTCGAAATCATCCGCTCCAAGGCCCAGACGCCTCCGGCTGCCTGGGAATCGGTCGTCGTCACCGGCAAGGCGCGCGCCTCCATCCGCCGCGCCACCCGCGAGGCGGTGCGCAAGCAATATGCCGGCCTCGGCACCCGCATCCTGGAACGCGCCTTTGCGCGCGCCGGCAAGACTTTCGCCTCCGAGATGCTCGCCGGAGCCCTGCCGCGACTGGCGCGCGAGGCTGTCGACGACGTGCTCGCCGATGTCGGCCGCGGCGAACTGGCGTCGGTCGACGTCATCCGCGCCGTTTTCCCCGACTACAAGGACGAGCGGGTCAGCCACGCCATGCCCGACAAGGACGAGGGCTGGTTCGGACTCAAGGCCGGCAGTTCCATGCTTTTCCGCGTGCCCGGCTCGCGCGCGAAGGGAAAGCGGAAGCAGGGCGAAACGCCGGCCATTCCCATTCGCGGCGCGTCCGGCGATCTTCCCGTGCGGTTTTCGC
Source organism: Nitratireductor sp. (assembly GCA_020441855.1). Lineage (GTDB taxonomy): Bacteria > Pseudomonadota > Alphaproteobacteria > Rhizobiales > Rhizobiaceae > BOKV01. The sequence goes on from JAGRLL010000007.1 coordinate 3,523, forward strand.
CCGATGGCGGCGCCGTGCCGGGTGATCGCATCGTCGGCATCCTCACCCCGCGCAAGGGCATCACGATCTTTCCGATCCAGTCGCCGGAACTGAAGGAGTACGACGAGATGCCGGAGCGCTGGCTCGATGTGCGCTGGGACATCGAGGAAGGATCGTCCGAGCGTTTTCCGGCCCGTATCAAGGTGGTTGCGATCAACGAGCCGGGGACGCTCGCCACCATTGCCGAGGTAATGGCGAACAACGACGCCAACATCCAGAACCTCGCCATGCACCGTACCGCGCCCGACTTCATGGACATGGTCTTCGATATCGAGGTATGGGACTTGAACCATCTCACCCGTATCATCCGCCAGCTTGCGGCCAAGCCCGTGGTGTCCAAGGCGGAACGCATCGTCGGCAGGGAATCAGAGTGAAGACAGAAGACGTACTCGACATCTTCCGCTCATGCGGAGCCATCCTCGAAGGACATTTCATTTTGACTTCGGGCCGGCGCAGCCCAGTTTTCCTGCAGAAGGCGCGCGTCTTCATGCATGCCGACAAGACCGAGATCCTGTGCAAGGCGCTGGCGCAGGCGATCCGCGACGCCGGACTGGGCCGTGTCGACTACGTTGTCGGCCCGGCGGTGGGCGGCATCATTCCCGCCTACGAGACGGCGAGGCATCTGGGCGTTCCCGCGATCTGGGTCGAGCGCGAAAACGGTGTCTTCAAGCTGCGCCGTTTCGAGATCGAGCAGGGCGCGCGCGTCGTTATCGTCGAGGATATCGTCACCACCGGCCTGTCGATCCGCGAGACGGTGGACAGCCTGCGCGCCATAGGCGCCGAGGTTCTGGCCGCCGCCTGCCTTGTTGATCGCTCCGCGGGCAAGGCCGATGTCGGCGTGCCGCTGGTCGCACTCGCCCGGTACGAGGTCCCGAGCTATGAACCCGACAAGCTTCCGCCCGAATTGGCCGCTATCCCACCAGTCAAGCCGGGCAGTCGCAACCTTTGATCGTGTTGCGATTTCCGTCTTGCGCCCCAATGGGTCTATTTGCCTATTGTTTGAGCGCCCCGTTTCCGATCTTATTTCGTTCCTTGCCGGGCCTTTAACCGACCGGCGGGAATGACCGGTGAAAATCAGATCGATGTAGGATGCTGTTTTCTCGCAGGAACCCGGCTAGCTGGCGGGAGAAACTGAGGATCGCCCTGTGGCCGCGCCGTAACTGGCTGCGGTCCACCCAGTATTTGGCCAAGCGCGTGCTGCGCCTGACCGCTTCTCCCCATTCGGTCGCTGCCGGGGTCGCCGCCGGGGTGTTCGCCTCGTTCACGCCCTTTCTGGGCTTTCATTTCATGATCGCCTTTGCCGTATCCTACGTGATCGCCGGCAATCTGATCGCCGCCGCCGCCGGTACCTTCTTCGGCAACCCGCTCACATTTCCCTTCATCTGGGCATCGACCTACGGCCTCGGCAGGTTCATCCTTTCGGGAGCGCAATCCACCGTCACC
>JAGRLL010000438.1 GCA_020441855.1 Nitratireductor sp.
GCGAATACGACCACCTGCCCGAGGCGGCCTTCTACATGGTCGGCACCATCGAGGACGCGGTCGAGAAAGCACAGAAGCTGGCAGCGGAAGCTGCCTGAACATGAACGAATGACGGCCGCCCGCAGGGGCGGCCGGACTTTCACGCAATGCAGATGTGACCAAGATGGCTGACAGCTTCAAGTTCGAACTGGTATCGCCCGAGCGCCTGCTCGTCTCGCAAGACGTCGAGGCGGTCGTCGTGCCGGGCTCCGAGGGCGAGATGACGGTGATGGCGCATCATTCGCCGGTCATGACCTCTGTCAAGCCGGGCATCGTCACGCTGACCCTGCCGGGCGGCAAGTCGGAGCGCTATGTCGTGTTCGGCGGGTTTGCGGACGTTCAGCCCGACAATTGCACCGTGCTCGCCGAATCGGCGACGGCGGTGGCCGATCTCGATCCCAAGGATGTCGCCCAGCGTGTGCAGAACGCGCGCGAGGACGTGACCGACGCCAAGAACGCGGAAGCCAAGGCCAATGCCGAGGCGATGCTGTCGCACCTGGAATTGCTGGAAAAGGCGGTTTCCGGCAGCGCGCACTAGGCGTCCGCAATTTCGCGGATCGATCGAACGGGCCTTCTGGCCCGTTTTTTATCTGATTGACGGCTCAGCCGAAGAAGGCAGACGGATAGGTGAGCTTGCCGCGCTTGCCCTTCAGTGCGCCGGGCTTCAATTCCAGCGCCATGAAGTGCGGGCCCTGCCATTCGACGCTGAAAGGATCAGCCTTCGGGCTCGAAAATCCGAAACGCTCGTAATAGAGATTGTCGCCGAGGACGAACATCGCTTCGAAGCCTGCCTTGCGTGCGGCGTCGATCGCCTCGCGCACCAGCCGGGACCCTATCTGCAATTCGCGGTAGCCCGGCCGGACCGACAACGGCGCCAGCGCGGCGGCCCTGACCGGCGCCCTGATTTCGCTCAGCAGCACCTGCCCGACCAGCCTGTCCTTGCATTCCGCGACGAGCGACAATGTCCAGTCTGGCGCGGCAATGAGGTGGAGCGTCAGATCGGCCTCATCGCGGCGGCCGAAGGCCTCGGCCACGAGTTCGGCCAGCGCGGATTCGTCCGCGGGACGGGATGGGCGCAGAACGAGGTTGTCGCAGAACACGGGCGAATATCCGATTGGCTACACTTCTTGCGCAAATCCGGTCGGAAAACCTGTAACCACTTTTCCCGGAATTGCCTGACTGGCACTTGTGGCCGATTCGATGTCTCAATCCTGTGACAGACATCGCAGGATTTCAACGATACCTTCGGCCAGTCGCTTACCCAAGGGAAATTAGGCAAGCCGGTTCGGCAATCAAGTCACAAGATGGCGGAAGGCGGCGACCACTTCCTCGTATAGCTTGCGCTTGAACGGCACGATGAGGGATGGCAGTTCCGCCATCGGCTTCCATGCCCATTGATCGAATTCGGCCATGTGGCCCTCGGGCGGCGGGTCGATGGCGATCTCGTTTTCCTCCCCCTCGAAGCGATAGGCGAACCAGCGTTGCTTCTGGCCGCGAAACCTGCCCTTCAGCGCAATGCCGATGAGGTCGTCGGGCAGGTCGTAGCGGATCCAGTCGGGGGCTTCCTCGATGAGGGAAACGGATCTGATACCGGTTTCTTCCCACAATTCGCGGCGTGCGGCGGGTTCGGGTTCCTCGCCCTTGTCGATGCCGCCCTGCGGCATCTGCCATACAAAGGGGGAATCGCCCAATTCGTCATTGGGTTTGCGCTTGCGCTTCCCGGTCCACACCAGCCCGGACCGGTTGAGCACCATGATGCCGACGCAGGGACGATAGGGCAGATCCTTTGCGGACGACTTGCTCATCCGCCCTTCCTTTCGGGATCGGTGACAATGGCCGAGACAGGTGTGATCTCGATGCCGAGCTTGCCGGCGGCGGATGCGAACTTGGCGATCATGTCGATCGAATCGGGAAAGGCGTTGGCAACGCCGATGGCGAGTCCGGAGCGCTTGGCTTCCTTGACCAGATCCTCAAGCCGGGCGGCGATCTCGCGGCGGGTGCGAACTGCATCGATCATGATCTGCGCGCGGGCATAGGGCAGGATAGACGCCCTGGCGAGTTCTTCCGTCTTGGTGTTCTTGACACTGCCGTCGTCGACGAAGAGCAGGCCGCGCTCGGACAA
>JAGRLL010000107.1:0-13750 GCA_020441855.1 Nitratireductor sp.
TCCAGGATCGCTGAGGACCATACGTTCAAAGCAATCGTACGAACATGCCGCCCGGCCCTGAGCCGGGCGGTTTGTTTTTCAGCGGTTTTTCAGCGTTTTGCTAGGGCCAGTTCCAGAACCTTGCGCGCCGCGATTTCACCCGGCGCCTCGTCCGTGGTGAGCAATTGCGCCATCTTCTCGAAACCTTCGAGCTGCGTGCGTCGCGCCAGACTGTCCTGCATCAACGTTTCCAGCGCGCGCGCAAGCCAGCCCGGCCTGATCATGTCGCCAACGCGTTCGGGCAGGAAGGCCTCGTCGTTGATCAGGTTCGGCAACGCGGCCGTCCAGCCGGTGATGAGACGGCGGAACAGATGCATAAGCCAGTCGAGCCGGTAGATCGAGATCGTCGGGATGCGATGCAACGCCAGTTCCAGCAGCACGGTACCGGAAGCAGCTAGCGCGGCGTCGGCCTTCGCGAAGACCTCCAGCTTGGCCGCCTCGCCCGACACGATCTCCGGCTTGATCGGCCAGGTCGACACGGAGCGCTCGATTTCCCCCTTCAGATGCGGCACGGCGGGCAGCACGGCGCGGAATTTGGCGCCCCTCTCCGCCATGATTGTCAGCGTATCGCGAATGTCGGGCAACAACGCCCGGATTTCGCTGCGCCTGGAACCGGGCAACACCACAAGCACTGGATCTGGCGAAGGACCGGGTTTGGCGAAATTCGCGATACGGCGCGACAGCGGATGGCCGACATAGGTCGCCGGCGGCCCGCCCAGTTCGGCCAGCACCCGTGGCTCGAACGGCAAGAGCGCAAGAACATGGTCGACATATTGGTTGAGCGTCTTCGCCCTGCCAGGCCGCCACGCCCACACGCTGGGACACACATATTTGACGATGGGCAGGTCCGGTAATCTGGCGCGCACGCGCCTGGCCACGCGCTGGTTGAAGTCGGGACTGTCGATCAGAACCAGCACGTCCGGCTTGGCGGCGGCGATATCGTCGGCGACCTGACCTATACGCCGTAGCAGTTTTGGCAGGCGGGCGAAGACCGCGCTAAGCCCCATCACCGAGATGTCGGCGACATCGAACAGGCTCGCGAGCCCAAGCTCCTGCATGCGCGGGCCGGCCAGACCGCGAAACCGCATGTCGGGCGATATCTTGCGCAGCGCCGAGACGAGATCGGCGCCAAGCGCGTCGCCGGAAGCCTCTCCGACCACGATATAGGCCGTGATCGCTTGTTCTGCTTTCTCAGCCATCGTCGCCGAGTTCCTTCGCCTCGACCCCGTAGAGATAGATTCCCGCCGCACGCGCCGCATCGAGTGTCTTGTCGCGATCCAGAATGATCGAATGGCCGGCTTCGAGCGCAATGCCTCTCAGCCCGGCCTTGGCTACGGCGGCGACGGTGCGCGGACCAATGGCCGGCAGATCCGCACGCACATCCTGTCCCGGTTTCATGGTCTTGACCAGAACGCCGTTCTTGCCCTCGACGGGCATGCGGCCGATCTTGCGCATGCGCACCACGCGCGCCAGCATCTCGTCGGTACCCTCTGCCCCCTCCACGGCGACGACACGGCCGCCTTCGGCGATGGCTGCCTGGCCGATGTCGAGATCGCCGAGCGCCTTGCAGGCGGAAAATGCGAGCCGAATGTTGAGGAAATCCTTCGCGCCGGGCTTGCGACCCACCATTGCACCGGCCTGCGCCAGCAATCCCGGTGCGATCTGGTGCGCGCCAACGACCCTTACGCCGTGCTTTTCGAACAGCTTGATGGTGCCCGAAAGTACGGTGTTGTCGCCGCCCATCATGAAAATCAGGACCTGCGGCAACGCCTTCACGCCGCCCCAGTCGAGTTTCATCTCGGAAATCTCGGGACGCTTGCGAATGCCGCCGGCAAGGACAGCCTCACCGATGCCGAGTTCCCTGAGAAGCGCGAACAGCCTGCCGAGTTGGCCCCAGGACAGTGTTTCGCCGGGAAAGGCGCGAATGGGTCTTTCCGCCTCGCCCGCGATGCCGATCATGTAGGGATTACGCCCGGCCTCGACCGCGCCATATGCGATTTCCAGCGGCAACGAACCGTAGCCGCAAATGATGGCAAGGTCCGGCTTGTAGCCTTCTGGAACGCGTCCTGCCCATCTTTCGCCGGTTGCGCCTGCCATCTGGGGCGCTACGCCTCCGCCTCGCTGCGTTTAGGTGTGCAGATGGAACGCTTGCCGCCTTCGCGGATGAAGTCGAGAATCTCGTGCACCGCCTGATGCTCTTCGAATTCCGCCGCGACGTCCTCGACGCGCTCGCGCAGGCTGCCTTCATCGGCAAAGAGCGCGCGATAGGCGCGCCGCATGGTGTGGATGTCTTCTCGGGAAAAGCCGCGGCGCTGCAGGCCGACGATGTTCAGGCCGGAAAGATGCGCCCTGTTGCCCAGCGCCATGCCGAACGGAATGAGGTCGTTTTCGAGACCGGACAGGCCGCCGACAAATGCATGCGGGCCGATCCGCGCGAACTGGATCACCGCCGCGCCGCCGCCAATGATGACATAGTCGCCAACCGTGACATGGCCGGCGAGAAGCACGCTATTGGAGAAGATGACGTGATTGCCGACAATGCAGTCGTGTGCGACGTGGGAATTGGCCAAAAACACGCAATGGTTTCCGACGATCGTTTCGGAGCGGTCGCCGGCCGTGCCGGGATTCATCGTCACGCCCTCGCGGATGACGCAATCGGTGCCGATGGTCAGCGAGTTGGCCTCACCCTTGTATTTAAGGTCCTGAGGCTCATGACCGATCGCCGCGAACGGAAAGATGCGGGTTCGCGCACCGACATGCGTATTGCCGGAGATGACGATATGGGATTTCAGTTCGACCTGATCGTCCAGCACGACATTGGCGCCGACATGGCAGAACGGGCCGATACTTACGCCAGTTCCTATTTTCGCTCCGTCCTCAACGACAGCCGATGGATGGATCGTCATTATGCAGTTTCCTCCGGATCGACCATCATCGCGCTGATCAGCGCTTCGGCCACTTTGCCACCGTCGACATAGGCCGCGCAGTCAAACTTGAAAATGTTGCCGCGCTGGCGTCGTTTCTCCACCTTGATCTCCAGAACATCGCCCGGAATGACAGGCTTGCGGAACTTTGCGCCGTCGATGGTCATGAAATAGACCAGCTTGCGCGCGCCTTTCAGATGGCGATGCGCGACAATCGCGCCGCAAGTCTGTGCCATCGCCTCGACGATGAGCACGCCGGGCATGATCGGCTCGCCGGGGAAATGGCCGTTGAAATGCGGCTCGTTGATCGTGACGTTCTTGATCCCCGTCGCCTTGTTGTCCTCTTCCACGTCGACGATGCGGTCGATGAGAAGGAACGGATAGCGATGCGGCAACAGCTTGAACAGTTCGGTGATGGTGATCTGATCGAGTGCTTCGCTCATGATTGATCCTCCTCGCCCTTTTTCGACTGTGCTACCAGCGATTTGATAATCATGGTGGACTTGACCCAGTCGCGGAACGGAACCGAGGGATAGCCCATCACCTTGGCTCCCGGCTTGATGTTGGAGTGGACGCCCGACCCGCCGCCGACCTGGGCGCCGTCACCGATCTTGATATGGCCGACGATGCCCGCCTGACCGGCCACGACAACATAATCACCCAAGGTCGCGCTGCCGGAAACGCCGGCGAGGCCGACGATCACGCAGTGCCGCCCGATGACGACGTTATGTCCGATCTGCACCAGATTGTCGATCTTGGTACCCTCGCCGATCACGGTGTCGCGGTTGGAACCTCGGTCGACCGTGGAATTGGCGCCGATCTCGACGTGATCCTGGATGATGACGCGGCCGATTTGTGGAACCTTGCGGTGCCCGCCGGGGCCCATCGCAAAGCCGAAACCGTCCTGCCCGATACGCACGCCCGGATGCAGGATGACATTGTTACCGACAAAGGCATGAAGTACCGAAGCATTGACGCCGACCGTCGTGTTGCGGCCGATTTGCACATTCGTTCCGATCACCGCACCGGCGAGAATGTGGCTGCCGCGCCCGAGCGAGACCCCCTCTCCGATCACGGCGCCCGCCTCGACGATGACGTCGCTTTCCAACGTTGCGCTTTTTGCGATATAGGCGTGTTCCGAAATCCCCCGCTCGCCGGTTGCCGGCTGAGGACGCGCCGCCGTCGGGTAAAGCATGGTTAGCGCGGCGGCATAGGCCTTGTAGGGCTGCTCGTGAACCAGCGTTTCCACATTATCGGGAACACGGTCGGCATATTTTTCCTGACAGAAGACGGCAGTTGCACCCGTGCTTTCGAGATGGCTGATGTATTTCGGATTGTCGATAAAGGAGATGCTGTCCCTTGGCGCGGCTTCCACCGGTCCCGCTGTTTTGATCGTCCGCTCCGATGCCTTTGGGTTCAGAAGCTTTGCGCCTGTCGCGGCCGCGATTTCTCCAAGACTGAGGGGCTTCGGATCGAAAAAGCTGGGATGCGTCATTTTACGCAACTTCTTTGCTGTCAATGGCTGGAAAATCCGCCCAATCGGCACGCGACGGGTACGTCAAACCCATTCCTTGAAATGTGGAAACCGGAATTTGGTTTCAGGTTGCGGTGCCGACAAGCAGACAGGAGAGAGTCGGGTGTGTTTCAGATCGAGGGTTTCGTAGCAACAAACGGCAGCTTCCGCCACAATCAATGATCGCCGCCATTCTCACCTGCAGGACAACACGCACCGAATGCAGGCCTTCAAGACGATAACGACCAGCGGCCATGCGCCGCTGATCGCCAGACCTGTTCAGGCCATGCCTAGAAGCTGGTGCTGATGCCGAAGCTGAACTCGCGCGTTCTGTCCCAGCTGGCCCTGGCGAACGGGAACGCGTAGTCGAAGCGCAACGGACCGAAGGGCGAATCCCACAGAACCGAGACACCCGCAGACGCACGCAACGTGTTGTCGTCCAGTTGGCTTGTGGAGCCGCCGGCACCGATAACAGCCGCCCGGCTCGCGGAATCGAGGCCCCACAACTGACCCGCATCGACGAATACGCCACCGCGTACGCCCATTGAATCGGGGAGATAGGGCATCGGGAAAGTCAGCTCTGCAGAAGCGTTCCAGTAATACATGCCGCCGAGCGCGTCGCCTGTTATGGAATCGCGCGGGCCGAAGCCGTAGCTGTCGAAGCCTCTGATCTGCTGTCCGCCCTGGAAGAAATTGTCCAGCGCACGATAGCCGTCAGTGCCGTTGTAGAGAACGTTGGCGCCGCCTCTCGCCCGCAGCATGCCGACAAGATCGGCGTCTTCGGACAGGATGGCATAGGCAACCGCGGAAGCTTCGGTTCTGGCATAGAGGGCATCGCCGCCTGCGCCATAGAAGTCCTGACGCAGGGCCAGACGGATACCTTCGCGCGGATTGCGCGTCGAATCGAGGTCGTTGTAGACGAGGTTGTAGCCGAAGCCCGATTTCGTCCAGCTGGTCGGAGAAACCGGAGGCGCCAGCGCGGCGGACAATTCGCCGGCCGCGTTGCCCTGATCGCCCGGATCAAGCTTGCTCGGCGAAATCCGAATGTCCTCGTCCGAATAGGAATAGAACACGGTCGACGACAATTTGTCGGTGATCGGGAAGCCGAACCGCAGCACGCCCGAAATCGTGTCGACGCCGTAGTCGCGGTCGCTGGTCGAATTGGTGGTGGTCGATGCGAGATCGAAACCTGCGGAGACCCGATACCCGAGGAAATAGGGTTCGGTGAAGCTCAGCCCGTAATTGCGGTCCTCGGTGCCGAATCCGGCCGAAACCTTGAGGTACTGGCCGCGTCCCAGAAAGTTCTTTTCCGTAAAGGAGATTTCGGCAAGCGGCCCGGACGACGTCGAATACCCGCCGCCGATGGAGAACTCGCCCGTAGCCTTGTCCGCGACCCGCACGACGACGATCACCCGGTCGGGTGAATCGCCCTGACGGGTCGAGATCTCCACCCGGTCGAAGAACCCGGTCGCCTCAAGTCGGCGCTTGGCCTTCTGCAGCATGACCTGATTGAGCGCGTCGCCTTCCGAGATGTCGAATTCGCGCCGGATGACATGCTCGCGCGTGCGATCGTTGCCGATGATGACGATGCGATCGATGTAGATGCGTCGGCCCTGGTCGACCTGATAGGTCACGTCGATGAGGCCGGTATCGAAATTGCGGTTTCCGCGCGGCGTCACCTGCACGAACGCATAGCCGCGCTCTGCAATCGATTCCGTCAGCGCGATGACCGTGTCCTCTACGTCTTTCGCGCTGTAATGGTGGCCGGACTTGGTTTCGAGCAGCGGATAGAGGGAGTCGGCATCGACCTCGGAAATCGAATTATCGATCGAGACTTCGCCGAACGTGTAGCGCTGCCCCTCGTCCACCGAGAAGGTAATGACATAGACGTTCGCGTCGGCATCGAAATTCACGTCCGAAGACAGAATCTGAAAATCGGCATAGCCGTGGTTGTAATAGAACAGCCGAAGCCGCTCCTCGTCGGCCCGCAATTTGTCGGGGTCGTAAATGTCGTCGTTCTTCATCCAGCTGAAGAAATTGGACTGCTTGGTCGCCATGACCTCGCGCAACCGGCGCTGGCCGTAAGCCTGGTTGCCAATGAAGTTGATCACCCGGATCTTGGTCTTGTCGCCTTCGTTGATGCGGAACACGACGTTGACGCGCTTGTTGGCGAGCGGAACGACCTCATAGGTGACGGTGGCGTCCTTGCGTCCCACGCGGGCATAGGCTTCCAGGATCCGGTCCACGTCGGAGGAAACCTTGTTCTCCGAATAGGTCGAACGCGGCCCGGTCTGCACGATATTGCCGAGCATCTCGTCTTTCAGGCGCTTGTTGCCCTCGAAGAAGACCTCGTTGACGATCCCGCTCTCGTCGACCTCGACGACGAGCGTCGAACCCGACGTGTAGATCGAGACGTCCGTGAACAGGCCGGTCGAATAGAGCGTCTTGACGGAATCGTCGATGTCGACGTTCGAGAACTGCTTGCCCGGCTTGATCGAGAGATAGGACGCGACCGTGTCCGCATCCATGCGCGAGTTGCCGCGCACTTCGATGCGGCTGACGACGGCCGCGGATGCCTGCTCCACCCCGACGGCGGAAACGAAAACGAGCGTGGATACCGGCAGGATCGCCAGATATGCCGCCGCGGCAATCGTTCTAAGAATTCTCACAATCGGAACCATGCGTAATGCGTCTTTTCTTTATGCCCGTGAATGCCCGGTCGTTTTGGTCAGCGAGTGTCGCGTCTGTCAACGCTTGTTGTCTTGATCGTCATGGTGCCCCCTCGCCACTTCCGTCGATCTGTCCCCGTTTATCGTCCGCCGCCCGCGTCGGGAAGCCATGTCGGGCACAAACCAAACACCACGAAGCCAGAATCCGACGTCGTTAACGAATCTTTTACAGGCTTTTGGGGCCCGCGCAACCATTGGTGAATAAACAATTTTATCATTGTCTCAACGTGTTGCAGTTTGGCCATTGCAATTGCTTGCCATGGTAAACGCCCCCTTACCTTCGCGCCGTCGGAACCGCGAATCCGCCCTGATTTCCATCACATCAGAAAAACAGCTGCGTGACATCGTTCCAGGTGGCGAAAACCATCATCATCAGCACGATTGCGAACCCTATCCTGAAGCCGACCTCCTGGGCGCGTTCGCTCAGTGGCCGCCCGCGCAAGGCCTCGATGGCGTAGAAGACCAGATGGCCCCCGTCGAGCAGCGGAATCGGAAACAGGTTGAGCAATCCGATGGATACGGAAAGAAGCGCCGCCAGATTGATCAGCGCGCCGACACCGAGCGTGGCGACATCGCCGGACACCTTGGCGATCCTCAGTGGGCCGCCAAGCTGGTCGGCGGACTGTCGGCCGGTGATGATGTCGCCGAGATAACCGAAGGTTCGCGCCACGATGAACCAGGTTTCCTTGACCGCCTCCACTACGGCCGTGCCGGGGCCGTAATGCACGACGCGCATGTTGGTCTCCCTGGCATCGTTGGCCATGCCGACAAAGCCGATCTTCTGCTTGTTGCCGAAGCGATCGGTGCGTTCGGTCAGTTCGGGCGTGATCGGGACGGTCATTTCCTCGCCACCACGCTCGATGACGAAAGAAAACTCGCGTCCCGGATTCGGCGCGATCAGGCGGGGAATGTCGGTGAAGGATTCGATTTTTGTACCGTCGATGCTTCGCACGACGTCGCCAGCCTGGAATCCGGCGCGTTCCGCCGCGCTGTCGGGCTGGACACTGGTGATGACCGGATCGGTAATGACGCGGCCGAGGATCATGAAGCTGAGCGCGAAAATAACGATCGCCAGCACGAAATTGGCGGCGGGACCTGCGGCGACGACGGCCGCGCGCCGCGCAACGGATTTGTGCACGAAGCTGACCGCCCTATCGGCCTCGCTCATCGCTTCGGCCTTGGCCATGTCGGGAGCCGAAGCTTCGTTGATGTCGCCGAAGAACTTGACGTAGCCGCCGAGCGGGATCGCCGAAACGCGCCAGCGCGTCCCGTGCCGGTCGTTGAAACCCCACAATTCCGGGCCGAAGCCGACTGAAAATGCCTCGACCTTCACCCCATTCCAGCGCGCAACCAGAAAGTGGCCAAGTTCATGAAAGAAAACGACAATTGTCAGGACGATCAGAAACGGGACGGCATAGGAAAAGAATGCTCCGCCCGGCAGATTCGCTAAAAATTCCATGTTGGTTCCGTCCCGATTATGCCTTCGAAGCCGCGCAATCCGCCGCCTCTTTCAAAGCCCTTATCATGGCAGGATGAAGGCGGCAAAGAGTCCCCTCGCCGCAGCGCCCGGCACCAGGGGTTGGCCCGAAACGAAGCCGCCGATCAGCCACGCGGCGACGCCGGCGGTAATCAGCCCGTCAATGCGGTCAAGCATGCCGCCGTGACCGGGAATGATCTTGCCGGAATCCTTCTTGCCGAAGCGCCGCTTGATCCATGATTCCAGCAGATCGCCAATCTGCGAAACGATGCTGAGCACCACCATCAATGCGAGTGCAAGCGCAGACAGAGCGTAGCCTGACAGCGCCAGGACCGCGCTCGCCGCGATCACGGAGCCGGCGATGCCGCCGAAGAAGCCGGCCCAGGTCTTTTTTGGCGAGATTCTTGGCGCGAGCTTTGGTCCGCCGATTGCCCTGCCGGCAAAATAGGCGAGCGTGTCTGCGCCCCAAACACAGGCGAATACGAGAAAGACGGCGTGCAGGCCGACAGGTTCGTCGCCCCGGATCAGCACCAGCGCGAAAAAGGGCAAGGCCGCGTAGGCAAGGCCACCCGCCGACCAGGCGCTGCGACGGCTAACGCCTTCGAACAACGCCAGAAAAAGCAACCCGAGGACAAGGGCAGCCAACGCATGTTCGCCGGACGCACCAAACCATGAGAGCAGGACGATGCCCAGCGCGGCAAACGCCAGCCCTGTCGTGCCGGTCGATACCGCCAGTCGTGCGATCTGGAGGTATTCAATGAGGACAAGCACTGAAACGGCGGCGCAAATGACGGCAAAGAGCCTGCCGCCATACCATGTCGCCGTCAGGACGGCCGCGATCAGAACCAGTGCGGAAACCACGCGCAGGGCCAGTTCGGACGGCTGTCTTCCGGCTGCGCGTCCCTCGCCGCTCAAGAGCCAAGGCTCCGCGACTCCGCTCCCGCCTCAATGCCACCGAAGCGGCGCTGCCGCGTGTTGAAGCATTCGACGGCGGCGGCAAGTTCGGCTTCGCCGAAATCGGGCCACAGCGTATCGACGAAGACGAGTTCGGCGTAAGCCGACTGCCACAACAGGAAATTGGACAGTCGTTGTTCGCCACTGGTGCGGATGACGAGATCGGGATCGGGAATATCGCGCGTGTCGAGCATTGCCTCGAAGCTCGCCGAATCGATGCTGTCGGGATCGATCTCGCCCCTAGCGGCCATCTGCGCCAGTTTTTTCGCCGCGCCGACGATTTCTCCGCGCGAACCGTAATTGAAGGCGATCACCAGGGTCTGCCCGGTATTGTCCCGGGTCAGTTTCTCGGCATCGATGAGCAAAGGCAGGATGTCGCCCGGCAGCCCACCCCGCTTGCCGATGACCCGCACCCGCACATTGTTTTGATGCAGTTCGGCGAGGTCGCGCCGGATGAAGGTCTTGAGCAACGAGAACAATTCGCCGATCTCGCTGCGCGGCCGTGCCCAGTTCTCTGTGGAGAAGGAAAACAGCGTAAGGTATTCGATACCCATGTCGCGTGCCGCACGCGCGATCCGGCGCACCGCCTCGACGCCCTGGCGATGGCCGCGCACCCGCGGCAATCCGCGCTTGACCGCCCAACGCCCGTTGCCATCCATGATGATGGCGACATGGCGAGGCATCCGTGCCGTACCTTCAGGCGTCATGGACGGGTCTTTCGCGTTTCGTTCCTCCGCGCAACGCGGAACGGAACGGCAGGTCAAACCTGCATGATCTCTTCTTCTTTGTGCGACAGGGTCGAATCGACCACGCCGATGAATTCGTCGGTCAGTTTCTGCACCTGGTCGGACTGCGACCTGGCCTCGTCCTGGCCAATATCTCCATCCTTCTCGGCTTTTTTGAGGTCGTCCATGCCGTCGCGCCGCACATGGCGAATGGCGACGCGGGCATTCTCCGCGTATTGATGCGCGATCTTGACGAGTTCCCGGCGCCGTTCCTCGTTCAGTTCGGGCAACGGGATACGCAGATTGGTGCCGTCAACGATCGGGTTGAGGCCGAGACCCGACTCGCGGATCGCCCTTTCCACGGCGCCGACCGTGCCCTTGTCCCATACCTGAACGGCAATCATGCGCGGCTCGGGAACGGTCACGGTGCCGACCTGGTTGATCGGCATGGATTGTCCGTAGGCCTCCACCGTCACGCTGTCGAGAACGCTGGCCGATGCGCGGCCGGTGCGCAGACCCGACAGGTCGTGCTTGAAGGACTGGACGGCGCCATCCATGCGTTTTTTCAAATCCTTGATATCGATGGCGTTTTCAGACATGTCTCCAACCCTTCCTGCGCTTCTTCTTCGGCGCGTATTCCGATAATCGCGAAGCCGCTAAACAGGCTCTCCTGATCAGGCGCTGACCGTAGTGCAGCGCCCCTCTCCTTGCAATATTTTCGCGAACTCGCCTTCCTGGTGAATCGAGAACACGACCACATTGATATCGGCGTCCCGCGCCAGGCTGACGGCCGCCGCATCCATCACGGCGAGGCCCTTCTCGAGCACTTCGCTGTGGCTCAGCCGGTCGTAGCGTCGCGCATTGGGGTCGGTGCGCGGGTCGGCCGAATAGATGCCATCCACCTGCGTTCCCTTGAACAGCGCATCGCATTTCATCTCGCTGGCGCGCAGCGCCGCCGCCGTATCGGTAGTGAAGAACGGGTTGCCGGTACCGCCGGCAAAGACCACGACCTTGCCGTCGGCAAGATGTTCCTCAAGCCGGCGCTGTGAAAAGGTTTCGCTGATCTGCGGCATGTTGAGCGCGTTCAGCACCACGGAAGGCACGTTCTCCGCCTCGAGCGCCATGCGCATGGCGAGCGCATTCATTACAGTGGCAAGCATGCCCATATGGTCGGCCATGACACGATCGGCGCCCTTGGCGGCCAGCGATACGCCACGGAAGATGTTGCCGCCGCCGATTACCACGCCGACGACCACGCCCATTTCTGTGGCGGCCTTGATGTCACGCGCAATTCTTGCGGTGACCTTGGGATCGATGCCGAAGCCGGATTCGGCCATCAACGCTTCGCCCGAAACCTTCAGCAGAACGCGTTTGTAGGCAGGTTGCCCGTCACTACCCATGAGATCTGCTCCCGCCCCGGATGCACGCCAGCTTATGCATGATTATGAATGGATGAATCGTTTGCCGCAAAACCGGCCCTCTCGATACAACAGGGGCGCCGCGTTGTCACGAAGCGCCCCTGCAAATCGGTCAGGTTGTTGCTTGCGCCGGGGCGATTGTCCCGGCCAAAGGCAATATCAGTTGCCGCTCATTGCAGCGACTTCGGCTGCGAAATCGGCTTCCTCGCCCTTGTCCACGCCCTCGCCCAGCGCCATGCGCGTGAAACCCTTGAGTGCGATCGGCGCGCCGACTTCCTTCTCGGCATTCTTCAGCGCCTGTTCGACGGTGTTCTCGCCGTCGATGACGAAGGTCTGCGATAGCAGAACGCTTTCCTCGTAGAATTTGCGCATGCGGCCTTCCACCATCTTCTCGATGATGGCTTCCGGCTTGCCGGATTCGCGTGCCTGCTCGGCGAAGACGGCGCGCTCGCGTGCGACGACGTCGGAGGGCATCTCGTCCTTCGTGGCGGCAAGCGGATTGGTTGCCGCGACATGCATGGCAACCTGGCGGCCGATAGCGACGAGCGCGTCCTTGTCGCCGGTTGATTCCAGCGCGACCAGAACGCCGATCTTGCCCAGCCCGTCGCCTGCCGCGTTGTGGACGTAGGTTGCGACGACGCCATCGCCGACCGTCATGACGGCAGCCCGGCGCAGACCCATGTTCTCGCCGATCGTGGCGATCGCATCGGTAAGCGTGTCGGTAACGGACTTGGAACCGCCCCTCATCGTGGCGGCGCCAACGGCTTCGGTCGAACCGTCCGTGCCGAGCGCGGTCGCGGCGATTGCGCGGACCATATCCTGGAACTGGTCGTTGCGCGCCACGAAGTCTGTCTCGGAATTGACTTCGACAACGGCCGCCTTCGTGCCCTCGGCGGCAATGCCGATCAGGCCTTCGGCGGCAACGCGGCCGGACTTCTTCTCGGCCTTGGCGATGCCCTTGGCGCGCAGCCAGTCGACGGCTGCCTCCATGTCGCCATTGTTCTCGTTGAGCGCGTTCTTGCAGTCCATCATGCCTGCGCCGGTCTTCTCGCGCAGTTCCTTGACCATGGAAGCTGTAATCGTCATCTCGAATGCCTCTTAATCTTGGCCGGCGCGCATTGCACCGGCAGTCGCGAAGGTGAATTCCTCTTCGCGATTCATGACAGGAATATTGCCGGCCGGCGGATTGGTCCCACTGGCCGGCGACTTAGTTATTCCCCGGCCGCCAGCGCCTTGGCCTGGCCGACCCAGTCGTCGCGCTCGATGCGTCCCTTGAAGTTCAGCGCATCGTCGATCTTTGCGATTTCCTCGGCCGTGAAGCCTGCTACCTGAGCGAACTTGGTGATGCCCAGTGCGTGAAGCTTGTTTTCCAGCACCGGTCCGACGCCGGAAATCTTCTTCAGGTCATCAGGCTCGCCTTCCGGTGCGGTAAACAGCGCAACGGTCTCGCCTTCATCGCCCGAGGCTTCCTCGGTTTCGGTCTCCGCCACAGGAGCGGTTGCCTCTTCGACCGCGAGAGCCGGCTCGACAGGTGCTTCCACTGCCGCGCCGAGGTCAACGCCGGCGCTGCCCTGCTGACGCGCGATGCCGTCGATCGCGGCCTTGGCGACCAGTTCGCAATAGAGCGCAATGGCGCGCGCCGCATCGTCATTGCCCGGGATCGGATAGTTGATCGCGTCGGGGTCGCAATTGGTGTCGAGCACGGCAACGACCGGAATGTTGAGCCGGCGCGCTTCCTTGACGGCAATCGATTCCTTGTTGGTGTCAATCACGAACAGCAGATCGGGCGTGCCGCCCATGTCCTTGATGCCGCCCAGCGCACGCTCCAGCTTGTCGCGCTCGCGCGTCAGCATCAGGCGCTCTTTCTTGGTCAGGCGGTCGGCCTCGTTGCTCTCAAGCAATTCCTCGACCTGGCGAAGCCGCTTGATCGAGTTGGAGATGGTCGACCAGTTGGTCAGCATGCCGCCGAGC
>JAGRLL010000107.1:13826-14311 GCA_020441855.1 Nitratireductor sp.
ACGAAAAGCACGCGACCACCGCCGGCCACGACGTCGGAGATCGTCTTAAGCGCCTGATGCAGCAGCGGAACCGACTGCGCCAGATCGATGATGTGGACATTGTTGCGCGAACCGAAAATGTAACGGGACATTTTCGGGTTCCAGCGGTGGGTCTGATGGCCGAAATGGCAGCCAGCTTCGAGAAGCTGGCGCATGGTGAAATCTGGCAGCGCCATGATAGGTATCCTTTACCGGTTGAACCTCCGCGGGAAATGAACCGCAGATCCAGAACATGGATGGCTGCAGGTCACCGGAACGCATGGTTCGACCGAAATCAAACCTTGCCGGCAATGCCATGGTTTCGGCTTCGAAACCCGGAGGCTGGGGCCGGCTGCGCAAGTCCCGCGTGTGGAATGGCCGCGCATATAGTGCATCGGGCCTGTTTGTGCAAGCACGCAATCAGCTCCGAGCGTCTTCGCGCGCTCGCGCCCGATCCCTTGTATCGA
>JAGRLL010000108.1:0-2835 GCA_020441855.1 Nitratireductor sp.
ACGACATGGACGGCATGCGCAAGATTCCGGACAACGTGCCGGACAAGGCAATGCTGGAGCCGCATCTGCACAAGCCGCTGACCGTCGTGCCCAATCCGTTTGGTCCCGATTCTCTCGGCAATGATTACGAGAGCTTCGGCCATCACAACAATGCGATGCTGCGCCGCTTCCTCGACACCTTCGGCTTCGACTACGAATTCGCCAGCGCCACCGAGTACTACAAGTCCGGCCGCTTCGACGGCATCCTTCAACGGGTGGCCGAGCGCTACGACGCGATCATGGAGATCATGCTGCCGACGCTGGGCCCGGAACGCCGGGCGACCTATTCTCCCTTCCTGCCGATATCGCCCAAGACCGGCAGAGTCCTCTACGTGCCGATGAAGCAGGTCAATGCCTCCGATGGTACCGTCACCTATCTCGACGAGGATGGCGAGGAAGTGACGCAGTCGATCACGGGTGGCCGCGTCAAGTTGCAATGGAAGCCCGATTTCGGCGCGCGCTGGGCCGCGCTCGGCGTCGATTTCGAGATGTTCGGCAAGGACCACGGCCCCAACATGATGGTCTACGACAGCATCTGCCGGGCGCTCGGCGGCCGCCCGCCGGAGCATTTCGTCTACGAACTGTTTCTCGACCAGAACGGCGAGAAGATATCGAAGTCGAAGGGCAATGGCCTGACCATCGACGAATGGCTGACCTACGCGCCGACCGAGAGCCTGTCGCTGTTCATGTTCCAGAAGCCGAAGACGGCCAAGCGTCTCTATTTCGACGTCATTCCGCGCGCCGTCGACGACTATTTCCAGCATATGGAAGCCTATGGCCGCCAGGACATGGCGCAGCGCCTGCAGAATCCGGTCTGGCACATCCATGCCGGCGAGCCGCCGGTCGTGGACATGCCGGTCTCCTTCAACATGCTGCTCAATCTCGTCAGCGCCTCGAACGCGCACGACAAGTCGATCCTGTGGGGCTTCATCTCGTCCTATCACGAGGGCGCGACGCCCGAAAACCATCCCAAGCTTGATGAACTCGTCGGCTACGCGATCCGCTACTTCGAGGATTTCGTCAAGCCGACCAAGAAGTTCCGCGCGCCCGACGACAACGAGCGCGCCGCGCTGGCGAAGCTGGACGTTCGTCTGGCCGCGCTCGATGACCACACCAAGGGCGAGGCCATCCAGGACGTGGTCTTCGAGGTCGGCAAGGAAGAAGGCTACGAGAATCTGCGCGAATGGTTCCGCACGCTTTATTCGGTATTGCTCGGCCAGGAGCAGGGGCCGCGCTTCGGTTCCTTCGTCGCGCTCTACGGCATCGGTCGCACGCGTGCGCTGATCGCCGAGGCGCTGGCGGGCAAACTGGTCGCCGATCAGGCCTGAGCCGTCCGCAGCGTTTCGTCTTTTCTCCCGATCGAGGAGACAATCCGGCCTTCCGTTGCGCCGCAATTGCGGGCGCGGAACCGGTTTCCACATTTCCTGGAATTGCTCTAGCGATCGAGCCCACCCCGCTCGACAGGTTTTGCCGGCGTCTGCGGCAAGGATTCGACCGTCGCGGGTTCTGCCGGCAGTGCCGCCGTTTCCGGCAGTGGCACCAGCGCGTCGGAGGCGCTCATGCCCGGTGCGAGAAGCGGCCCCGCTTCGGTCGCGGCCTGGATTGTCGCCGCGCTGGGCAGGCCAGATTGGGGAAGGCCCGCAATCGCCTTCCTGCGCCATTGTCCGCGTCCGGCTTCACGCGCCTTCGCGAGCGCCTCATCGTATCCGCTGCCCGGCTGCGGTGACGCCCAACCCTGTTCGACCATCCATTCGCCGATGTCGCGCCCCGCAATTTTGCAGCGCGTGACGATACCGCCGTCATTTGCCGGCGCACGCTCCAGCGTTGCCGACAGTCTCTGCTCCAGTGTTTCGGCTGTGCTATCGCCTTGCGTACCGCCCCGCGCCGCAACCTGGATTTCGACAGGATCGCACTCGACCGGGCGTTGCCGGACAAGGCGGCGAAGTGCGGCGCTTGCGAACTTGCCGCAGGGCCATGCTGTCCCGTCCGCCGCGTTGCACTCGGTTTCCCCGCCAAGCGGATCGATGCCTGCGATGACGATCTGTTTCCCTCCCGATTTCAGCACGCCGGGCGCGACGACCAGCGCGCGCCGCCAGCGCTCGGGCTCTTCGGGACGTGGCGGCGGGGGCGGGGGCACTACCGCCGGCAGCCGTTCGATCATGCGTTCGGCGATGTCGGGTCCGGGCAGCACACGGTCCGGGGTAACGTTGCGGATGTCGCGGCGTACCGGTTCGAGCGCGGTCTCGCTTCCTTGCTCATTCTCCGGCCGGGGGGCGGGATCGGGGGCAGGCTCTGCAACCGGTTCCGGAGTGGGTGGAACCGCCGGAGCGCTGGCAATTTCTTTATGCGGTATTCCCGCATCCGTCTGCGCATCCATCTGTGGTGCGGGAGCGGGTTTCGCGATTTCCACAAGCGGTGAAGGCGGCAATCGGCTTGCGTTCAGGGCGGCATACAAAATCGCGGCCGTCACGCAGATGAGGGCAACAACTATGCCTGCAAGAACGCGCATTCTGCCTCGTATCTCGGTCCGCCGATTCGTTCCCGCTTCTACTGGCTCGCCCAGATGATGCGGGCTATCCAGTCGATTTCCTCCGGCGCGAAGCTCCGGTCGGAATGTTCGGGATTGAGCGATTTGAGTTCGATCACCTTCGACGAGCGCCGCACGAGCAGTTTCGCCATGACTTCCCCGTCGAGGGTCTTCACCACCACGCGGTCGCCCTTGCGGATGCTGGCCCCGGGCGCGACGATGATGACATCGCCTTCACGATAGAGCGGCAGCATGGAATCGCCGGAGAC
>JAGRLL010000108.1:2890-8599 GCA_020441855.1 Nitratireductor sp.
CCGGCGGGAAAGCCGCCATCGTCGAAGAAACCGCCAACGCCGGCTTGGGCGAAGCCGATCAGCGGCACCTGCAATTCGCCGGGCAGGCCGTACTTGTCCGGCAATTGCTTCAGCGAATCCTCGCGCGGGGCTTTTGCCCGGTGGCCGGGGATAAGCGTCATGAATTGCTCGAGGCTCGTATCGGTGGCCCGCAGCACGCGCGCGATCGATTCCGTCGAGGGCCAGCGCGGCCGTCCGGCGCCGGTCACCCGTTTCGATTTGTTGAAGCTGGTCGGATCGAGCCCCGCCGCCCGGGCAAGGCCGGACGGGGTCAGCTGTTTTTTCTCGGCAAGAGAATCGATTGCCGCCCAAACCCCTTCATGGGATAGCATGCGCCCACCGCCCATGATGTCGCGCCACCGCCATTTGGAAATGCCGCAAGGAAATTATTCCTTGAAACCGTAGACGCGATGTCCACACGAGTCTACCCCTGCAAACCCGAGCGTGGCCAAGCGTGGCACAGGCGCAACAGCGCCTGGAATCACAGCGTGCGGTAGGGCTCGCGGCCCGTCGCGATCATGCGCTCGAGCAATTCCAGCCTGTCCTGCCCCCAGAAGGTCTCGCCCCTGTAGACATAGGCCGGCACACCGATGGCGTCGGCCGCGCTTGCAGCCTTGCTGTTGGCCGCCATTGCCGCGGCGGCTTCCTCGCCGGCGGCCGCTTTGAGGATCGCAGAGGCGTCGTGGCCCTGGCCTGCGAGCAGATCGGCGACGACATCTTCATCGGCGACATCCTTTTCGTCGGCCCAGACCGCATGTGTCGCCGCATAGACGAAACCGTCCGGATTGCTGCCGGCAAGCACGATCGCGGCCGCGCTGCGATCGGCAAGTTGCGGATTGGTTGGGAAGTGCGCGGGCCTGAGGTTGATCCTCTCGCCGCGCAACTCGGCCAGACGCTGCAATTCGACGAACCGGTAGCGCTGGCGCATGGCCGAACGCTGGGGCAGGGGCACCGAACCCGATTGCTCCCAGAGGCTGCCGAGCACGACCGGCCGGAAATGGACCGGCACGTCGTGGCGCCTCGCGATTTCCATGAGGGTCTTGTGACCGAGATAGACGTTGGGTGAAATCACCGTGAAATAATAGTCGATCGCTTCGCGCATGCTGCCCTCCCGCCTCCGAAGCCCGGCATTTTGACGCCATTTGCCCGGCAAGGTACATCGGGAGGGATTGATCGCAAGAGGAGCCTCCCATCAACAGTTCGCGATGGCGTGGCAAACGACAGGGGTCGAGGCACATGAAACAGTCACCGGAGGAATTGCTGGCACGCGCCTATGCGCTGAGCGACGAGGCCGAAGCGAAGGCGCTCTATCGCGATTGGGCGACGACCTACGATTCCGCCATGCTCGACGGGCTCGGCTATCTCACCCCGGCGTGCACGGCCTCTTCGCTGGCCGACAGCCTTCAGGACACAAACGCCAGAATTCTCGATGTCGGGTGCGGTACCGGCCTTGCCGGCGTGGAACTGGCGTCGCGCGGTTTCAAACAAATTGACGCGCTCGATTTCTCGCCGGAAATGCTGGACGTGGCAGGGGCGCGCGGCATCTACGCCGAACGGATCGAAGCCGACCTGAACGCTCCGCTGGCATTGGCCGATGCCTGCTATGACGCCATGATCTGCACGGGCACCTTCACACACGCCCATGTCGGGGCAGCCTGTCTCGACGAACTCTTTCGCGTGCTGCGGCCCGGCGGCCTTTTTGCCTGCACCGTGCACAAGGATGTCTGGCAGCCGGCGGGCTTCGAGGACAAGATCGCCGAGCTCGAACAGGCCGGTACGCTCGAAGTGCTCGTCCACGAACCTGGGACCTATTACGCGGCGAGCACGCAATCGGAAGGTTTCTACATTCTCTGGCGTCGCCCGGCGTAGAGGCGGGTCTCCCTTTACGCTCCGGGTTCAAACAAAAACCCCGGCCTTGCGGGCCGGGGTTTGGCATTCGCGTTCGGGAGAAAGGCGCGTCAGGCCGCCTTTTTCTGTGCCGCCTCCGGCTTGGGATTGAAGCGGACATAGAAGAGCTCGTTGTTCTGAGCCATGTCCAGCAGCAGCCTGTTCGGCTTGAATTGCTTGCCGTATTTCCGCTGCAGCTTTTTCAGCAGCTCGACGAATTTCGTCGTGCCCATGCCGTCGATATAGGAGATCGCACCGCCGGTGAACGGCGCGAAGCCGAAGCCCAGGATCGAGCCGACATCGGCCTCGCGCATGTCGGTGACGACCTTTTCCTCGACGCAGCGCGCGGCTTCCATCGCGATCACGGCATGGAAGCGGTCGCGCAATTCCTGCGTGTCGATCTTGTCGGGATCCTGCTGCGGATACAGTTCGGCGGCGCCCGGCCACAGATGCTTCTTGGCGGGCTTTGCCGGATAGTCGTAGAAGCCCTTGCCGTTCTTGCGCCCGAAGCGGCCCAGTTCCTCGACCATCTTGTCGATCAGTTCGACATGGCGCGGATCGACGGCCTTCTCGCCGAGATCGCGGATCGTCTGGTGCATGATCTTGTGCGCCAGATCGATTGCCGTCTCGTCGGTCAGCGCCAGCGGACCCACCGGCATGCCGGCGGCCTTGGCGACGTTCTCGATCATTGCCGGCGGCACACCCTCGATCAGCATGTTGTAGGCTTCGTTCATGTAACGCAGCACCATGCGGTTGATGTAGAAGCCTCGCGAATCGTTGACCACGATCGGCGTCTTCTTGATGGCGCGCACATAATCGAGCGCGACGGCCAGCGCCTTGTCGCCGGTCTTCTTGCCCATGATGATCTCGGTCAGCATCATGCGGTCGACCGGCGAGAAGAAGTGAATGCCGATGAACTGCTTCTGGCGCGGGAAGTTCTTGGCGAGCCCGGTGATCGGGATCGTCGAGGTGTTGGAGGCGAAGATCGCGCCGCGCTTCATGTGCTTGGCCGCTTCTTCCGTCACGATCTTCTTGATGTTCGAATCCTCGAACACCGCCTCGATGACGAGGTCGGCATCGGCGAGTGCCGAATAATCCGTCGTGGTCTCGATGAAGGAGAGCAGCTTTTCCTTGGCTTCGGGGGTCGAGCGGCCCTTGGAGATGGCGCGGTCCTCGATGCCGGCGGAATGTTCTCTGC
This sequence comes from Nitratireductor sp., assembly GCA_020441855.1. Taxonomy (GTDB): domain Bacteria; phylum Pseudomonadota; class Alphaproteobacteria; order Rhizobiales; family Rhizobiaceae; genus BOKV01. Next base: position 6,015 of record JAGRLL010000108.1, read on the forward strand.
CCTTGGCCGCAGCTTCCTCGTCGCGGTCCATCAGCACGACCTTGATGCCGGCCTTGGCCGTCACGTAGCCGATGCCCGCACCCATGAAGCCGCCGCCGCCCAAAATGGCGACCTTCTTGATCTTCGATGCCGGCACGTCAGTCGGGCGGCGGGCGCCCTTGTCGAGTTCCTGCTTCGACAGGAACAGCGAACGGATCATCATGCCCGCTTCCGTCGTCGTCAGCACATGGGCGAAATAGCGGCTTTCGACGCGCAGCGCTGCATCCATCGGCAGCAGCAGGCCCTCATACACGCATTTTATGATGCAGCGCGCGCCGGGATAATTGTCGTAGGTCTCGCGGCGATAGATCGCTGCCGCCGGCGGGAAGAGCTGCGCGCCCTTGGCCGAATAGACCGGGCCGCCCGGCAGGCGGAAGCCCTTCTCGTCCCAGGGCTGCACGGCGCTGAGCCCGTCCAGGATCATCTTCTTCGCGGTCGCGATCAGCTTCCCGGGCTCTGCGGTCTCGTGCACGAGGCCGACACGCTTGGCCTTGGCGGCGTCGTAATTCTTGCCCTGCAGAAGCATGGTCAGGGCTTCCTGCGTGTCGATCAGGCGCGGCACGCGCTGCGTGCCGCCGCCGCCGGGGAACAGGCCGACCTTGACTTCAGGCAGGCCGACCTTGGCCTTGGGGGTCTCCGCCATCACGCGTCCGTGGCAGGCCAGGCACAATTCGAAGCCGCCGCCGAGCGCGATGCCGTTGATCGCCGCGACCCAGGGCTTGCCGGAGGTTTCCAGCCTGCGGCAGATGCGCTGCAGGAAGGACGAATTCTCGAACAGGAACTTGGCGGCTTCCTCGGGGTCCTTGGCCTTCATCTTCTGATAGGTCGCGAATGAGCCCTGCAGCATGGAAAGGTCGGCACCCGCCGAAAAGCTCTCCTTGCCGGAGGTCAGCACGACGCCCTTGACCTTCTCGTCGCCCGCCATGGCTTCGACGATCTTGTTGAAGTCCTCGACCACGGACTGATCGATGACGTTCATCGATTTGCCGGGCATGTCCCAGGTGACGACCGCGATGCCGTCCGCGTCGGTTTCAACTGTGAAGTTCGTATAGGTCATTTCAATTCCTCTCCTTGATCGCCCTGGCCTGCGCCATCGAGGCGGCAACAGCCATGGCGGCCGGACCCGATTCGTTCAGGCCGGCCAGTACGCCAAAATGATCTTCTTCCGATTTGTGCTGGTTGAGCTTCCAGGCGCCCTCGATCCTGGCGACCCGCATTCTCAGCCCGACGATCGCCCGCGACATCTTGTCGAGATAGTCGGCGGGTGCGTCCGAAACCTGCCACGGCTCCGCGCGGCCTGCCTCGTTGAATGCGGTCAGTTCATCGAGGTGACGTCTGAGTTCGTCCGCCTTGTCGATGATTTCGAGCGTGCCGTGCATGTGAACGCTCACATAGGTCCAGGTCGGCACCGCCTTGCCGGCTTTCGCCTTGGTCGGGTACCAGCCCGGATGGATGTAGCTCTGCTCGCCCTGGAATATCGCAAGACTCGGCCCGGACAGGTCGAGTTGCCAATGGGGATTGGCTCTCGCGACATGGAATTCCAGGCAGGGATCGTCGCCATCCAGCCTGACCAAGCAGGGTGCGTGGGTGGCATGCATTTCGCTGCCCGCACCGGTCACGATGCAGGCAAGCTGGATGCGCTGCGCCGCCTCGATCAGTGCGGCACGATCCTCAACCCGGAAATAGGCGGGCTGGTACATTGAAGCTTACACCCGCTCGATGATCGTCGCGGTGCCCATGCCGGCGCCGATGCACAGCGTCACCAGCGCGGTATTGAGGTCGCGGCGCTCCAGTTCGTCGAGCACGGTGCCCATGATCATCGCGCCGGTCGCGCCGAGCGGATGGCCCATGGCGATCGCGCCGCCATTGACGTTCATCTTGGCGTGGTCGATGTCGAAGGCCTGCATGTAGCGCAGCACGACGGAGGCAAAGGCTTCGTTCAGCTCGAACAGGTCGATGTCGCCGATCGTCATCTTCGCGCGCTTGAGCAGCTTTTCGGTCACGTCGACCGGACCGGTCAGCATGATCGCCGGTTCCGAGCCGATATTGGTGAACGACCTGATGCGCGCGCGCGGCGTCAGCCCCATGGTCTTGCCGGCCTTCTTGTTGCCGAGCAGAACGGCGCCCGAACCGTCGACGATGCCCGACGAATTGCCGGCATGGTGGACGTGGTTGATGGCTTCCACTTCCGGGTAGCGCTGGACGGCAACGGCGTCGAAACCGCCCATCTCGCCCATCATCACGAAGGACGGGTCGAGCGAGGCAAGCGACTGCATGTCGGTGCCGGGCCGCATGTGTTCGTCACGGTCGAGAATGGTGATGCCGTTGATGTCCTTGACCGGAACGACCGATTTCTTGAAGCGGCCTTCTTCCCAGCTCTTCGCGGCGCGCTTCTGGCTCTCCACCGCATAGGCGTCCACGTCGTCGCGGGAGAAGCCGTATTTGGTGGCGATCAGGTCGGCGGAAATGCCCTGCGGCACGAAATAGCCCGGAACGGCGACAGAGGGGTCCATCGCCCACGCGCCGCCCGACGCGCCCATGCCGAC
>JAGRLL010000108.1:8668-12286 GCA_020441855.1 Nitratireductor sp.
CCCAGATTGACGGCGTCGAGGCCCGAGGCGCAGAAACGCGAGATCTGCATGCCGGGCGCCCTGGTGTCGTATTTGGCCTCGATGGCCGCGGCGCGCGGAATGACCGAACCGGCTTCGCCGACGGGATCGACGCAGCCGAAAATGATGTCGTCGACGGTGGACGTGTCGAGTTCGTTGCGGTCCCGGATCGCTTCCAGCGTATGCGCGGCGAGGCGCACCGCCGGCACTTCGTGCAGGCTGCCATCCTTCTTGCCGCGTCCGCGCGGCGTGCGAACATGGTCGTAAATGAATGCCTCTGGCATGTCCGTTCTCCTTGGATCGTTCGGTTTGCCGCGAGTTACCCTTGCGGGCCCGAAGGCAGGATCGCCTCCGGCGCGGCCCAGTTCTTCAGTGTCTTCAGTCTTTCGGTCCATGCGGCAATCGCCGGAAAATCCTTCCAGTCCATACCGTAATGATCGGGCCAGAACAGATAGCCCGCGCAGGAAATGTCGGCGATGGTCGGCCGGTCGGCGGCGACCCAGTCGCGCCCGGTCAGATGGCGTTCGAAGACCTTGATCGCACTGATCGCGCGCCCCTTCATGAACTCGGCTTCGGGCGAGCCTTCCTTGCCGGCGAAGCGCACAAGAAAGCGGTAGGTCGCGATGTAGCTGGTGAGCTTGTGGTTGTCCCAGAACATCCATCGCAGGACTTCGCGATGCTCGTTCGCGTTGCGCGCCGCGAATTGGTCGTAGCGGTCCGCCAGATGCCACAGGATCAGCGCCGACTGCGATAGCGTGAGGTCGTCCTGCGTGTGATCGACCAGCACAGGAACCTCGCCCATCTCGTTGAGCGCCAGGAACTCCGGGGTGCGCGATCCGCCACGGAAGAAGTCGTTCCAGACCGGCTGCCAGTCGGCGCCTGCAAGCTGCAGCATCAGCGCCACCTTGTAGGCATTGCCGGATTCGACGAAGCAATGAAGCGTGTAGTCGGTCACTACTCGACCCCTTCGACGACGAGCATGGTCGCGGTGGCGACGGGCAGGCGATGTTCGCGCGCGGCCTGATATTCGGCGGAATTGTAGCAGGCCTTGGCGGTTTCGAGGCTGTCGAACTCGATCACGACATGGCGCTTGCCGATATCCTCGCCTTCCAGCATTTCGAACGGGCCGCCGCGCGCCAGGAACTTTGCGCCGAAACGCTCGAAAGCGCCTTTCGCGCCCTCGACGTAGAGCTTGTAGGTCTCGGGATCACGAACGTCGACATGTGCGATCCAGTATCCCTTGGCCATGATCTTCTCCCTTGCCTCGAAGCGGTCTGGTTGGAGCGTTTCTGCTTAATATACGCGCATCCTAAAGGGAACGGGCGATCAGCAGCTTCATGATCTCGTTGGTGCCGCCATAGATACGCTGCACCCGGGCGTCGCGGAACATGCGCGCGATCGGATACTCGTTCATGTAGCCATAGCCGCCGAACAATTGCAGGCACTCGTCCATCACTTTGCACTGAAGATCGGTGGTCAGCATCTTCGCCATCGAAGCCGTGGCGCTGTCGAGCCGGCCTTCGAGATGCTGCCCGACGCACCAGTCGGTGAAGACGCGCGCCTGCACGGCCTCCGCCTTCAATTGCGCGAGCTTGAACTGCGTGTTCTGGAACTCGATGATCGCCTTGCCGAACGCCTTGCGCTCGCGCACGTAGTCGATTGTCAGTGCCAGTGCGCGCTCGATCGCCGAAATCGCCTGGTTGGCGATCAGCAGGCGCTCCTGCGGCAATTGCTGCATGAGCTGGACGAAGCCCTGGCCTTCCTCGTGCCCGAGCAGGTTGGAGGTCGGCACGCGCACGTCGTTGAAGAAGAGTTCCGACGTGTCGTTGGCCTTCAGCCCCACCTTGTCGAGGTTGCGGCCACGTTCGAAACCCGTCACCTCGTCGGTCTCGACGACGATGAGCGAGGTGCCTTTCGCGCCCCTTGCGGGATCGGTCTTCGACACGACGATGATCAGATTGGCGTTCTGGCCATTGGTGATGAAGGTCTTCGAGCCGTTGATGAAGTAATGGTTGCCGTCGATCCGCGCGCTCGTTTTCACGCCCTGCAGGTCCGAGCCCGCCGCCGGTTCCGTCATGGCGATGGCGCCGATCATTTCGCCCGTCGCAAGCTTCGGCAGCCATTTCTGCTTCTGCTCCTCGGAGCCGTAGTGAAGGATGTAGGGCGCGACGATGGCGTTGTGCAGCGCAATGCCAAACCCGTCGACGCCGACGCGCCCGATGGCCTCGGAGATTGCTGCTTCATGGGCGTAGGTGCCGCCAGCGCCGCCATATGCCTCCGGCATGGAGGCGCACAGCAGACCGTTCGCGCCGGCCTTCTGCCAGATCTCGCGCGGCACGATCTCGTTCTTCTCGAATTCGTCGTAATGCGGCGCGACTTCGCTCTCCAGAAACTTGGTCGACATGTCGCGCACCATCGCGACATCCTCGCTCTCCCAGGCGGGCGCCGCCACGCCGAGAATGCTGGCTGGATTACTCGACAATTGGACCTCCATTCCCCGGTTCGGCGGCCGCTGCTTCCTGAAACCGGTCGCATCCGTCCGGTCGTCGCACGCCGTGCCCACCCCTAGCAAATAAGTTCAAAGCTGAACAGACGAATCTCCCCGGCCTTGTGGTCGGGAAGCCGTGGATTGTGGCTCAGAAAGCCTCCGCGTCGAGCGCCATCATCGCATCGGCGCCCGATTCGATGCGGGCCAGATGCGCCTGCGCTTCCGGCAGGATGCGCTCCATGAAATAGCGCGCCGTGGCGAGCTTGCCTTCGTGGAAGGAGGTCTTGTCGTTTCCACCTTCTCCAAGCGCGGCAAGCGACTTTTCCGCCATGATCGCCCACATGTAGCCGAGGGCCACGAGACCCATCAGGTGCATGTAGTCCATCGAGGCGGCGCCCGCATTGTTGGGGTCTTTCATGCCGTTCTGCATCAGCCACATCGTGGCGCCCTCAAGCGCCTTGACCGCGCCGCGCAGCGGCTTGGTGTAGGGCGCCATCTTTTCGTTGTCGCGATGGGCGCCGGTGAAGCCGTTGACTTCCTCGATGAAGGTGCGCAGCGCGCGGCCACCGTCCTTGGGCAGCTTGCGGCCGACGAGATCGAGCGCCTGCACGCCGTTGGCGCCTTCGTAGATCATGGCGATGCGCGCGTCGCGCACGAACTGGCTCATGCCATGTTCTTCGATATAGCCGTGGCCGCCGAACACCTGCTGCGCCATGACCGCGTTCTCGAAGCCCTTGTCGGTCAGCACGCCCTTGACGATAGGGGTCAGCAGCCCCATCAGGTCGTCGGCGTTCCGGCGGTCTTCCTCGTTTTGCGAGCGATGGACGATGTCGCCCTTCAGCGCCGTCCACAGCATGAAGGCGCGGCCTGCTTCGTTGATCGCCTTGATGTTCATCAGCATGCGCCGCACGTCCGGGTGGACGATGATCGGGTCGGCTTTCTTGTCGGGCGCCTTGGGTCCGGTCAGCGAGCGGCCCTGAATGCGTTCCTTTGCGTATTCGACCGCGTTCTGGTAGGCGACCTCGGAGATCGCAAGCCCCTGCAGGCCGACGCCGAGGCGTGCTTCGTTCATCATCACGAACATGGCGTTGAGGCCGCGGTTTTCCTCGCCG